>NZ_JBVVQW010000003.1:118412-357206 GCF_055811655.1 Mesorhizobium sp. WSM4809
GGGGGGGGGGGGGGGGGGGGGGCCCCCCGGGGGCGGGGCGGGGCTTGTGGGGTGTGTCTTTTAAAACATCGCACCCCTGCTTGGGGGCCCCGCCGGGTGGGGGGCGCACCACTGCTCGGACATATCAGGTCAAAATCAGGACGATCTTGAACGTATCCGGATCAACGATCACGATCCGGCCGTCCGCAAGCACGAAATACTCGTAGCTTTCGTAAGCGGGAACGATCTTGACGATACGAGCCGGCAAACGATGCAGCCTGACCTTTTGCCGCGGAACTTCGACGCCGACGGTGATGTCAAAATCGACGTTGGACACAGGCTCGACCTTCGTCTCCCGGATGATCTGGGTGACTTCGGTTTTCTGCTCCACCGTCACGTTGTTGATGGAACCGGTCGACGTCGTATCCTGCGTCGAGGCCTTGCCCTGGGCCTGCTCGTCGGTTTGCGTCTTGGCCTTGTCCTGAGCCTGCTGGTCGGTGGTGGTGCCGGCCTTGCCTTGAGCCTGCTCGTCGGTTTGCATCTTGGCCTTGTCCTGAGCCTGCTGGTCGGTGGTGGTGCCGGCCTTGCCCTGAGCCTGCTCGTCGGTCTTCAGCTTGGTCTTGTCCTGGGCCTGCTGATTGGTTGTGCCGGCCTTGCCCTGAGCCTGCTCGTCGGTCTTCAGCTTGGTCTTGTCCTGAGCCTGCTCGCCCATCTTGGAACCATTCTGGCAGCCAGCTTGCCCGGAAGCGCAATTGGCGTCTGCGCCAGACTGGCTTTCGGGCTGTTGTGTCTGAGCCATCGCCGTTCCACAGCCGAGCCCGATCGCCAGCATGCTGGTAATGAGAACATGTTTCATGGGGAAATCTCCCTGGGTAAGGTTCGTCCCTTCAGTGCGTAGAACCAGCACCCAAAAAAAATGTTCCGAGATAGTTGAGTGAGGGCTAAAAAACGACCTCGCTTGAGATCATACGATCGCGGGCGAAAGCCGCCGCTAAAACGACCTTTTCAACTCTGCCGATTGCCCTAGCTCTCTCCTGAGAGGAGACCGGATATGGCAATTTATAGTCTGAGAGTGGTCAGCTTCATTTTCGTTGTATTGGCTTTCGTTCCGGCCGCCGCGCATTTCTTCACGATGTTCAACAAAATGAAGCTCGACGGGCCGAACTATCTGGCTGCGCAACGCGCCTATGATGGATGGAGCCTGTTCGCCATCGTAGTGCTGGGAGCATTGCTCTCTACGGCCGCCCTGGCGATCCTGCTCTACCGAGCGAGTGCATCTTTCGGCTTGGTTGTTGTCGCCTTTCTCAGCATCGGCGCCACACAATTGGACGCTGACCTATCCAATCAATCAGGCGACCCGGAACTGGACTGTCCTGCCTGAAAACTGGGAGCTGCTGCGGCGCCAATGGGAGTATTCGCATGCCATCGCCGCCGGCCTCAACGCCTTGGCGTTGTGCTTTTCCTATCGGCGCTTCGCGCTGCGGTGCGTTGAACGACCACGTCTTCACCAGCACGGCCGCCGAGCGGGCAGGAACCACCAATAAAGCGAAAACATTGACCCGCCAGATGTTTCCAGCGTGGCCCGAAAATGAAGCGGTACTATTTCGATCTTCAAAACGGTGACGGCGCGATACCCGATGATAACGGGCAGCTGTTCGAATCCCGGGAACAAGCCAGAGCGGAAGCAATTCGTATTTTCCAGGATGTTGCCCAAGACGAAATGCCCGACTGCGATTTCGTCAAGGTAACCGTCAAAGTACGCGATGAGATCGGTGCGCAGATGTTTGAGGCATCGCTTGTCCTGACCTCCGGATGGAGCGTGTGATGCCGCGGTGCTAGCGGCTATACCGCACCGGGATTTGCACGACATTCTCCGATCCAGGCAGATCGAAGGCCATGGCCAGCTGACGTACGGAGGCCATCTCCACGATCAGTTCCTCGATCGAAAGATCCGGCAGGCCGGTCTTCACCCTCTGCCTCACCCTGGCCGCAAGTTCATGGACCCGCACCGGGACGAAAAGCGGGCTGTCGTCCAGCAGCTTGCTGATTTCGATGACCACATCGGCGTCGATGTCTTTCGGCAATTCCCGCATGGGCGTCACCTCCAATCGAAGCAACAGCCCGCCATATCGGTGCGGCGGGCGATCAGGCATTGAGCGCCGGGCAGTGGGATCGGAGAGGGACGTGCTCGGCGCTGGCCGATAGCCAGATTCATAAAGCTGCGGGCATCGGTGTGTCACGAAAAAATATCAGTACGAAAATTACCAAGCGGTTTCGTCCCACGCAATCCACAAGCGCCTTCCCCGAAATCGCGGCTCCGGCAGCGGCTGTTCCCGACAGAGGAGGAACAAAAAATATGGCCCGGAATTGAGACTGACGAATTGGAGGATCTGGTCATGGACAGCAGGGAAGAAAAGATCAAACGGCGAGCCCATGAAATCTGGGAACAAGAGGACCGGCCGGCTGGCCGCGAGCAGGAGCACTGGGACCAGGCCGTGCAGGAGATCGAGGCTGAGGGTTCGGAGACTGAACGTGGCCCGGTTTTGCCTGATCCGACAGTTGCAGCCGATTCCAATAGCTTGAAGCGTTGATCGTCAGATGCCGTGGCGTCTTGAGAGGACGATCAGGCAACCAAATTGGTGGAACCTCGTTTGCCGGACAGCAACCAGAGGAGGTTTCGATGAAGAGGTTCTTTTCACTCCTGGTCCTGGCCGCTGGCCTTACGCTCGGCGCCTGCGACAACAATATCGAGCCGATGAAAGCCAACACCGGCCCCATCAACAAGAACCCACAAGTTGACCAGGCCGCCAGGCCAGAGTCCGCGACTGGTGATGATAAGCCAGCTATTGCGCCTCAGAGCCAATGAACTCCGTCTCACATTGCGACACACCTCTGCTGCGCGTCGCCTATCTCGATGGTGGACCGCAGGACGGCGCCCCGGTTATCCTGCTGCATGGCTGGCCCGACGACGCGACGACATACGCTCGGATTTCACCGGTCCTTCATGAAGCTGGCTTCCGGACGTTTTCGCCTTGGTTGCGAGGCTTCGGGCCGACATCGTTCCTGTCAAAAGAAATCATGCGCTCGGGCGAGATTGCCGCGATGGCGCAGGATGTGCTGGATTTTGCCGATGCGCTTGGCCTCAGCCGCTTTGCGGTCGTCGGACACGATTGGGGTGCCCGGATATCCTATCTGCTCGCGTCGGTTTTCCCGGACCGCATCAAGTGCTGTGCTGCGCTGTCGCTCGGCTGGCAACCAGGCAAACCAGCAACGCCGGCGCCCGGACAAGCGAAAGCATTTTGGTATCAATGGTTCATGGCAACGGCACGGGGCGCCGAGTTCGTACGAAACAACGGCAAGGAATTCGCCAGATACCAGTGGGACAGCTGGGGTCCATCAGGCTGGTTCGACGACGCTATTTTCGATGGTGTCGCGAGTTCGTTCGAAAATCCTGACTGGGCGGATGTGACGTTGCATTCCTATCGGGTCCGATGGGAAGAGGCCGAGCCCGATCCCCGCTATGCCGAACTCGCCCGCCGGCAAGCAGCGGTCAAGATCATCACGGTGCCGATCCTGACGCTTCATGGTGGCGCGGACCGCGTTGTGTTTGCCCAGTCCTCAGAGGGGCTCGAAGAGCATTTCACCGCGTTCTACAGGCGGGTGGTGCTGGATGGCATCGGACACTTCCCGACGCGTGAGGCTTCTGATCAGGTTTCGCGATTGTTGGACAGCCATGGCAAACGCTGAAGTGGGGTCGTCATCCGACCTCATAGTAGAGGCGGGAACCTGACGCATCGCCGCGCATTTCGTCTCCATGCAAGACGAACCGAAATGCGGTCTCGCAATCAATCGGCAGCCAGGGAGAATTTGAATGCAAGCTTCAGACGCAATGTCAGCACACCATACTGGCCAGCTGGCCATAGAACCGTTTGTCGGCACGGTGACGGTACGATTTTCCGACGCCATAGTCGCTGCTACGGAACGGGCGAAAGTGCTGCAGGAAGAAGGACATGAGCCCGTGTTCTACATCCCTTTCGAAGACATCTATTTCGACCTTTTCGAAAAGACGAACACCACCAGCCGCTCCCCTTCGAAAGGCACCGCGAGCTACTGGCGCGTCCATGCGGTGGGCAGCTCGGCTGACGATTTCATGTGGGCATACGAGACGCCTGAAACCGCGGCGCGGCCCATTGCACGTCATGGTGCATTCGATCCGGAAAAGGCGCGCATCGATGCTGAGCCCGCGGAGGACAGACGGCACACGCCCCACGTCCCGGAGTAGATTGCCCGTTCGCAGCGGGGCGATCTGAATTCAAGGCTGGTGCTGACGGCGCGGAGACTCGTCATCAAGGATGCGTAGTGCCTCCTCATATTTTACAGTCGATGCCCCAACCTGTCGGGCCTGCCAGATATTGTCCGCCAGATCCGCGCGCTTCACCGGCAGCGCCAATGGATTCGATGCCGCTCGTCGCACGAACGCGAAGTAGTCCTCGCCATCCCTGCGCGACATGGCGTCGACGGCCGAAGCGATCGTCGGGCCAAAACCGGCCTCGTCCAACCTGGTCCGGTTCCAGCCTTCGCCCTTTTCCACGACGTCATGGAGATAGGCGACGACCTTCTCGTCCCTGGTTTCGACCGCGTCGACGACCCGGCGGCAGTGCTCGATATACGGTCGCCCGGTCTTGTCGCGCTGTGCTGCGTGTACCTCTTCGGCAATCTTGGCCGCCCGGTAAAAGATGCTCATCTGGCTTGCCCTTCAGACATGGTTTTACCATCGCTCCTCGGTATCGTGGTGCGGCAGGTCTATTCCGCAGCAAACCCAGCCAAGTCGCTGCCTCGATCCATAATTGTAGCGCGGCTCCAGGCGAGCCGGATCGTCGAACGTTCCGACATGTAGCGCGATCTCTCCGGGCGATGCGTCATAGGCAAGGCTGAGCGGCGATCCGCAGGCGGAGCAGAAGCCCCTCCGGGCAATCGGTGAAGATCTGCGATAGGTCGGCGTCGCATTGGTCCAGGTCACGCTTTGGGAAGGCACCCAGGCCAGAACCGCGAACGCACTGCCGGTCGTTCGCCGGCACATATCACAATGGCAATAATGCACTCTCGGTTCGCTTCCAACGCGGAAGCGGATCGTGCCGCAGAGACATCCTCCGCTCAGTTCCATTTTGGCGCCCCGGCTGACTTGCGGCTCCAACGTCCATCGCGCGGTCTCATGCGAGCACCTCCATTCATCTCAGCGGAAACGCCAGCCATTTGCGTCGGTTCCTGTGGCTATCTCAGGAACCAGTGCTTGCGCGCGGCGTTGCGTGTCTTTGCCGACAATGGGAGGAAACAGGGAAATGCATCGTCGGTCGGAGAAGCGCTGATGTCGATGCCGGGGCTGGCATACGGACCTCTCGGCGATCGATGCATGCATGTCTGCGTGGATATGCAGCGGCTGTTTGCCGAGCCGTCTCAATGGGCAACGCCCTGGATCACCCGGGTTCTCCCGCAGATCGAGAGACTGGTCGAAAGACGCGCGCCACAGACGGTCTTTACACGCTTCATGCCAGCCGAAAAGCCGGGGCAGGGCGTCGGCACATGGAAGCGCTATTATGAGCGCTGGGCTTCCCTGACGATCGAGACGATCGGGCCCGAAATGACCGAACTGTTGCCGTCTTTAGCCGGCTGCTGCCCGCCAGCAACGATCATCGACAAGCACATCTATTCGCCCTGGTTCGAAGGGCGCCTCAGAGCCCTTCTGGTGGAGCGCGGCATCGATACGCTGGTCATTACCGGTGGCGAAACAGATGTTTGTGTTCTCGCCACCGTGCTCGGGGCCATCGATTTCGGCTATCGCGTGGTTCTCGTCACGGACGCGCTGTGCAGTTCTTCCGACGCAACCCATGATGCACTGCTGACGGTTTATCACCAACGTTTCGCGCAGCAGGTCGAGACGGTTGAGATGGAAACGGTTCTCTCGAACTGGACTTGACGTCCGCTAACCCGGCCCGAGTGGAAGTGTCCATGCTTCCTTGCGCGGTTGGGCTGCCTATCTGTTAAGAGAATGACGGACACCAGAACAGGTAGCAGACGTGACGCAACGATCGGGAAGTGCTGATCTTCCACTCCATGGCGGGCGCGTGCCAAAATGGCTCGGCGACCGCATGACGCGTCTTGGCGCCGTGATGTGCGAGGCGATTATTCATCACTATGGTCGAGACGAGCTGCTGCGGCGGCTGGCGCATCCATTCTGGTTCCAGTCCTTTGGTGCTGTCATGGGCATGGATTGGCACTCGTCGGGGATCACGACCAGCGTCGTGGGCGCTTTGAAGCGTGGCCTTACGCCGCTTTCCGGCGAGCTCGGCATTCATGTCTGCGGTGGTCGCGGCGTGCATTCGCGCAAAACCCCGCATGAGCTGGAGGCCATCGGCCAACGCGTCGGCTTCGACGGAGCGGGCCTGGCCACCGTCAGCCGGCTTGTCGCCAAGGTCGACAGCGCCGCTGTCCAGGACGGTTTCGATCTCTATCTGCATGGTTTCATCGTCACCGATGACGGTCGCTGGGTCGTGGTGCAGCAAGGCATGAACGGTGACAGCAAGGTGGCGCGCCGCTACCATTGGCTCTCCGAGGGCCTCAAGAGTTTTGTCGAGCAGCCGCATGCCGCCATCGAGGGCGTCCATCAAGGTGAGATCGTCAACCTGACCGACAGGCGCGCCGACGCGTCGCGCCAAGGGCAACTGAACCTTTTGCAAGACCTCGGACCCGATCGCATCCTGGGCGAGCTTGCAGCATTGGAGCGTTGCGCGGAGCCGACGCGCCGGCAAGAACCGGAGCAGCCGCTGCTGCCGCATTTGGTCATGCCGGCCCACCATGATGTTCGCGAAAGCGATGTCGTCATGCATCGTCTTCACGGCAATATCGCAGCCGCCGCGGACCGCGGTCCCACCGATTTCGCCGAGCTCCTTCTGGTCCCCGGCGTCGGCGCGCGTACGGTGCGCGCGCTGGCCCTCGTTGCCGAGGTGGTGCATGGCGCGCCTTGCCGGTTTTCCGATCCCGGCCGCTTCTCGCTGGCGCATGGCGGCAAGGACAGGCATCCATTTCCGGTACCGCTGAAGGTCTATGACGAGACGATCGGGGTTCTGAAGTCGGCCGTGCAGAAGGCAAAGCTCGGTCGCGATGAAGAAATCGGTGCCTTGAGGCGGCTCGACGATCAGTCGCGGCAAGTCGAACGATACGTGACCGGCCCCAGCCTGAAGGAAATTGTCGCGGGAGAATTCGACCAGTCGCATCAGCTCGGCGGGCGCAGCGTGTTTGGCTGGGAAGCGCCGCCGGACACTGCATCAGCTGAGCGGAGCAAGAAAACGTGAGAACGAGCCAGCAGTTCACCGTTTCATGGAAACGGCGACCCACTCTAACTCTTTGTTTCCCAGACGGAAAACCGTATCACACTTTTCCTGGAATTGCTCTAGAGGGCTGTAGATCAATCGTCCAGATCGATCAGCGCGACACCGAGCTCCGGACGCTTGCTGCGACGCAGATGACCGGGTGCTTCCACCAGGGTGATTTCGAGCGTTGGCCGAACGATGCCGTCAAGCAGATGTCCACCCCGAGTGGTGCCGTCGCTCAATCCAAGCACCGCATGGACGTGCAGGCTGGGCTTATCGTCGTCGCCCAGTGCGACATCGCCGATCGCGCTTAGAACCTCGCACTGTTCGTCGACAGGGATCTTGCGGTAGGTCTTCGAGGCCGGATCAAACCAGCCCACCGTGGCTTTCTCGAAAGCCCCTATGGCGGTCAAGGACGCGCTGCCGATCTTCTGGTCGACCGCGAAGGCGGTCAGTGCCGCGAACGCTTCTTCGCCTGGGTCGAGCACCACGACGAATGTCCGTTGTCCGCCGATCTCATTGACGAGCTGCGATTTCATCCCTGTGCTCCCGCCGCATTCAGTGCCGGCCTCATATCAATGTGCGCGGTGTTCCGCATTGCGCTTGCGGGTCGCCGCAGCTTTCCTTGCCGATTCCGATCGGCTTGCGGCAGACCGTGATGCCGATGCCTTGCCGCCGCTTTTGCCGCCTTTGTGCGCTGCAGGATGGCCCGTGTGTTTGCCGCGGCCGGAACCGCCTTCCTTCTTGCCGCCGCCATCGTCCTTGTTGACGGTAGCCCATGCGCGCCGCTCTGCCTCTTTGTCGGAAACCCCGCGCTTCTCATAGCCTTCGGCAATGTGGTCGGCTTTGCGCTCCTGCTTGTCAGTGTATTTCGATTTCTCGCCTCGTGGCATGGCCTGTTCCTCCTGTTGAATAAGGGCTGAACGTCGACTCGACGCGCTGGTTCCAACAGAAGTCGCGTAGCCAATGGCGCATCGCGATGCATGGCCAAACACCGCCGCGCCGCCCAAGCTAGCGCCTTTCGGGCCGGGGAGAGTGCAGCAGCAAGGCGAGGGGGATTGGTTCAGCCGATTGCCAACCTGACGACGAGGGCCAGGATCACGACGCCGACCAAGCCGGCTATGAAGACGACCCGACGCGTGCGCGTTCGCAGGATGATCTCGCCTTGTTTCGCCTGCTCCGCAGAGAATACGGGTCCATTGTCACCGTCCTTGCCATGCCGACCATCGCTCATGATCGCCTCCTTCCGGCTGTTGGCACACAACCAGCGCTTGACCGGGGAGGTTCCGATTGCGTCGATCCCGCCGACAGAAAAAAGGATCACAGGCTCGTGAGGAGGGAACTTTGCCCTCCGCGAGTGGTTTGGGCCGCTTGAGACCCAGCCAGCCCGGAGCCAGCCATGTCCGATGCCAAGATTTCCAGTGGCCTGAGCAGACGCATGTTCATGACGGCCTCTGTTTCGGCGGCGGCGGTGATGCCGCTTGTAAATTCCCCAACGAGAGCTGCCCAGCCCGCGCCCGCAAAACCGGCCGAACCGCGCGATTTGTCGGCGGTTTCGATGCGTATCAACAAGCAAACCTACAACCTCGCGCTCGACAACCGAACCAGCCTGCTTGACGCGCTGCGCGACCATGTCGGCCTGACCGGCACCAAGAAAGGTTGCGATCACGGTCAGTGTGGTGCCTGCACGGTGCTGATCGACGGAAAGCGGGTACTGTCCTGCTTGAGCTTTGCCGTCATGAACCAGGGCCGAGAGATCACAACGGTGGAAGGCCTGGCTTCGGCGGAAGGGGAATTGCATCCGGTCCAGCAGGCCTTCGTCGACCACGATGCCTTTCAATGCGGCTATTGCACACCGGGTCAGATCATGTCCGCCATCGGTTGCATCAACGAAGGCCATGCTGGGTCGGAAGACGATATTCGCGAATATATGAGCGGCAATCTATGTCGCTGCGCGGCCTATCCCAACATCGTTGCGGCGATCGTCCAGGCACGCGACGAGACCAGGAGGGCTTAGGATGCGCGCATTCGTATATGAAAGACCAACCAGCGTCTCCGCGGCAATCGCCATGGCGTCCCGTCCCGATACTGTGCATGTTCCGCCAACCGGTGCCGACACGCAGTTCATCGCCGGCGGCACCAATCTAGCCGACTACATGAAGCTCGGTGTCGCGCGGCCGGAGCGACTGCTCGACCTCAACACTCTTGCCGAGCCGGCCTTGCGGCAGATCAGGATAGACGATGATAAGATCCGGTTTGGTGCGCTGGTCCGTATGGGTGAAGCAGCAGACAACAATGATGTCAGGCGCCGTTGCCCGGTCCTCGCCGACAGCCTGAAATTCGCTGCCAGCGGTCAGCTTCGCAACATGGCGAGCCTGGGCGGCAATGTGCTGCAACGTACGCGCTGCGAGTATTTTCGAGAGATATCTTGGCCGTGCAACAAGCGCGAACCGGGCTCCGGCTGCGCTGCGATGGAAGGGTCCAATCGCCAGCATGCCGTGCTGGGTACGAGCGCTGCCTGCATTGCCACGTATCATGGTGATTTCGCGCAGGCGCTGGTTGCGCTGGACGCCACCGTCGATGTCGAAGGTTCGCGGGGAAGGCGCACGCTCACTTTTGCCAAGCTGCATAGACGGCCGGGCGAGACGCCCGACATCGAGACGGATCTGGCCGCCGACGAGCTCATTACCGCCATCGAAGTGCCGCTCGCACGATGGGCCAGCCGGTCGCGCTATCTGAAGATACGCGATCGCGAATCCTACGCGTTTGCGCTGGCGTCCGCGGCTGTCGCGCTCGACATGGATGGCGAGACGGTAAGGAGTGCGCGCATTGCGCTCGGCGGAGTGGCGACGGTGCCGTGGCGTGCGCGCGAAGCAGAGGACGCGCTACAGGGCAAAGTGCTTGACGAAGCCACGGCGCAGGAGGCCGCAGAGGCTGCTTTCGCCGATGCCACACCGCGCGAGCATAACGCATTCAAGATACCGCTCGGCAAGCGCACGCTGGTGCGGGCGCTGCTCGAAACCCGGGATATGAAGGGCTGAGCCATGAACCAAGCTGCACCCGCTCCAAGGGAAAACCAGGGCGATCCCGTTGTTCGCATTGACGCCCTGCTAAAAGTTACCGGACAGGCCGGCTATCCCGCCGACATCGTCACGGCCAACGTCGCCCACGGTGCCCTTGCCACCAGCAGCATTGCCCGGGGCAAGGTTTCCGAACTTCACACGAAAGACGCCAGGGCCGTACCCGGTGTGCTGGACATCGTCACCTATGGCGATCTGGACAAGACCGACATGCCGAAATTCGGCAACACCGGCGCAAGTTCGATTGGGCCTTTGCACGACAAGACGGTTTTTCACGATGGTCAGATCATCGCTCTGGTGGTCGCCGAAACCTTCGAGGCGGCGGAGGAGGCAGCGATGTTGATCCGCGCCGACTACGAGGACGAACGGCCCAGCGCCAGCTTTGATTCCAAGGGCGTGAAGATGGAACCGGCTGCCGGCAAAAGCCCGATGTTCAAGGAGGATGCGAAGGCCGGTGACTTCGACGCCGCTTGGGCGGATGCGACGGTGAAGATCGACGAAAAATATTCGACGCCGACCCAACATCATAATCCGATCGAGCTGTTTTCGACCACGGCCATATGGCAGGGCGACCAGTTGACGATCCACGAGCCCAGCCAGAATGTTACGGGCTGGAAGGTGGAACTGGCACGCCAACTGAAGCTCGATCCGGCCAATGTGCGGATCGTCAGTCCCTATATCGGCGGCGCCTTCGGCTCCAAGGGGCCGATGACGGCACGCACTGCGATCGTTGCCGTCGCGGCGCGGCGCATCGGCCGGCCGGTTCGCTGCGTCGTCAATCGCATGCAAGCCTTCGGTACGCAGACCTATCGAGCCGAAACGCGGCATCGGATCCGCATGGGCGCCGGCAAGGACGGCCGCATCACGGCGTTCGGACATGAGGCCTGGGAGGTGACGTCACGCCCTGACCCTTATGTCGTCGGCGGCACGTCCGCCACCGCGCGCATGTACAATTACGGCTCCGTTCTGACGCATGTTTCGCTGGTTCATGCCGACCGCAACACGCCTGGCTACATGCGATCGCCGCCGGAGACGCCTTATGTCTACGCGCTGGAAAACGCCATGGACGAAATGGCCGTGGCCCTCGGCATGGATCCTGTCGAGTTTCGTCGCATCAATGAACCGGAGAAGGAGCCGATCGGAGGTAAGCCATTTTCCAGCCGCTCACTCATCAAGTGCTATGACCAGGCGTCGGAGGGCTTTGGCTGGTCGAAACGCGATCCCACGGTCGGCTCGATGCGCGACGGCGATTGGCTGGTCGGGATGGGCTGTGCGACGGCAATCTATCCGACAGCCGTCGCGCCTTGCGCGGCCCGGGTTCGTCTCACCGCCGATGGCGAGGTTCGGGTCCAGTGCGGCTCGCATGAAATCGGCACCGGCGTTCGCACCATCGCCGGCCAGATGGCGGCCGAAAGGCTGGGGGTTGGCATGGACAAGATCAGCGTCGAGATGGGCGACAGTGCCTTGCCGCCGGCTCCCGTGTCAGGCGGATCGATCTCGACCGCCAGCGTCTGCTCCGCAGTCATGAAAGCCTGCGACGCGATACGCGAAAAACTGTTTGCCGCCGCTGCGGGCAAGGGGGCTCCGCTGGCAGGTTCGGGCAATGCGAAGCTGGATTTGAAGGACGAAGAGGTCGTCACCGAGACCGGCAAGTCCGCCAAGCTGGCCGATGTCTTCAAGGTCATGCAGGTCGGCGCCATCGAAGAATATGCCGAGTTTGCGCCGAAGGGTTCTTCGCCCGAAGCCCTCAGCAAACTCTATGCCGGACAATCGGAGTTTCATGGTGGAGAGAACGACGAAGATTCGGTCAAATATGCCTTTGGCGCCGAGTTCGTCGAAGTGCGCATCAACAGCTATACACGCGAAATCCGGGTGCCGCGCATTGTCGGAGCCTTCGCTGCCGGGCGCATCATGAACACGCGCACCGCGCGCAGCCAGTTGATGGGTGGCATGATCTGGGGCATCGGCCAGGCGTTGCACGAGGCCACGGAAATCGATCAGCGACACGCGCGCTACGTCAATCGCGACCTGCAGGACTATCTCGTGCCGGTCAACGCCGACATCAAACAGGTCGACGTTATCCTGGTCCCCGAAATCGACCACCAGGTCAATCCTGCCGGCGTCAAGGGCTTGGGCGAACTCGGCAATGTCGGAACGGCTGCTGCCGTGGGGAGTGCCGTCTATCATGCCACCGGCAAGCGCATTCGCGATCTGCCGATCAGAATAGATGATTTGATAGGCTGAGGGTCAAGAGCTCTGAGAGGAGGGGCTTCACAAGCCGACATCGTCATCGAAATTGTCGCGGTGGGGCGGCGTTGTCCGACTGAAAAAGTTTTCGCATGCAGCGATAGCTTAATCGCCTTGGCTCTCGAGTGTCACTCCGGGGCTGTGGCCGGAGCCGTGTAACGGCGGCGTACAGCGTCAAGCACCCGCTTGCGGCTATCCTGCGCCGACAGGGTCTTGTCCTCTTCCGCCTCGGCGGTTTCGCGCGCCAGGTCCTTGTCCCTGATCTGATGTCGGAACCATTTGGAATAGTCGCCGGTGCGCAAATGAAACTCCCAGGTCTTGTCGTCTATCCCCTCGGCGATCTGAGCGAAGATCATCAGATTGTGAGCCCTGAGGTTCATCGCATTGTCAGGGCCATGGAAATAGAAGCTGCCGGCTTCGTCGAGCTGGCCTTCGGCATATTTCCGGCTGTGCCGCTTGAGTGACTGACGTGGTTCGACCACCTTGACCGTCTTGACTTTCTTGCCCGACTGCGGCCGCCAGAACAGCACGCGCGCGCCTTTGGGCGTTGGAATGTCCTTTGGCGGCTCAATGCCAGTTTCCTTGCAGAAGACCTTCACCACGTCCTTCGCCTTGGGGCCAAGGGCAATGATGGCTGTGACAAGGCGCAAGGCGTCTGTCGAGATCGCCTCGGGGTGAACGGTGATCAGGATTGTGCCCGGCAATTCCAATGACAGGACCGCCCGCGTATCGTCGCGCCGCTTGGGCAGAAGATGGTGCGCTTCATCGATGACGAGCCAGTGCGGTCTCGCGGTGCGCCGGCGGAAACTGCTCAGGCCAGGCAGCAGGTCGGCAAAGAAATCCGGCCTCTCGTCGACGCGCAGGGCCAATCCATTGACGACAATGTTGCTGTCGGCCTTGGCGATCAGATCCAGCACCTGCGCCTTTGTCGGCGCGCTTGAGCCGTCTCCCAGGCGGACGGCGCCTTCGAGCCCGTCATAGTCGCCTTCGGGATCGAAGACGCAGAACTGAAAACCACTTTCGACGAAGCGTTCCGTCAGCGCGGTTGCCAAGGTGGATTTACCAATGCCGGAACTCCCGGCAATGAGGATCGTGTCGCTCGGCGACAGGTAGACATCATCGCCGCCAGACGATCCAAGAACGATGCCGTCATGGCGCTTCGGCACTATCGCGTGATCACGCTTTATCAGTTTTGCGATCAATTGCTCCACGCCTTTGCCGCGGGCGCCACGCATGACCAGATTGGCTGTATCCTTGACCGCCGGAATTGCATTATCGACGGCGGCGCTGCAGCCACAGGCCTGCAGGAACGCGTGGTCGTTCTCGGCATCGCCGACGCCGACGACGTTGTGCGGCGAAAGTCGAAGGTCCTGAAGGGCCGCAGCGAGCCCGGTGGCTTTGTTGATGCCGCTCGGCAGGATCATCACCGCGCCCTTGTTGAAGATGATTTCCAGTTCGAGACCCATCTTCTTGATGATATCGAGCACGGTCGCCTGATGGGGTTCCCAGGTCGCGACGATCGATCGCCCGACCGAAAGCGGCTTGACGCCCTGCCGCTTCAATCTGGCGACGAATTTGGGCTCGGGCGATGGGGCGATCACCCGTTCTTCCTCGCTTGCCGGCGTGTAGATCATCGCGCCATTCTCAGCGACGACCTTGTCGAAGAGGCTAAGCTCGGGAAAGACGCGCTTGAGATCGGGCAGTTCACGCCCGGTGACGAGAACCAGCTTGCGGCCGCTTTTCTTGAACCGCTCAAGCGCGGCGAGCGTCTTCTTGGCGACGATCCCATCATGAGCCAGCGTGCCGTCATAGTCTGCCGCCAATGCAATGAAATACATTCCGCCGACCCTTCTCGTTCCGGTTACCCGGCTAGAACGTGCGATCGAGACAAAGGCTCCCCACCGACCGGATCGCAGGTCTGGAGAAGGGCGGTTCGCCCTCGGAAATCAGGAACTCCTTCAGTGCCGGTACGTTGACCAGACAAGCCGGGAACCGTCCCGGTCTTTGCTGGCGGCGCGCAAACCGCGTCGCCGAAATCCACACCAAGCGCAATGAAAGGTAAGGCCATGGGCTTCTTTTCGAAGGACATCAAGACACTCGACGATCTCTTCGTGCACACGCTGCGCGACATCTACTACGCCGAAAAGCAGATCGAGAAGGCGCTGCCGAAGATGATCGACAAGGCAACCGACCCGCAATTGAAAGCCGGATTTGAAAAACACCTCGATCAGACGAGAGGCCATATCGAGCGCGTCGAACAGGTGTTTGAGTTGCATGGCGTCAAGGCCAAGGAGGTCAACTGTCCGGCAATTGACGGCATTCTCGAGGAGGCCGACGATGTGAGCGGTGACGTCGATGACAAGGAGGTTCTCGATGCGGCGCTGATTGCTTCGGCGCAGGCCGTCGAACACTATGAGATGACACGCTACGGCACGCTCATCGCCTGGGCCAAGCAACTCGGCCGCACGGACTGCGCCAATGTGCTGACCAAGAACCTCAGGGAAGAACAGGCGACCGATCGCAAGCTCACCGAAATGGCGGAAAGCAAGATCAACCTGCAGGCAGCCGAATAAGGCTGCAATCCGGCCGGCTGATAACTCGGCCGGCCGGATTGCCGGCAGGTTTCCACTCCGTCAGCGAGACGGGTCGACGCCCAGGGCCGCTGATTGCTTGCGCAGCGCCTCATCGTCATCCTGCGGCACATGCCGAGCAGATCCTGCTGTTTCCGTGTAGATGCGGTACGCTACGCAAGCGAGCGCCACCATGAAAAGCAGACGGCCCATCCATCCTACTCCTTGGTTACGGATTTCGTTTCGGCCATCCTCAGTAACCTCCGACGACCGGCAAGATCTCGCCGGTGATGTAGCTCGAGCAGTGCGGCGAAGCGAGGAACACATAGGCCGGCGCGAGTTCTTCCGGTTGCGCGGGTCGTTTCATTGGCGTGTCCGCGCCGAATTTCGAGACGTCGTCGGCTTCCTTGTCCGACGGATTGAGCGGCGTCCACACCGGACCCGGTGCGACCGCATTCACCCTTATGCCCTTGCCGATGAGATTGCCCGACAAGGCCCGCGTGAAGGCATGTATGCCGCCCTTGGTCATCGAATAGTCGACCAGTTGTTTTGAACCGTCGATACCGGTTACCGAACCGGTGTTGATGATCGCCGAACCGGGCTTCATGTGCGGCACCGCTTCCTGCGCCATATGAAAATAGCCGTAAAGATTGGTCTTCAGCGTCGTGTCGAAATGTTCTTCGGTCAGCTCGCCGAAATCGCTGGAATGGATCTGGAACGCGGCGTTGTTGACCAGCACGTCGATGCGGCCGAATTTTTCAACGGTCTCCATGACCGCCTTGTGGCAGTGGCTGCGTTCGCTGACATCGGCCTTGACCAGGATGCAGCGTCGTCCCTCCTTTTCCACCGCTGATTTGGTCTCTTCAGCATCCTTGTCCTCGGCCAGATAGACGATCGCGACGTCGGCGCCCTCGCGGGCGAACAACACCGCCACCGAGCGGCCGATGCCGGAATCGCCGCCCGTGATGAGTGCTACCTTTTGGTCGAGTTTTTTCGATCCGAGATAGTACGGCGCATCATACAAAGGCTCCGGCTCTAGTGCCCATTCGTGCCCCGGTTTGGGCTGATGTTGCTCGGGGAAGGGGGGCTCGGGATATTCACGGGCGCCAGCCTGCATGGCGCCTTGCTGCTTCCCATCGCCTTTCGATTTGTCCTTGGCATCGACGCCACGTTGGATATGGCGCTGCTTTGCCACTTCACCGGCTATTTCCGACTTCATCTGCATGATCGTCTCCTTGGCTTGGAGAGGAAACAACGCATGTCAGGCAAAAAGGTTTGCGCAAAAGATCGAGAGATTCCGGCCAGCGTTTGGCAATGCGTAACAACGACATCGCCAGTTGCACCAATTCAGCTGCAATGCAGCCGCGCCAGCCACCGCCGCCGATGGGGTCGAGCACCCGGGCTTGCCCGTTGCCTGTGCCGCCTTGGCAGCGAGCCAAATGTGATGATGTGGATTGGGAGCTATTGCGTCAAACTGGCGTGCGCAAAGCAGCGCCATCCGGTCTGCTCCGGGCGTAGCCGCCGGAATCTATCTTGGCGAGAGGCCATCGAGCAGGAAGTCCAGGCCTTTTCGGAAAGTGCCGTCCCAATCGTTGTCCAACAGCAGACGAGAGCGTTCGATTGTCGGATAGTGTTCGCTGAGACGTGTAAGACGCTGCTGCGCGGCTGCTCTGTCTTCTTCCGAGAGGTCGAAGCTTGCCCGGGTGAGGGTGGCGCCCATCACATAGTTCCAGAGCGACCAAATCGCAGCGTTGAGATCCGCGTCCGCAACACCGGCTCTGGACAAGGTCTTGCTCAGCATTTCCAGGCGACTGAGGATGTTCGGGCCAAGCGCCCGTCGCGGCAACAGCGATGCCGACCAAGGATGGCGCAACATTCTGGCGCGCCAGTTTTCGAGCATATGAACGACGTCTCCGCGCCAGTCCGGAGACTCACCTGTTTTAGGCGATGCGCGATATTGGAGCACCGAATCGAGTGCCAGATCAAAGACATCCTCCTTGTTGTCGACGTGCCAGTACAGGCTCATCACACCCGAGCCAAGGCGATCCGCCAGCCGACGCATTGTCAATCCGTCTATGCCCTGGGCGTCCAGCAGTTCCACCGCGATCGCCACGATACGCTCTCGAGACAGCGGCGGCTCGCTGCTCGCTTCCTGCATGGGTGGAAGCTTCGTCCGTTGCGATCGTTTGCTGGCACTGCGGGGTTTGGCTGCCATCTGTCTTCCTTGCTGGCCGAACGTCGATTTTGGCAGGCACCGTCAGGAATGTCGACGCTGAGCGCTTGACTAGTACGACGTACCATACGATGACTCGTACATCGCACGATTCATCGTATGAGCGATCTGGTTAAAGTCCATGCCGGCCGCGAGTGCGTTATTCGCAGTCAGCAGAGCCAGGAGAAATCATGTCACGCGCAATCAAGCATCTGCTTACCGGAGGGCTAATCATCATGACCATGGCAGTTTCCGCTGCGGCTACAGCGACTGGGAACGACCTCAAGCTGACCATCGTCAATCCACAGACGCTCTACGACCCGTCGCCGAATGGCTACAGCACCGCCGTGATCGCACCGCGCGGAGCTCGGATTGCCTACATCTCCGGGCAGGGCGGCCAAGACAGCACAGGAGCCTTGTCACCCGATTTCGCTGTCCAGGTTAAGCAGGCCTACGCAAATTTGCATGCGGCGCTCGAGGGCATCGGCGCCAGGCCGGATCAGGTGGCGAAGCTCACGGTCTTCGTGGTCGACCACGACATGTCCAAGCTCGATGTGTTGACCAGGAACGTCAAGGACATGTTCGGCGAGGCGCTGCCGGCGCAGACACTGGTTCCCGTTCCCAAGCTTGCAATCGACCCCATGCTTTTCGAGGTGGAAGCCGTGGTCATGCTGGAGTAGGGGCGAGATCGCCCCACAAACTGAAACGGGTCGAGCGCGCCGCCGACAGCCGCACATCCGGAGCCATTATACGGAAGTAGAGCCGGCCAACGGTCGGTTGAGCTTCGCGTCAGCTCAGGTCTGTCCTTCGGTTTCGCTCGAAGCAAAGCCGCCAATTTCGCGACGCATTACAGTAGGTAGTGGCTCAGCGCGTTTTCCCTTCCGGCTACCGCGGCGGTATTTGCTCTGATACTCGCGTCGCTGTTTCGCGATTTCGTAGAGTACGATACCCGAACTGGTTCCGAGGTTTAGGCTCTCGATCATCCCGAACATTGGAATTGCTACGCACATCTCGCTGCGCTCGACCGCGAGGGTGCTGATGCCCCGTTTCTCATTGCCGAACCAGACAGCGAGTTTGGTGTGCTGGGTATAATCGCCCTCGTGCAGGAAAACGCTGGTCTTTCCCTTTATATGCGGCGACGTGACGACGGACACAAAGCCATGTTTTTCCAGATGGCTGAGGCAGGCGTCAGTGCTGTCGAATCGTTTCACAAACGTCCATTTGACGGCTGATACAGACGTTTCCGAAAGCGATTTCCGTTGGCGCATTTGCTGCCAGTCATCAGGAAGTGCTTTGCGTGGATCGACGATATAGACTCTTTCAACGCCGAGGGCATTTGCGTTTCGAATTACCGTTCCGATGTTCCTGATATCATTCGGATCTTCGACAACGGCTACCAAGTTCTTGCAGCGAAACGATTTGACCGCAGCCGCACGCTTGCGAACCGATACTCTGGGTTTCTGAGCCTCAAGGGTTTCCATGAGAGAGGTTCTTACCAGAGGCGCATCTGAATCCAAGGCCCGTGGCGACTCTATCGCCGCCACATCAGGAAGTCGCATAAGATAGATTATGGAACTAACACATGGGCCAGGAACTGTAAATTGCCGCTGATTCTCATAGGCTTGAGCGTTCGTGGCGTCTTGCCTTGGGCGAATAGCCAACGCTAGGCTGTCTAGATGAAGATGGCAAACAGCGAGATCGAAGCGGCGATTGAAGTGTTCGTGCAAGGCTTCAGCGCCGACAGAAGCCGCACCTTTCCTTACGTGGCCAGCCGTGTTGGGCCGTTGTGGCTGATGCGCGACGCCGAGCGCAAGAATCCTCGCGACTACCGCGGCGAAGAATGGGTCGTCCATGACGTCGCCGCTCAAGAGGCCGATGCCATCGTGCGGCAGCATGCACGGCCGGGCTTTGCCATTTCCGTTGTGATCGCCCACGAGGATCCGGACGGGCCGACACACGAACCGCACTACAAAGCTCTCGGCTACCGGCTGCTTCGGACCGAAGGCTTTTTTGTCCACCGATTGCGCCGGATTCCCAGCCCGCCGGCGGTTGCTTCGATCGAACGCGTGCAGACAGCCGAACGGGCGGCGCAGTTGGGAAAGATCATCCGCAGGCAGCCGATCCCAGACGATTTGCTCGGCGACAGCGCGCCATTCCGTCAGTATGTGGCAGTCGATGGCGCCGATATCGTTGGGCGCGTACGCAGCCTTGATGCCCTGGGAGCCACATGGTGTTCGAGCATGTATGTCGAGCCGTCGCACCGGCGTCGCGGCATTGGCCAGGCTTTGATGTCGAGAATGTTGCACGACGATCGGGCGCGTGGGTCGAGGTACTCGGCGCTGGCTGCAACCCACGCCGGGGCGCTGCTTTATCCCCGGATGGGCTACGAGCGGATCGGAACGCTGCTGATATTTGCGTCAAGGAGCCGGAAGACCGTATGAGGGTTTATTCGCATCATGCTGATTTATAGTGGATTTCAGCTTGATCGGTGGTCAGAGCCCCTCTCTTTTACAACAGCTGGCCGGTCGTGTTGTTGCTGACGCTGCCCTGTCCAGACGACATCACGCCAATCAACCCAAACGCCTCGACAAGATCATCGAGGCTCTCGATCACGCGTAATGGGCTCAGCGCGTTCGTGAGCATGACCCGGATGAATTCGTCCGTCGTAACCTGCCCGACCGTATCCGTTTCGTTGTTCGTCGTTCCTGCGTTAACGAACACATCCTGCCGGTCAGGCGCTGGCGCAGGCCCGCAATCTGGTCGGGCTCGCAGATGTCCAGGGTCTCTATCTCGACCCGGCCAGCATGCTCGTCTGCCAGATCGTGCAGCAAGGTCCGGGTTCCGCCGCCGCGAACTGTGCCGACGACATTCCATCCCTTTTTCAGGAACTCGGCCGGCATGGCATGGCCGAGGCCCCGCGATGCGCCAATGAGGAGGATTGTGCGAGCTGGGTCGCTCGGAATGTGTTTGGGCATGAGAGTTGGTAGCTTTCGATGTTGGTCCGACAGCCGATATAAGCGGCCGTGCGCAGGGCGCCAGACGCATCAAAGTCAAAGTATGGTTGCATCAAACGCTATGTCTGGCGACGCGGCTGGGATAGGCTCAGGTCATGACCAATGTTGATGTGGACCTGAACCTTCTCGTCGCACTGGATGTGCTGCTCGCCGAGGGCAGCGTGACAGGGGCAGCCCGTCGCCTCGGCTTGAGCGCATCGGCCATGAGCCGGACGCTCACGCGACTTCGGGCAGCAACAGGCGACCCGCTGCTCGTTCGCGCCGGGCGAGGCCTGGTGCCGACACCGCGCGCTGCCGAACTGCGCGAGCGCGTCCATGAGCTTGCGCGGGACGTGCAAGCAGTGCTCCGGCCGCAGATCACGCATATGGACGTCGCGTCGCTCGAACTGGCATTTACCGTCCGAGTGAGCGAGGCATTTCTGGAATTTCTGTCTGGCCCCGTCGTGGCCGCGGTCACTCGGGCAGCCCCACGGATCTGCCTTCGCTTTGTCCCCAAACCTGACAAGGACGCGCGGCCGCTAAGGGAGGGGCTCATTGATCTGGAGATCGGCCTGCTTGGAACGTCCGCGCCGGAGATACGCACCCAGTTCCTGTTCCATGACAAGCTTGTTGGCGTTGCCCGAATTGGACATCCTCTTCTCGAGCGCGCGGCGGTGACCGCAGAAAGATATGCCGCCTGCGACCATGTCTTGGCGTCCAAGGATGGGGAGAGAATCGAGCCCGTCGATGCCGCCCTGGAGAAGCTGGGGCTTAAACGGGCGATAAGGGTCGTCGTGCCTGGATATCCGGATGCAATGCGGATCGCACGCCAATCGGATCTGGTCGCGCTGGTGCCGCATTCATGCCTGGGCAACAGCTTGACGGGCGATCTCGCTGTCACGTCGGGTCTTGCGACCTTCGAAGTCCCGGTCCCCACGCCGGAGTTCAAGATATCGGCGATGTGGCATCCGCGAATGGACGCCGACCCGGCCCATCGCTGGCTTCGCGATACTGTGATGGCCGTGTGCCGGGCAGCGTATCCGAGACGGTGAGGTCACGTCGTCATGCATACCGGCATCGGCAGCGCTTTGGGTACGCGAGCCCTGGAGCCGGTCATGAAGTTCTGTTTCTTTCACGCTGATTCGTAAGGGATTTCAATCATCATCCCATCATAGGCTGGTTCGACATTGGCTGGTGTCTCGGCCACCACCGTTGCGTAGTCGAGCGGCACGTGCATATGCGTCAGCACCGCATGTATCGGCGCCAGCCGCTCGATCCAATCAAGCGCTTCGCCAAGGGACAAATGACTAGGATGCGTCCGGTATTGCAGCGCGTCGATGATCAGCACGTCGAGGGCGCGCAGCCGTTCGGCGGTGGGCTCCGGAAAGTCGCTGATGTCGGGGCAATAGGCGAGGCCGCCGATGCGGAAACCGAGCGATACGATGTCGCCGTGGATCTGCGGCAGCGGCTCGAGGGTGAGGGTACCCCCCTCTCCTTCGATGACCACCGGCTTGGTGTGGTCGATGAGATGCGGCCTGACAATCGGCGGATAGGAACTGCCTTGCGGCGTCTCGAAACAGTATCCGAACGCTTCCCGCAAGCGAAGCATCGTCGCCCTGTCGGCATGGACGTCGATGAGCTGGCGCTGATCGAGAACGAAACCGCGCAGATCGTCGATGCCATGGATATGGTCGGCATGCGGGTGGGTATAGACGACCGAATCGATACGTTTAACGCCGGCCAGCAGCATCTGCTGCCGAAAATCCGGCCCCGTGTCGATGACCACAGTCGTGCGGCCGCCATTCGACGCGATCCGCTCGACGAGTGCGGCGGCACGCGTGCGCCGGTTCTTCGGGTTGTCGGGGTCGCAATTGCCCCAGTCGCCGGTGATGCGCGGCGTACCTGGCGACGAGCCGCAGCCGAGAATGGTGAGGCGCAGCCGGTCGGTCATCGTTCAGGCGCTTTGCTCTACAGGCCGCGACATCTTGCCGAACAGCCGGAAGAAATTATCCGTCGTCAGATCGGCGATTTCAGCTTCGCTGACGCCGATGGTTTCGGCCAGCACCTTGGCGGTATGGGCGACATAGGCCGGCTCGTTGCGTTTGCCGCGAAACGGCACGGGCGCCAGGTAGGGCGCGTCGGTTTCGACCAGCAGCCGGTCATGCGGCACATCGGCGGCAATGGCGCGCAACTCAGCCGAATTCTTGAAGGTGAGGATACCCGAGAACGACACGTAGCCGCCGAGAGCGACGCCAATTTCGGCAAGCCGACGCCCGGAAGAAAAGCAGTGCAGGATGAAGGGGAAGGTGCCCTTCCCCGTTTCGGCCTCAAGAATATCAGCCATATCTGCATCGGCATCGCGCGAATGGATGACCAGCGGCAGCCCCGTTTCGCGTGCGGCGGCGATGTGATTGCGAAAGCCTTGCGCCTGTGCATCGCGTGGCGCTTTGTCATAAAAATAGTCGAGACCGGCCTCGCCGATCGCCACCACTTTCGGGTGGGCGGCCAGCCGCACGAGATCGGCAGATGTTACGTCGAGCTCTTCCGCGGCATTGTGCGGATGGGTGCCGACCGAACAGTATACTTCGTCAAAAGTCTCTGCGATTTCATGGATTTGCTGAAATCTCTTCACGCGAGTTGAGATCGTCACCATGCGGCCTATACCGGCCGCCTTGGCGCGAGCGACAATGGAAGCCCGCTCCTCGGCGAAATCTGGAAAATCCAGATGGCAGTGGCTGTCGACGAGCATCAGACGTTCGCGTCCGGCTGTTCGACGTAACGTGGAAAAACCCCTTCCGGCACGGGTAACGCGGTGCCCGGCACCAGCGCATGGTCCGCGTGGACATGCACGAAGTCGCGGCTGTCCGCCGGCACCGCCAGCAGATCGAGCAGTTTCGCGGCTGATCCCGGAGTAAAGGGCTGACACAGCACCGCCACGCGGCGCACGACCTCGGCGGTCGTCCACAGCACGGTTTCCATGCGCTCCGGATTGGTCTTCTTCAACGCCCATGGCGCCTCTCCGGCAAAGTAGCGATCGGCTTCCGCCACCACGCCGAAGATCGACGCCAGCGCCAGATGGATGCCCTGCTCGGCCATCGCCTTGCGCGCGGTGTCGAGAGCGGCGACGGCCTGGTCCAGGATCGCGCTGTCGGCATCCGTCAGGTCGCTGCGCTGTGGCACCACGCCGCCGCAGTTCTTGGCGATCATCGACAGCGAGCGCTGCGCCAGGTTGCCGAGACCATTGGCAAGGTCGGCATTGGTGCGGTTGACGATCGCGTCATGGCTGTAGCTGCCGTCGTTGCCGAAGGGCACCTCGCGCAGGAAGAAGTAGCGCACCTGGTCGAGACCGTAGTGCTCGACCATCGCGAATGGATCCACGACGTTGCCAACCGATTTCGACATCTTCTCGCCGCGGTTGAACAGGAAGCCATGCGCGAAAACGCGCTTTGGCAACTCGATGCCCGCCGACATCAGAAAGGCCGGCCAATAGACCGCGTGGAAGCGGACAATGTCCTTGCCGATGATGTGCGTAGCCGGCCAATAGCGCCATTGCTCGGCCTTTGTGTCGGGATAGCCGGCGGCGGTGATGTAGTTGGTCAAGGCATCGACCCAGACATACATCACATGCTTGTCGTCGCCCGGCACCGGCACGCCCCATTTGAAGGTCGTGCGCGAGATCGACAGATCCTTCAGCCCGGACTTGACGAAGCTGAGCACCTCGTTGCGGCGCTCGGTCGGACCGACAAAGTCGGGCTGGCTCTCATAAAGCGCCAGCAATTTGTCCTGATAGGCGGAAAGCCTGAAGAAGTAGCTTTCTTCCTCGTTCCATTCGACGGGCGATCCAAGCGGTTCGCGACGCACGCCGTCGTCGCCGACGATCGTCTCACCTTCGTCGAAATAGGCTTCCTGGCGAACCGAGTACCAGCCGCTATAGCGGTCGAGATAGATGTCGCCATTGGCGGCCATCGCCTTCCAGATTGCCTGGCAGGATTCGTAGTGGCGCGGTTCCGTCGTGCGGATGTAGTCGTCGTTCGAGCCACCCATCGCCTCGGTCATGGCGCGGAAAATCGCCGAATTGCGGTCGGCCAGCGCCAGCGGCGTTATGCCCTCCTTCTCGGCCGTTTGCTGCATCTTCAGACCGTGTTCGTCGGTACCGGTCAGGAAGAATACGTCCTTGCCATCCAGGCGCTGGAAGCGCGCCAGGGCATCGGTTGCAATGACCGTATAGGCGTGGCCGATATGCGGCTTGCCGTTCGGATAAAAGATCGGGGTGGTGATGTAGAATTTGTCGCGTGACATGAATGAACCGTCATGAATGTCTGAATGGAAAGGCGTGGCGGTGGATATCGTATCGAGGCAGCATTTGCCATCCCGATGCCAATGCATGCCGCCCAAAAGTGGCCCCGGTTTTGGGGACAACGGCATGCATCGGGAAAACCGTCACATTCGCATTGCAGAATTCAGGCGGTCGATCATGATCAGGGCGTGCTGCTTCTTGTCGAGATTGTAGGTATCGGTCTCAGATATAGCGTCCAGCGCCTCATGCCAAGTGTCCGACAATTTTTTGGCCCGTGCGAGATCGCCCGCCAGTGCTGCCTGACTTGCCGCGTCCGACAACAGGTCCAGCGCCCGGCGGTTGAAGATATCGAACTGGATCGCCTGATCGCGGCCGGCCACGGCTTCGGCGAGGCGAAACGCGCCGCCGACATCGCTCTTTCTGCCGGTGACCAGAGCGTCGAGCGTGGAGGCGATCTCCAGCCCGCCATACTGCGTCAACAGGATCGCGTTGCGGGCGCTGCCCCCTGCCCGCCCGACCAGTGCCGCGCGAGCCGCCGGATCGCCAGGCGGCGCCGGCTCGGTCGTTTCCAGCACCGTCATCAGGTCGTCGGCGTCGAGCGGGTTCAATCGCACCACCTGACAGCGCGACCGGATTGTCGGCAGCAGGCTGCCCGGCGCGTGGACAATCAGGATGAACAGCGTCCGTGCCGGCGGCTCTTCAAGATTTTTCAGCAACGCATTGGCCGCATTGGTGTTCATGTCGTCGGCGGGGTCGACGATGACGACCCGATAGCTGCCGTCGTGCGAGGTCAGCGACAGGAAGCGGCTGACCTTGCGTATCTCATCCACGGTGACGACTGTCTTGAAACTCTTGGTCTTGTCGTTCAGCGGCCGGGTCAGATGCAGCACGGAAGGATGCGCCCCGGTGGCGATCTGGCGAAACAGCGACGAAGCCGGATCGGGAGCGGCAAGGCTTTCCGGCGCCTGCGCAAAATCGGGGTGCTTCAACAGATGATGCGCAAGATGGAAGGCCAGTGTCGCCTTGCCGATGCCGATCGGTCCGGAGAAGATCAGCGCATGAGGCAGCTTGCCCGCCCGATAGGCAGCGGTGAGCACGCCCGCAGCCTGGCTGTGCCCAACCAGAAGGGGCGTTTCGGCGGGCTCCGGCACGCCGTCCAGCGTGTCGTGCTGCTCGGGTGCGATGCGCTCGAAGATCATGCCGGCGTTGCCTGCCTGTCGCGTGCCGGCGTTCTCGCCGCCAGTGCCGCGAACACCGCCGCGGTGACGACGTTCTCGACCGCGTCGGGCTCGGCGGCTGCGTCGACGACGATGCAGCGCTCCGGCTCGGCCTTGGCGATCGCCAGAAACGCCTCGCGGCGGGCCTGATGGATCGCCAGCGTCTCCTTTTCGAAGCGGTCGGCGACTGCCTCGGTGCCGCGCCGCAGCGTTGCGCGCCTCAGGCCTTCCGCCGGATCGATGTCGAAGATCAGCGTCATGTCCGGCATCATGCCGTTGATGGCGACCTGCTCCAGCGCATCCATGAACGCCGGATCGATGCCGCCGGTGACGCCCTGGTAGACGCGCGAGGAATCGAGGAAGCGGTCGCAAAGCACGATGTAGCCACGCTCGACCGCCGGCCGGATGAGCTGCTCGACATGATCGGACCGCGCGGCGGCGAAAAGCAGCGCTTCCATCTTCGGTCCGAACGGTTCGGCCGCGCCCGAAAGCAGCACATGCCTGACGGCTTCGGCGCCCGGCGAGCCGCCAGGTTCGCGGGTAAGCAGCACATCGTATTTCTTGGCGCGCATCTTCCTGGCCAGCCGCTCGATCTGCGTCGACTTGCCTGCCCCCTCGCCGCCTTCGAAGGTGATGAAAAAACCGCGTGCCAACCGAGAGGCCTTCTTGTCCATGGCTGAATGGGATTGTAGCGCTCTAGATAGTCCGCGTTCGGCCAAACGTCCATGCCGTCATTTTTTGCTTTCATGCATGTCGTTCGCCAAAACCATGGCCAGATTTGAGCGACGTACCTTAGCGCAGCCAGCCGACCGCCAGTTCCTTGACTGCATCGAGAGCGCGCTGCGGCAGCGTGCCGACGCCGATCGATTCGGCTGCGAAAAGCGGCGTCTCCTGGCTCAGCGTATCGCCGATCCAGACGCGCAGCGCACCCACCGGCTGCCCCTCCTCCACCGGTGCTGCAATCGGGCCGTCATAGACGATCCTGGCCGTCAGCTTGTCGCGGTTGGTGATCGGCAGGAAGATGTCGATCGGACCCTTGGCCTTCAGCATCACCCCGGGCTTGGCGCCGCCAAAAACCTGGGCTTCTCCAACCACCTCGTCCCTGGCGAAGATTTCGGTCTTCTCGAACGAGCGGACACCCCAGTCGAGCAGCTTTCGCGCCTCTTCGGCACGCTCCTTGTCCGAGGCCAACCCGCTCATCGCCGCGATCACCCGTGTGCCGTTGTGACTGACTGTACCGACGATGCCGAAGCCGGCTGCCTCGCTCGCACCGACCGCCAGGCCGTCGGCGCCGATGTCCATCGCCAGCAGCGGATTGCGGTTCCTCTGCGAAATCTTGTTCCAGGTAAAATCCTTCTGGCCGTAATAGCGGTAGAAATCCGGATAATCGCGCCACAGGTGCAGGGCGAGCTGCGCCAGCTCGCGCACGGTCGTCTGTTGGCCATCTGCCGGCAGGCCGGTCGAATTGACGAAAGTCGACGTCTTGAGGCCGATCTGGCGGGCCCGTTCGGTCATCTGCGCGGCAAAATTGTCCTCGGATCCCGACATGCCTTCGGCGATGATGATGCAGCCGTCATTGGCCGCCTGCACGGTCACGCCCTGAATCAGGTCTTCGAGCCGGATCGACGACTTGAGCTTGGCGAACATCGTGGATGTTCCGGAAGGCGCGCCGCCCTTGCGCCAGGCGTTTTCGCTGACAACGAACGTATCGTCGAGCTTCAGGCGACCAGACTTGATGGCGTTGAAAACCACTTCCATGGTCATCAGCTTGGCCATCGAGGCCGGCGGTATCGGCTTGTCGGCATCCTTGGAAAACAGCACCGTCCCGGTCTCGGCGTCGATCATGAAGGCCTGTGCGGCCTTGGTCTCGAACAGCTGTGCACCGGCCGGAGCCTGGAAAAACAGCAGCAGGCCAAAAACCAGAAGCCCGGCGAGCGGGAGCAAGCGAAATTGCATGATGTTCGACCCGTTGGCCGGCACCGCCGGCAAGCCCGCAAAAAGTATCGGGCTTTTTGCACGGCGGATCAACCGCGTAGCGGAAATCCAGCCTGGCTTGTGCTCAGTTGCGCACAGCCAGCGCATCGGGAGCGCCATGCGACCAGGCAGCCTGCAACATCTCGTCCAGATTGCGGTGGCCATCGGGATAGAGATTGACCGAATACCAATCCTCGCCGTCGAGTTCCGAACGCTGGATCTCGATCTTGCCGAAGGCGGCAAGCTGAGCGGCAATACGCTTGGCTTCTCCGGCGTCCTCGAACGAACCGGCAGCGACATAGTCGGTGGACGGACCGGCCGGTGGCGGCTGCCGCTTCCACGATTGAAGCACGTCGGCCGGCGACATGCCGTCGCCACCCAGCGCAGCGAAGGCACTTGAGGCGCGTTCGACCCGTTCGTCGGCGTAGGACAGCGAGGCCACGGCAAACGGCGATTGCGGCGGCAGATTGATCTGCGGGCGTTCCGGCACGATGGGCCCGAAATCGGGAAGCGCCAGATCGCCATACGCCGACGGCTGCGCCGACATGGCCGGCTGGACAGAACCGGAATCGGTCAACTGGCCCGGAAACGGCACGGCCGCGCTGCCCGCAGGCAGGCTGGGCGACGGCCCGTTCATGGCGACCATGACGCCGGTCGGCAGTCCGTCCGACGGGTCGGGCACTCTGTTGCCGGGATGGTAGGAAGCCATCAGATATTGGTCGTCATCGCCGTCAAGCGGCGCGCGGCCGACATATTCGACCTTCACCTGAGCGGTGCCGGTGTTGGCATAGTCAAGCATCTGGGCAGCGCGCTCCGACACATCGATGATGCGGCCTTCGTGATATGGGCCGCGATCGTTGACGCGAACGATGACCGAACTGCCGGTCTTGAGGTTGGTGACGCGGGCATAGCTTGGCAGCGGCATGGTCGGGTGCGCTGCGGTCAGGTGGGTCATGTCGTAGACTTCGCCATTGGCGGTAAGCCGGCCATGGAAGGCGTCGCCATACCAGGAGGCCAGGCCGACCTTGGCGTAGCGCTTGTCTTCCTTCGGGTAATACCACTTGCCGCGGACCTGATAAGGTTTGCCGAGCTGATCCCTGCCGCCGCCACGTTGGATGCGCCCATTCTGGGAGATCACGCGCGGGCTTGCCTTCACGCCATATTCGGATTCGGCGAAATATTCCTTGGAGCGGGTCTTCTTGTAGACCATCGCTTTCGGCTCGGGCTGCGACGCACAAGCCGCCAGCAAGGCGGCCGACATGGCGAACAACGCGACTGCAGCAGCGCGACGAAGACGCGGTTGCGTCACAGCCTGCATTTTCCTGATGTCCCCTTCAGTCTTGCCTAGACGTCGTATCCAACCGTCGAAGAAGCCGAAACACTCACCCGACCAATACCAGCGACGCCTTCGAACCCCGATCCTTTGTGCGCAGGAATTGCTTATCACGGTATTAACCGATTGTGGCCGCAACCGGGCAAGATTGTGGCGTCTCCACCGCGAGAGCCCTCTGAAAAGTAACGATTTTCGCGCTTCCCGCGAGAGATGTGATGCCCTCTGCCACAGAGAGCCTGGCTTCGCTCCTGCCGGCGATACCTGCCCGTTGACAGGCTTTGTCGGGCAGCGGACCGACAGTCCGGAACAAAGAAATGCGCCGCTAGTTTCATCCGCAGGGCACTCGAACAGAAGGATGAGCATGATGAAAATGGCTTCATTGACAATCGCGATCGCAATGTCACTTTCTGCCGGGTCTGCGATCGCCGCATGCCCGGACAAGTCGGCTTCCAATGCCGGGACGGATGCCGAGCAGACCGCCGGCATTTCGAAAGATGGAACTCACGCGCCCTTAGAGGCCCCGAAAGCCACGGACAGCGCGGGCAAGCCAGCCGCCAAGGATGGCGCCACAATGCCATTGGCGGGCGCTGAAGGCGGCGGCGACAAGAATCTCGCAACCTCGCAGCAGGACATTGAGGCGCAGCAGCATGGTGATAAGGCCGCGGCGGCAAAGGCCGATGAAAGCTGCAAAGACTGAGGACCGCTCAGGCCGGAGCCAAATTGCAGCTTCGGCCTTCTTCACCAGCAGCTGTTCCCTTGGCGAACTAAACTTTTGGGGAAATACCGCAGCCGTCCCAAGAGGTTGGCCCTGTGAGGATTAACCCGCTCGCCCGGCTGCTTGGTGGTTCCGGTCGATAGCCGGATCGCGCCCTTGCCTGGGCCCCTGCATGCAAGCACTGCAGCGCCTCACATCTCGGGCAACGCCCGCGGCGGGCTTCTTCTTCATGCACCATTGGACCGCGCTAGTCCCGGCGCTCGATCCCGACACGCTCAGAGTCTGCCCAGGACAGCACGAAGCGACGCAGCGGTGGTTGACGCAGCCCACAATGCCGCTCTACAGGAATGAAGCGCGAACCAGCCGGGAACGCCTTCGGTGCCAATCCGGTGCCAACAGGCCAAACGAGTTGGCCCCGCGCTGCCCAAGTGGTTGATAAACCACGTTGGAGGAATGGCCGAGCGGTTTAAGGCACCGGTCTTGAAAACCGGCGTGGGTGCAAGCTCACCGTGGGTTCGAATCCCACTTCCTCCGCCAGACGTCGAATTATCCAGCCCGGAGACATGGGTAGCAGTTTGTACCTAAGACGCGATGACAACCTCGTGCTTGGTTGCAAGGTCCTCTGTTCCAAGTCGATATATCCGAACTGCGAGTCATCGTCTCGATCAGAGCGCCCGGTGCGTCAGGCTCACTTTGAAGTTCGGATGGATGACTGTCATTTCCTCTCGGGAGCGCTCCGCCGAACATCTCCATGGTCCTTTCAATGAGGCGATAGATAGTCAGGCTGCGCCGGCTGCAAGTCGCGGTCAATGGCTGGAGGAAGTGATCGTTGATGACACCGGCCGCCCCTGCATTCAGGCATGGGCGGCCGTCTTGTGGGGCGGGATGACGCGGCTCGATAAGCAGCCAGCCTGTTGGCGCTGGATCGCTCCAGCTTTCGTCACCTCCCCCAGTTCAGCCCGCGGTGCTTGGCACAGGCGTGTTGAGCAGCTGCTGTTCCCAGAGGTACGCGATGCCGCTGCCAGCGACGTGCTGCTTGAGCACTTCCGTCAGCTCCCCGACGTGCTCAGTCCGCGCCCAGTCGCGCTGCCATTCCGAGGCCAGCGCCAGCCAGGTCATCATGTTCGCACCGGCCGCGATCATGCGCTGGATGGCGACCTCGTGCGCTTCGACCGACGTGCCGCCCGAGGCGTCGGCGATGACCGTGACGTCCCAGCCTTCGCCCAACGCCTGGATAACCGGCATGGCGACGCAGATCTCGGTCCACAGGCCAGCGATGATGAGCTGCTTGCGGCCGGTCGCCTTGACCGCGTCCACGACCTTCCTGTCTTCCCAGGTATTGATGAACGTCCGGTCGATGACCTCCTGGCCGGGAAATACGTCGGTGATGTGGGGGAAGATCAGGCCGCCCCGATCGGCAACGACGCTCGTCAGGATGGTGGGAACGCCGAAGGCCTTCGCGGCCTTTGCCAAGGCCGTTGAGTTGTTGACCACTGCATGCGGATCGTGGCTGTTCAGGTTCGAGAGCTGGTAGGGCTGGTGGTCGATAAGAACGAGTACCGAATCTTCGGGACGAAGAAGCGAAGCAAGGCCGTTACGAGGGGTCATCAAGACTTCCTTTCTCTGCCGTCTGGACGGCATGGTTTTCGGGAGACATGCGCCAGCGGGCGACGTTGCCGAAACGCAATTTGCTGTTCCTTTTGGTGATGCGATAGTGCCATACTCAGGCAAGCTGTGTCGCGAAACGAGGAACGCCGATTGGACATCGAAGATCTGCAGACATTCGTCGTAGTGGCCGATGCCGGGGGCGTATCGGCCGCCGCCCGCCGACTCGGCGTCTCCAAGTCGATCGTCAGTCGGCGGCTCTTTCGGGTTGAGGCGGAGCTTGGCGTCCAGCTTCTTGCACGAACGACCCGCGGCGCCGCGCTCACGGAGGCGGGAATTACTTTCAGAGATCATGCGGCCCGAGCCAGCGCCGAGATTGATACGGCCAGGGAAGCGATCTTCCCCACCGGCGAGCTACGCGGCCGCCTGAGGGTTGCCATGCCGCTTACTTTCGGCGCGACCCATTTTGCCCCCGTGCTCGCGGAAATGGCGCGTCTGCACCCGAATCTTCACATCCATACTTCATACAGCGATCGCTTCGTCGATCTCATCGCAGAGGGTTTCGATTGCGCGATCCGGGGCGCCTACCTTCAGGACTCCAACCTGATCGCGAAGCGCGTCGGGCCTATCCATGGAAAGCTTGTCGCGAGCCCGGACTACATCAAAGCGCACGCATCACCCGAGACTCCGGACGAACTCGTCACCCATCAGGCCCTCATGCAGGGAACGGAAGCCTGGCAGTTCATGGATGGCGGCAAGATTGTTACGGTCCAGCCGCAGGGAAGATTCAAGGCCGACAGCGCCACGGCGCTTGCCGCGGCGGCGGCGGCGGGTCTCGGCATCGCCTGGCTCCCCGATTGCATTACACATGAACATGTGGCCTCCGGCGCGCTGGTCCCGATCATGACACGCTATCCGATACCTCCGGGAGCTGCGTATGTCGTACGCCCGCCGGGGCAGCATCCTACGCGGAAAGTGCGCGTGCTCACCGAGATGCTGATTGAGTATTTCAAACGCAACCCGGATCTTTGGGGTCTTGACGGCTAGGACACGAACGGTTCGAAGCCGTGTCAAACAACCGCGTTCGACGGTCCCATTGCTCCGAGCCGTTGCGTTCGGCGACATTGCTTGCACGTTCCGTGCGTTAGCGCCCTTACAGAGCCTTTAGCCTTTGGAAAGGGAGATGTGGTTCCTCTCGGAGGCGCAGACGACGCGCAGAGGCGAATCGATGGATATCTTTGGCATCAAGGCACTGTTGATCTGCGCGCTGATCTTCATTCCGTTCGAACATCTGTTTGCCGAGCGGCCGCAGAAGATCTTCCGCAAGGGGTTTGCTGTCGATCTGATTTATCTGCTGTTCAACGGCTTCATCATAAAGCTGGCCATCGTCATGATGGCGGCAGGCGCGCTCGGTGCCGCTGCGCTCCTTGTCCCGCCGGCGATAACGCAGGCCGTCAGCGGCCAGCCCGTCTGGCTGCAGGTTGCCGAAATCATCGTGATTACCGATATCGGCGTCTACTGGACACATCGGGCCTTCCACAAAATCCCCGCGCTTTGGAAGTTCCATGCCGTTCACCACGGCATTGAGGAACTCGACTGGCTCGGGGCCTTCCACAATCACCCCGTCGACGCCATCGTCACAAAGGCGATATCGCTGACGCCGATCTTTTTCCTCGGCTTCTCGGAAGCCTCGATCGCTGTCTTTTCGACCATCTACCTTGGACACACGCTGCTTGTGCATTCAAACGTGCGGATTCCGTTCGGCCCTTTGAAGTGGCTGATCGCCAGCCCGCAGTTCCATCGCTGGCACCATGCCAACCAGCGCGAAGCCTATGACAAGAACTTCGCCGGGCAGTTGCCTTTCCTCGACATGCTGTTCGGCACCTACAATCCCACCGGCGACAAGGTGCCGGAAAAGTACGGCGTCGACGATCCGATCCCTTCCACCTATTTCGGTCAGATCGGCTATCCCCTCCTGCGCCGCAGGAAGCTGCCGAACCGGGCAGTGCCGAACACCGAAGCCTGACAGCCCGACGGTGCGGTATCCACCCGATCCGCTTTCGGGCCGTGGAACGCCGAACCCCGGGAAGGCTTTTCGCTTCGAATCGGCTAAACCTTGAGGCATGAACGAAACCTCACTCTATGCGCCGGTGAAGCGGTTCCTCGAAAGCCTCGACTTCGTCGTCAAAGGCGAGATCGGCGGCTGCGATGTCGTTGCGTTGCGCGAGGGGGAGCCGCCGGTTGTCGTCATCTGCGAGTTGAAGCTGCAGTTCAATCTCGAACTGGTGCTGCAAGGTGTCGATCGCGCGGCGGCCTGCGACGAGGTGTGGCTGGCCGCGCGCATGTCGGCCCGCGGCAAGGGCCGCGAAAGCGATGCCAGGTTCCGCAATCTCTGCCGCCGTCTTGGCTTCGGCCTGCTCGGTGTGACCGCGACGGACCGGGTCGAGGTGCTTCTCAGCCCGATCGCGCCGGCGCCGCGCAAGAATGCCCGCCGGCGCTCTCGTCTGGTCGACGAGCACCAGCGCCGTCGCGGCGATCCGGTTGCCGGAGGAGGATCGCGCAATCCGATCATGACGGCCTATCGCCAAAGCGCCCTCGCCTGCGCTGCCGCCATGGTGGACGGACCCAGGCGGCCGCGAGATCTGAAGGCGGTGACGCCGATCGCGCCGAAAATCCTGCAGCACAATGTCTATGGCTGGTTCGCGCGCGTCGACCGCGGCCTTTACGATCTCACCGATGCCGGCCGTGCGTCTTTGGTCCGTTGGCCGCAGGCATCGCACGACGAATCCCGACACGCAATTTTGAACGCACCGGCCATATGATTGAAGATTCCCGCGGCGTCCGAGGCGGTTCGCTCGGTTGATTTCTCCGACAAAATATGTTGGTTGTCCCGCCCATGAAGAAGCTCTGCATGACCGCCTTGGCGTCAGTGACACTGAGTTTTCCAGCCAGCGCAATGGACAATGCATTGCGCGCCGGTCTGATGAAACTCGATCCCCAAACCCGTCTTGAACAGCGTTGCGACGCCGAAGTGCTCGACCGCATCACCCATGACGATCGCAAGTTCAAAGCCGATCGCGTCGTCGCCTACGCCTTCGCCACGCCCGAGATGGACGCCGATGCAATCAAGAGCTCGGGTGCTGCGTTTCGCAGCAAGGGGCAGTGGTACCGGCTGAAATTCAAGTGCCAGACCGCGCCGGACCATATGGAAGTTCTGCAGCTCCGTTACCGGATCGGGGACGAGATTCCAGAAGCCGACTGGGCAAAGTACAATCTCTACGATTGATTTGTGATCGGCCATGGTTTTGCCCGGCTGCCGGCGCTTGACGCAACGCTGCTTCGGTGATGCAGCCCCGCGTGATCCCTTGACGCCAGGGGACCACCAAGTTAGGGCCTCTGGATAATCGACGAACACTCGGCAAAATCAGCAAGGGCTTCCTGTCGATGGACATTTTTTTCAGCGCTGCCAGTCTGACCGCCCTGCTCCAGGTCATCGCCATCGACCTCGTGCTGGCTGGCGACAATGCGATCGTCATCGGCCTCGCCGCGGCCGGCCTGCCAGCCGAACAACGCAAGAAGGCGATTCTTCTCGGCGTGGTGGCGGCAACGGTGCTGCGCATCGGGTTTGCCGCAATTACCGTCAAGCTGCTGGCGATCGTCGGCCTGCTGCTCGCCGGCGGCATCCTGCTGCTGTGGGTCTGCTGGAAGATGTATCGCGAGTTGCGTACGTCGCATGCCGATGAATTGGAAGCGACCGAGGCACTGTCGAATTCGGACCTCAACAACGACCAGGCGGTCGCCGGCAAGACGAAGCGCAAGACCCTTGGCCAGGCTGCCTTGCAGATTGTCGTCGCCGATGTGTCGATGTCGCTCGACAACGTGCTGGCGGTGGCTGGAGCGGCGCGTGATCATTTTCCGGTACTGATCATCGGCCTGGTGCTGTCGATCGCCCTGATGGGGCTGGCCGCGACTTTCATTGCCAAGCTTCTGCATCGCCACCGCTGGATTGCCTATGTCGGCCTGCTGATCATTTTCTATGTGGCTGTGGACATGATCTATCGTGGCGCGGTGGAGGTTTGGCCGCATGTAAACGGTGCGGTCGGCTGAGGCTGGCGGACATCGGCATCTTCACTCCGTGGAAGCAAGACCGCCGTGCGTTTTGCCGCATCGCGGGCGTGCCCATACCAATGCCGCAATAAGTGTGGTACTGCGCCGGCAATCCTGAAAAGCCCGGAAACGCTCTATGTCCGCTCCACGCGTGAGTTTTGTCAGTCTTGGATGCCCGAAGGCCCTTGTGGATTCGGAGCGCATCATCACGCGCCTGCGCGCCGAAGGTTACGAAATCGCCCGCAAGCATGACGGCGCCGACCTTGTCGTCGTCAACACTTGCGGCTTTCTCGATTCCGCTCGCGACGAGTCGCTCAACGCCATCGGCTCCGCGCTTTCGGAAAACGGCCGGGTGATCGTCACCGGTTGCCTGGGCGCAGAGCCGGACGTCATTCGCGAAAAGCACCCCAATGTGCTGGCGATCACCGGGCCGCAGGCCTATGAGAGCGTGATGGCTGCCGTGCATGAGGCCGCGCCGCCTTCGCACGACCCTTATGTCGATCTTTTGCCGCCGCAGGGTGTCAAGCTGACGCCGCGCCACTACGCCTATCTGAAAATTTCCGAAGGCTGCAACAACCGCTGTACCTTTTGCATCATTCCGGCACTGCGTGGCGACCTCGTCTCGCGGCCGGCGGCCGATGTGCTGCGCGAGGCCGAGAAACTGGCCAAGGCTGGGGTCAAGGAACTTCTGGTGATCTCACAGGACACCAGCGCCTACGGCATCGACATCAAGTATCAGACGTCGATGTTCGGCGACCGTGAGGTGCGCGCAAAATTCCTCGATCTGTCCGAGGAACTGGGCAAGCTCGGCATCTGGGTGCGCATGCACTATGTCTACCCCTACCCGCATGTCGCCGACGTCATCCCGTTGATGGCAGAGGGCAAGATCCTTCCTTACCTGGATATCCCCTTCCAGCACGCTTCGCCGCAGGTATTGAAGAACATGCGCCGGCCGGCACACGGCGAAAAGACGCTCGAGCGCATTCGCGGCTGGCGTGAGGTCTGCCCGGATCTGGCCATTCGCTCCACCTTCATCGTCGGCTTTCCCGGCGAGACGGACGATGATTTCGAGATGCTGCTCGACTGGCTCGACGAGGCCAAGATCGATCGCGCCGGCTGCTTCAAATACGAGCCGGTCCGCGGCGCCCGCTCCAACGATCTCGGTCTCGAACAGGTTCCCCAGGAGATCAAGGAGGCGCGCTGGCACCGTTTCATGCAGCGCCAGCAGAAGATTTCGGCAACGCAGCTGGCCAAGAAGGTCGGCAAGCGCCTGCCGGTGCTGATCGACGAGGCGCATGGCACGTCGGCAAAGGGCCGCACCAAATACGACGCGCCCGAGATCGATGGCTCGGTGCATATCCAGTCGCGCCGCCCTTTGCGCCAGGGCGATATCGTCACCGTCAAGATCGACCGCGCCGACGCCTATGACCTTTATGGTTCGGCGGTCTGAGGGCCGTATTTACTACATCTGGCGATAGTTCAGCCTTTTAACCCGCTCAGCCGCGATCCGCTCTATGGTTTGCGGACCGGAGATGCGGGGGAATGCGGATGAACACCAGATCTGCGGAACAAAATTACATCGCGACGCTGGATTTGCTCAGGCTGGCGGCAGCACTTGCTGTCGTGTTCTTTCACTATTTCTTTCGCGGCGCGGCCGCCGAAGGCTACCTCGCGCAGGGCTATCCGCTTGCCGCACCGTTCGCCCTCTACGGCTATCTCGGCGTCAATCTGTTCTTCCTGATCAGCGGTTTCGTCATTGCCTGGTCGGCGGAAAACCGGAGCTGGGATCAGTTTGCGATCGCGCGGTTCGTTCGCCTCTATCCGGGTTTTCTGTTCTGCATGACGATCACCTTCGCAGTTCTCACCCTTGCCGGCACGCCGTTGCTTCCAGCCTCTTTCAGCCAGTATGTCGCCAACCTGTCGATGTTCGCGCCGGTCTTCGGCCAACCCTTCATGGACGGCGTCTACTGGTCGATCGTGCTTGAACTGGTGTTCTACGGATGGATCACGCTGGCCCTGTTCACCGGGCTCTTCCAGAAACGCAAGCTGGAGCTGATCTTCATCTGGCTGGCGATCTCGGCCTTGAACGAGTTCTTCATCGGCAGCGGCGGAGCCAGGCTGCTGTTCCTCACCGAGTTCGGCCCGTTCTTCGCCGCCGGCGTGCTGGTCCACCACATCCATTCGCATGGCCGTTCTGTGCCGGCCCTGCTGCTGCTCGCCGCCGCGTTCCTGATCTCCTGCGGAACGCTGTCGGTGACGCAGCGCTGGATGCTCGGCCACTACGGCATTGCCGTCTCCTCGGCCAATCTTGTCCTCGCCAACGCCGTCATGCACGCGGCCCTGATCGGCGCGGTGCTGCTGCGCCACCGTGTGAGGGCATCGGCGCTCACCCTGGCGCTGGGCGGGCTGACCTATCCGCTCTATCTGCTGCATCAGGAGATCGGCTATCTCGCCATCAATGCGGCAACGCCCATTGTCGGCAAATGGATTGCCGCCCGTGGTTGCGTCGTGCTCATGCTTTTCATTTCGTGGGCGATCTGGCGCACCTGCGAACGACCGGTACAGCGGTTGCTCAGGTTTTGGCTCGGCCGTGTGGTCGATGCCGGACGAACGCGGTTTCATCGCCCCTCTGCCGGCGCACAGCCCGCCGAATGAAGAAGGGCGCCTCGCGGCGCCCCTCCGTCTCATGTCTCGCGCTGGTTATTTCGGCAGCTTGTCGTCGACGCCCTTCACATAAAAATTCATGCCGAGCAGCGTGCCGTCGTCGGCGACTTCGCCATCCTTCAGCCATGGCGTGCCGTCCTGCTTGGCGATCGGCCCGGTGAAGGGATTCCAGCCGTCGGCGATCTTCTTTTCGGTGGCTTCGGCCATCGCCTTCACGTCGTCGGGCATGTTGGTATAAGGAGCGAGCTTGACGGCGCCGTCCTTGATGCCGAGCCAGACATTGCCCGGCTTCCAGGTGCCGTCGAGGGCTGCCTGGACCCGGCTGATGTAATAGGGACCCCAATCATCGGTGAGCGAAGTCAGCTGCGCCTTGGGCGCGAACTTGATCATGTCCGATGACTGCCCAAAGCCCTTCAGGCCCCGCTCCTCGGCCACTTGCAGGGCAGCGGTCGAATCGGTGTGCTGGACGATGATGTCGGCACCCTGGTCGAACAGCGCCTTGGCGGCGTCGGCTTCCTTGCCCGGATCGAACCAGGAATTCACCCAAACGATTTTGGCTTTGAAGTTCGGGTTGATCGACTGTGCGCCGAGCATGAAGGAGTTGATGCCCATCACCACTTCGGGAATCGGGAAGGAAACGATGTAGCCGGCAACGCCGGCCTTCGATTCCTTGGCGGCGATCTGGCCGAGCACGTAGCGGCCTTCGTAGAAACGCGCATTGTAGATGCCGAGATTGTCAGCGGTCTTGTAGCCGGTGGCGTGCTCGAACATCACCTTGGGGAATTTCTTGGCGACCTTCACTTCCGGGTCCATGAAGCCGAAGGAGGTGCCGAAGATGAGCTTGCAGCCTTCGCGCGCCAGGCGCTCGAAAGCGCGGTCGGCGTCGGGACCTTCCGAGACGTTTTCGAGATAGGCTGTTTCGACCTTGTCACCGAGCGCCTTCTCCACATCGAGACGGCCCTGGTCGTGCTGGTAGGAGTAGCCGAAGTCGCCGATCGGGCCGGTGTAGACCCAGCATGCCTTCAGCTTGTCCGCAGCTTCCGCCGTCACTGCCAGCGACATGGCGGCGGTCGTGGTCATCAGGGCAATAAGCAGTTTTTTCATTGTGTTACCTCTCTGAGTTAAGCCTTGGAGCTTCCCGTTTGTTTTTATTGTCAACGATCCGGAACGAATGGCTGCCCCAAGGAAGCCGGCGTGTTCATCATCGTCAGACGCTTGTTGCGCGAGATTAGAACGAGAACCACGATGGTTGCCAGATAGGGCAGCGAAGAAAGGAACTGTGAAGGCACCGGAATGCCAAAAGCCTGTGCATGAAGCTGGCCGATCCACACCGCGCCGAAGATGTAGGCGCCGGCCAGCACCCGCCATGGCCGCCAGGAGGCGAACACCACCAGCGCCAGCGCGATCCAGCCGCGGCCGGCGCTCATGTTCTCGACCCATTGCGGCGTGTAGACCAGCGACAGATGGCCGCCGGCAAGCCCGGCACAGGCGCCGCCGAAGATCACCGCGAGATAGCGATAGCGGATGACCTGGATGCCAAGCGCATGGGCCGAGGTGTGGCTGTCGCCGATCGAGCGCAGCGTCAGGCCGGTCCTTGTCTTGAACAGGAACCACATGACGGCCGCGGTGAGCGCGATCGAAATGTAGAAGATCGGGTCCTGACCGAACAGCAGCCTGCCGACGACAGGCATTTCCGTCAGGCCGGGAATGTAGAGGTTGGGCAGCCTTTCGCCGGGTTGGCCGACAAAGCTGGTGCCCATCATGCCGGACAGGCCAAGGCCGAGCAGCGTCAGCGACAGGCCGGTCGCCACCTGGTTGGTGGCCAGCGACAGCGTCATGACGGCAAACAGCAGCGAGAACACCGCGCCCATGGCGATTGCCGCCAAAAGGCCGATCCAGGGCGAGCCGGTGAGATAGGTCGCGCCGAATCCGCCGACAGCGCCCATGATCATCATGCCCTCGACGCCGAGATTGAGCACGCCGGAGCGTTCGACCACCAGTTCGCCGATTGCCGCGATCAACAGGGGCGTTGCCGCCGTGGCGATGGTCAGAAGGATGTTTACGGTGATGTCCATCAACGGGCTTCCTTCAACTTTGGCGCGGCTTCGAGTTTCGCGGCACCTTCCGGCTTGGTCAGCGCCAGGCCGACCAGGCGAATGCGGTAGTGGATGAGCGTGTCGCAGCCGAGCACGAAGAACAGCAGCATGCCCTGGAACACCCGCGCCACCTTGTCGGAGATGCCGAGCGCGCTCTGCACCGCTTCGCCGCCGAGATAGGTCAGCGCCAGCACCAGACCGGCGGCAACGATGCCGAGCGGGTTGAGGCGGCCAAGGAAAGCCACGATGATGGCGGTGAAGCCATAGCCGGGCGAAATGACAGGCTGCAGTTGCCCGATGGCGCCCGAGACCTCGGAGATGCCGGCGAGTCCCGCCAGAGCGCCTGACAGCAGGAAAGCAAAAAAGACCATGCGGTTGAGGCCGAAGCCGGCGAAGCGCCCTGCCCGCGGGCTTGAGCCTAGAACGCGCACCTCAAAACCTTTCAGCATGCGGCTCATCAGGATCCAGACCAGCACCGCGGCGACCAATGCGAAGACAAAACCCCAGTTTGCTCGCCCGGCATCCGGCATCAGCTCCGGCAACACGGCCGAATCGTTGAACTGGATAGTCTGCGGGAAACCATGGCCCTGCGGATCGCGCCAGGGTCCGCGCACCAGCCAGTCAAGGAAAAGCTGCGCGACATAGACCAGCATCAGGCTGGTCAGGATTTCGTTGGTGCCGAAGCGTGTCTTGAGCAGAGCCGGGATCGCGGCATAGGCCGCGCCGCCGACCATGCCGAGCAACAGCATCAGCGGCAGCACCAGCGGACCTTCGAACTGCGGAAATAGCACGGGAATCATCGAACCGGCAATGCCGCCGAGGATGAACTGGCCTTCGGCGCCGATGTTCCAGATGTTGGCCTTGTAGCAGACCGACAGGCCGACGGCGATCAGGATGAGCGGCGCTGCCTTGATCGCCAGCTCATGTAGCTGCCAGACCTGGCTGATCGGCTCGATAAAATAGATATTGAACGCGGTCAGCGGATTGACGCCGAGCAGCGCGAACATGACGGCGCCGGCAATGATGGTCAGCGCGAAGGCGATGAACGGCGACAGGGCCGAAAACAGCATGGAACGCTGCGGGCGTTTGACGAGTTCGAGGCGCATCATGCCGTCTCCAGCGAGTGTTCGGCGTGGCCTGGTTCGGCGCCGCCCATCAGCAAACCTACCTTTTCGAAGGTTGCCTCGGCGATCGGCATAGGCTTCGACAGCTCGCCATTGTGCATGACCGCGATCGCGTCCGATATCTCGAACAGCTCGTCGAGATCCTGGCTGATCACCAGCACCGCCGATCCGCTGCGCGACAACTCGATCAAGGCCTGGCGGATATGAGCGGCAGCGCCCGCATCCACGCCCCAGGTCGGCTGGTTCACCACCATGACGCTTGGCCGGCGGTCGAGTTCACGGCCGACGATGAATTTCTGCAGATTGCCGCCCGAAAGGGCCGCGGCCTCCGGATCCGGCGCACTCTTGCGTACATCCATCGCCTCGATGATGCGTTGGGACGCGGCTTGGATGGCACCGCTCTTCACCATCCCGCCGGAACCGACGAACGCCTTGCCGTCGGTGGCATGGCGCGACAGCAGCAGGTTTTCGGAAAGCTTCATGCGCGGTGCCGCACCGTGGCCGAGGCGCTCCTCCGGCACGAAGGCAGCGCCCAGCAGTCGGCGCCCGGTGATGGTGAGGCCGCCTGCGTCCTTGCCGCGAATGCGCACCGAGGATGCATCCTGCTGCGGCACTTCGCCGGAGACGGATTCGAAGAACTCGCCCTGGCCGTTGCCGGCGACGCCAGCGATGCCGATCACCTCGCCCGCCCGGACGTTCAGGCTGATGCCCTTGAGCGGGATCGAGAACGGCGTTGCCGGTTTGCGGCTGAGATTGCGGATTTCGAGCAGCGGCTGCGCCTTGTCGATGCCCTCGACCGGCGCGCGCACCACGGCCTGCACCTCGTTGCCGACCATCATGCGAGCCAGCGAAGAGGCGGTTTCCTCGCGCGGATTGCAGTGGCCGACAACCTTGCCGTGGCGCAACACGGTGGCGCGGTCGCAGATGCGTTTGACCTCTTCGAGCCGGTGCGAAATGTAGAGGATGGATTTGCCTTCCGAACGCAGGCGCTCCAGCGTCTCGAACAGCTTGTCGGCTTCCTGCGGCGTCAGCACCGAGGTCGGCTCGTCCAGAATGATGAGCTGAGGCGTTTGCAACAGGCAACGGATGATTTCGATGCGTTGGCGTTCGCCTACCGACAGGTCGCCGACCAGCGATTCAGGATCGAGCGGCAGGCCGTAGCTGAAGGAAAGCGCCCTCGCCTTCGCAGCGATGCTGTTGATCGGCGAGCCGTCGTCCAGCGACAGGGCAATGTTTTCGGCCGCGGTCAGCGCCTCGAACAGCGAGAAGTGCTGGAATACCATACCGATGCCGAGTTTTTTCGCGACGCCGGGACTGGAAATCCTGACGGCCTGCCCGTTCCAGAAGATCTCGCCGGCATTGGGCTCCAGCGAACCGAACAGCATCTTGACCAGCGTCGACTTGCCGGCGCCGTTTTCGCCAAGCAGGGCGTGGATCTCACCCCTGGCGATGTCGAGATCGATATGATCGCACGCCGTCAGCGTGCCGAATATCTTGGTGAGGCCACGAACCCCAAGCAGGTTCGTGCCGTCGTGATTTGCACTCACAGTGCCTCCCATCTGGTTAGCCAGACATGTTCTGTGTTCCCGCAGGCATGGTAGGCGCGGCCGGCTCTCATCGGAAAGCGGCACGCGTCTTGAAAGAGCTTCAAGAATTTCAGCGGAAATTCAAGGGATAGCAAGGCAGAACGAACTAAGGGATGAGAATGGTCGTCCCTGTGGTCCTGCGGCCCTCGAGGTCGGAATGCGCCTTGCCGGCGTCCTTGAGCGCGTAGCGCTGGTTGATCTTGATCTCGACCGCGCCGCTGAGCACGACCTCGAACAGGGCGGCGGCAGAAGCGTCGAGGTCCTCGCGTCTTGCGTTGTAGACGAACAGTGTCGGCCTCGTTGCGAACAGTGAGCCCTTCTGTGCCAGCAATGACATGCTGAATGGCGGTATGGGTCCCGAGGACTGGCCAAAGCTGACGAACATGCCAAGCGGCCGCAGGCAGTCGAGCGAAGCCGGAAATGTGTCGTTGCCGACCGAATCGTAGACGACGTCGCATTTTTTGCCACCGGTGATGGCGGCGACGCCGGCAACGAAATCCTGTTCCTTGTAGTTGATGACATGGTCGAAACCATGCGCCCTGGCGAGCTCGATCTTGTCGGACGAGCTGGCGGTGCCGATGACGGTGGCGCCGAGGTGTTTTGCCCATTGGCCGAGGATCAGCCCGACGCCGCCTGCCGCGGCATGGAACAGGATCGTGTCGCCGGCCTTCACCTTGAACGTCCGGCGCAGCAGATATTCCGCGGTCATGCCCTTCAGCATCATCGCTGCGGCCTGTTCGTCGCTGATGCCATCCGGCACCTTGACGACGCGGCTGGCATCGATGACGCGCTGTTGCGCGTAAGCGCCCGTCGTCACGGCATAGGCGATGCGATCGCCCGGATTCAGCCAGTCGACGCCCTGGCCGACCTCCAGCACCACGCCGGCGGCTTCGCTGCCTGGCACGAGCGGGAAGCCGCCAGGCGGCGGGTAGAGGCCAGAGCGATGGTAGACATCGATGAAATTGAGGCCGATCGCGGTGTGCCGGACCAGGATCTGCCCGGATCCCGGCTGGCCGGGGTCAGCGTCCTCATAGGTCAGAACTTCCGGGCCGCCATTGGCGTGAATGCGGATCGCTTTCGACATTGCTAGGCTTCCTGTGGGCTAGGCTTCCTGTGGGAGCGGCTGATCAAGCCTTTTTGGCACCGAGATTGGGAAAGAACTGCATGATGCCACCGATGCAGGCAAGGTAAAGCCCGGTGATGGTAATGCCGATCTTGGTGAAGGTGCTGACCTGTTCGCCCAGCACGCCGATCTGATCGTAGAAGGCAGCGAGTGCCGCCTGGGCCAGGGCGAGCGCGCCGAAAGCGCACCATAAGAGGGTCATCCCAAGGTTGATGCGCCGCAGCCGCACCACCCGCACCGGGTGGATGAAGTTGATCGGCACGAAAGTCAGGACGCCGGCCACCACCACCACAGCGAACGAAACCCATTGCCCGGGCTCGATGACGAACAGGGTGAACACCACCATGTTCCAGACCACGGGGAATCCCTTGAAGAAATTCTCCTTCGTCTTCATGCCGGTGTCGGCATAGTAGATGGCGCTGGACACGACGATGATCGCCGCCGACAGGAAAGACAGGCCCTCGCCCATGAAGCCGCGCTGATAGAGCGCGAAGGCCGGGATCAGCACGTAGGTCACGTAGTCGATGATGTTGTCGAGCAGTTCGCCCGACCATGTCGGCAGGATCTCCTTGACCTCGAGCTTTCTGGCGATCGGTCCATCGATGCCGTCGACGAACAATGCCAGCCCGAGCCACCAGAACATTGCGGTCCAGCGCTCTTCGCTCGCCGCCACAAGCGAGAGGAAGGCCAGGAACGAGCCTGATGCGGTCAAGAGATGGACGGAGAACGCCCGCGCCTGTGGCCAGGTGACCTTCTTCTTCGGCCTGGGAATCCGGTCCGTGATCTTTTTGGCGGCTTTTCGGGCCGTTGTGTTCTTGCTCACGGGCCCCGCCAATCCAGCTTGCAGATTTCGGCCGAACGGCCGGCGAAATTCCAGTTGCGGCCGAAAGCCCGCATCTTGCTCTTGTCAGACCTTGCCACGATAATCTCGGGCGCGATCCAGTATTCCGAATTGCTGATCACCGTATCCTTGCCGCGATCCTTGCCGGGGATGGGTGTCACCGCCCCGTCGATGATCTTCGGTATCTGGAAGATACGCGTCTTGTCACGCGTCTCATAGGTGATTGGCACCTGCTCGACGCCAAGGAATTTGCCGACGAGGATGGAGAGCAGCGATGTGGTTCCGCCTGCCTTGCCCGTGAAGATCTTGGTCAGCGCCTTGACCGCGTAGACCGAGGCTCGGCTGTCGATGAACAGGCCGGCGGTCCAGTTGCCGCGGCTCATGTAGCCGGGGATTTCCATGATCAGCCCGAGATTGAGGCCGGACAGATCGACCTCACCGAAATGGCCTGCATCGATACGAAACCCCGCCCAGGTCTGGCAATAGCCTTCGGTCGGCGGATGATTGCCAAGCGATAGCACGCAGGGGCAAAAAACCGTGCAATTGCAGGAGAGTACGAGCTCTCCCTTCATCGCCCAGCTCTGGTCTGCCATCGATTTTCCCCCACTCATAGCGAGACTACTAGCAGCGCGGCTGCCCAGACAAGCAGTATCGCACCGGCCAGCCGGGTTGGAACCCTGCTGGCTGTTTGTTTTTCGATCAGGGTGAACAGCCCGATCAACGCCATCCAGAAAATGTTCATGACGCCAACGGCGAACATCACCAGCATCAAGGCCCAGCAGCAGCCGAGACACCACAGACCTTGCGCGACACCGAGCCGAAAGATGTTAAGGGGCCTTGCGCTCCAGTTCGAAAACAGGACCGAGAACGGGTTCTTGCATTTCTTCAGGCAAGCTTCCTTGAGGCCGCTGAACTGGTAGAGGCCGGCAATCACGAGAGCGAGCGCACCGGCAAGGCCGGCGACCGGATCGAGCATCCCGGCTGATAAGGCGAATGCATGGGCGGCCAAGGTCAGCGCCGCGAACATCATTGAAGCGGCGAGCCAGACGCTTAGGTAACCGGCGACCAGCACCAGCGGGTGAACGACCGGTTCGCCCTTGATGCGAGCCGTGTCAGTGATTTCGCAATAGGTGCGGATCATCGGCGCCGCCGAAGGCAGCATCATCGCGACCGCCATCAGGAGCCACATGAAAACGAGCGCGCCGGCCTGCAAGCCGAGATCTGCGTCCAAGGGCACCGGTGAGAGGCACAGCACAAAGAACCGTTCCAGGAAATCGGGCAGCGGCAGTTGCGGCAGGCTGCGCAGGATCGTGTCGCCAGGGGCGCCGACGCCCGCAATCCCTGTTTCAGCCCCGCGGATTGCCATCGCCGCAAGAGACAGCCAGGCAAGCAGGATGCAAGCGGCGACAACGACGTTTACCGTGACGCGAGGATTGCGCGCGATGCCGGCCATGGCGCGGCCGGCGCGGTCGAGATGGCTGAAGTCGTCCTGCTGGCCGGTCATGACATCCGAATGGGCCGAATCGCCGCGTTGATCAAGCGGCATGATCTGACCTATATGCTCATCGAACGGCAGGTCGGGTGGACCGGCCTCGCATTGCAAGCCGGAAGCCGATCTTGGAGCATCAGCAAACTGCGCGGATACTGGTTGCCGGCACGGGGCCGGCAGGGCTGATCGCGGCGCTCGGTTTTGCCGCCGAAGGTTTCCCGGTGACGCTGGTCGGGCCGGAGCCCACTGCCCCCGACGGCCGCACGACGGCCCTGATGAACCCTGCCTTGAAAGTGCTCGACCGGCTTGGCGTGCTCGAAACCGTCAAATCCAAGGCGGCGCCCCTGAAAGTGATGCGCATCGTCGACGCCACCAGCCGGCTGATCCGCAGCCCGGTCGTCACCTTCCGTGCCAGCGAAATCGACGAGGACCAATTCGGGCTGAACCTTCCCAACAGCGTCCTCAACCCGGCACTCGCCAGCGCCGTTGCCGCGCATGCCGGCATCGACCGGCTGATGTCGATAGTGGCGAACTGGCGTCTCGATGCCGAGCACGCCCGTGCCGTCCTGGCCGACGGCAGCACGGTCGACGCATCGCTTGCGGTCGCCGCCGATGGGCGGTTGTCACCGGCGCGCCAGGCGGCCGGCATCTCGACCTCGGCCCGGTCCTACCCGCAGGCAGCTCTCGTCCTCAATTTCGGCCATAGCGGCGACCACGCCTTCACCTCGACCGAATTCCACACCGAGACCGGTCCGTTCACGCAGGTCCCATTGCCCGGCAATCGCTCCAGCCTGGTCTGGGTGGTCAAGCCCGAGACCGCGACCGACCTCGCCGCACTGGACGATACGACGCTTTCTCAGCGGGTTGAACAGCAGATGCAGTCGATGCTGGGCCGGGTGACGGTCGAGCCGGGCCGGCAGATCTATCCGCTTTCGGCGGTGACGCCACTGCGTTTCGCCCGAGATCGGGTGGCGCTGGTCGGCGAAGCCGCCCATGTGTTTCCGCCGATTGGTGCGCAAGGCCTCAATCTCGGCATCAGGGACGTCGATGATCTGGTTGGAATCGCTTGTGAAAATCGAGCCGACCCGGGTGCAGCCAAGGCGCTTGCGGCTTACGATTTCAAGCGCCGCCCCGATATTCTGGCGCGTAGCGGCGCGGTCAACCTGCTCAACATGTCGCTGCTTTCCGACATGCTGCCGGCCCAGATGGCCCGCGTGGCCGGGCTCGGCGTGCTCGGTGGCTTCGCGCCGCTTCGGGCTTTTTTCATGCGCGAGGGGCTTCGTCCCGGCAGCGGTTTTGCCGCGCTTGCCGGCGGGTTAGGGAAACAGGTCCGGCGCTAGGATATCGTGCCGGATCAGGTAGAGCAGCCCGGTGACGGTCACGACCGACAGGCAGGTTGTGATCAGCACACTGGCCGACGCGCGCTGTACCCAGACGCCATACTGCTGGGCGATGACGAAGACGTTGGTGGCGGTCGGCAACGCCGCCAGAAGCACCGCCGAGAAGACCCATGTCTCAGAGAAATTGCCGATCCAGCTCAGCACGACATAGCAGAGCAACGGGTGCAGGATCAGTTTCAGCGCCGCAATCGGAACCATCTCGTGCGGGACGCGATTGAGCGGCCTGAGCGCCAGCGTGACGCCCATGGCGAACAGCGCGCAAGGTGCGGCCGCCCGGGAAAGATATTCCAGAAATCGCTCCACCGGCACGGGCGGTCGAAAGCCGATATAGGCGGCGCCGACGCCCAGGGCGGTTGCGATGATGAACGGGTGCAGCACGATCTTGCGCACGACACCGAGCGCAAGCCGGAGAGGCGTGGTCTTGTCGTCGCCCGACAGCGCCATCATCATGGGCGCGATGGCGAAATGCATGATGTTCTCGAAACAGAAGATCAAGGCGACCGGCACAGCCGCCTCCTCGCCGAAGGCCAGCAATGCCAGCCCCGGTCCCATGTAGCCGATATTGCCATAGGCGGCCGCGAGCGCCTTGATGGTCGATTGCGCTATCTCGCCGCGCGAGGTCAGGATCGACCCCATGAACATCAAGGAAAATATCATGAAGGTCGAGACGACCGAACCGAAGATGAAGCGCCATTCCGTCAGGTCTTCGAACGGCGTCTTGGCAAGCAGTTGGAAGAAAAGTGCCGGCAGCGCGACATAGACGATGAACGTGTTCATCCAGCCGAGCGCCTCCAGCGGCTGCCTGGTGATGCGCGCCACCAGAAACCCGACAAAAATCAAGCCGAAGAACGGAAGAACAAGACCGATGACGTCAGACATTTTTATGCTGGTCCGAAACCCTGGCGCCGGGCTAGCCCGTTGCTTAATAGGGCGTCAAGCGCCTCGGGATTGAATTGATGCGCGGTCTGCGCCAAATAAGCCCAAGGAATTCAGTGGTGAGTACGATGAAAACAGCCAAATTCGCAATCGGACAGGTGGTTCGCCACCGGCTGTTTCCATTCAGGGGCATCATTTTCGATGTCGATCCGCAATTCGCCAACACCGACGAATGGTACGAAGCCATCCCCGCCGACGTGCGGCCGCACAAGGATCAGCCTTTCTATCATCTGCTCGCCGAAAATTCGGAGACCGAGTACATCGCCTACGTCTCCGAGCAGAATTTGCTTGAGGATCAGTCGGGGGAGCCGGTCCGGCATCCGCAGATCAAGGAGATGTTCGACAAGAAGCCGGACGGGCGCTACCAGCCGAAACGGCAGTCGAGGCATTAACCCGCGGAGAGATGGGCGCAAAAAAAGCGGGGCATGACCCCGCTTTTTTGTGGCTCGGCGATATCGGCCGATCAGTTGGCGGTCTTCGCCTTGTCCTGCTCTTCCTTGAGCTTCTTGGCGAAATCCTGGTTGTTCTTGGCGACGAAGTCCTGAAGCTTCTTCTGCCGGTCCTCGATGTCCGACTGCTGCAGCGCCGGTCCGTCATAGGCGCCGCTGAAGCCCTGCAGGGCGACCTTGATCGGATTGGGCTGGTTCTGGAAATTGACGGAGGTCAGAGTGATCGCCTGGCCCTTCTTGAACGCGGCGACGAGCTGATCGGTCAGCGGCACTTCCGCCACGCAACGATCCGGGAAGCAGATCACATAGTCGAGCTTCTGCGCCTTGCCGGTGTCGATCTGCAGGCCGATGCCGGGAGGCACCAGACGGCCGGTCGGGACCGTCACTTGGAACACCTTGCGGTTCACCTTGCCCTTCAGCTCGATCAGGCTGACGCCGGTGACCAGCTGGCCGTTGCCGGCGGTGGTGATGTTCTGGACATTGCAGATGTCGACGTCTTCCTGCTTGGTGCAGGCCTTGAACCAGCCTTGCGGAATCTGCTGTTGCTGCTGTGCGGAAGCAGCGGGAAGTCCTGCGCCGAGAAAGCCGACCACGCCAGCGGCCATGACCGACAGGCGGTACGCGTTGCTGTTCAGGCTCGTCATGTCGTGCACTTCCTCTCAAATGATCCCGGGACCGGCTTCTTCGTGCCGTGTGGTCCAGCTACCTGTTGCCGAAATGAGGCAACAGAATGACTTCGGAGGGCGTGTTACACTGCAAGCGAGGCCGAATCCAGCCCGGCGTCAGCAATTGTTGAACGCGCGGTTGGCCGGCGCGCAGCCGCCTCATGCTAGGGTGCACACCGAATCATCAAGCCGACCCAGTAAGGAGACGGTCATGGGCCGCGTTGTTGTTTGGCTGATCACCGGGATATCGTTTCTCGCCCTTTCGCATCAGCCGGCCGCATCGGAGCCGAAGCACGCTATCGCCATGCAGGGCGAGCCGGCGCTACCGCCCGGCTATACGCATTTCGATTACGTCAATCCCGACGCGCCGAAGGGTGGCTCGATCACCTATTGCGTCGTCGGCAGCTTCGACAATCTGAACCCTTTCATCCTCAAGAGCCTGCGCACGACGGCGCGCGGCATGATGGATACGATCTTCGGCAATCTGGTCTTCGAGCCGTTGATGCAGCGCAATGCCGACGAGGCTTTCACGCTCTACGGTTTGTTGGCCGACAGCGCCGACATGGACCCGGAGCGCAAGAGCATCGAATTCCATCTCAATCCGAAGGCCAAATGGTCGGACGGTCAGCCGGTGACGCCGGAGGACGTGCTGTTCAGCTATGACGTCTACACCGAGAAAGGCCGCCCGCCTTACAGCGATCGCATGGCCAGGGTCGCCAAGCTCGAAAAGACCGGCGATCACAGCGTGCGCTTCACCTTCAACGACAAGGCCGATCGCGAATTCCCGCTGATCATCGCGCTGACCCCGATCATCCCGAAGCACGCCTTCGACAAGGAGACTTTCGACAGGACGACGCTCAAGCCGGTGATCGGCAGCGGCCCTTATAGGATCGCGCAGGTGCAGCCCGGCCAGCGCATCGTGTTCAAGCGCAACCCGGACTACTGGGGCAAGGACGTCCCGGCCAAGCGCGGTTTCGACAATTACGACCAGATCACCATCGAGTATTTCCTCAACGCCAACGCCAAGCTCGAAGCGTTCAAGAAAGGCCTTTGCGCCATCGACGACGACAGTGATCCGGTGAAGCGCGAGCGCGATCTCGATTTTCCGGCCTTCCACAAGGGCGACGTCGTCGCCGAAACCTTCGACACCGGCATTCCGCCCGTGGTGACCGGTTTCCTGTTCAACACGCGGTTGCCGAAATTCGCCAACCCTGTCGTGCGGCGCGCGCTCGGCATGCTCTACGACTTTGAATGGGCCAACAAGAACCTGTTCGGCGGCAAATACACGCGCACGATGAGTTACTGGCAGAATTCCGAGCTTTCCGCGATCGGCCATCCGGCCGACGACAGGGAGAAAGCGCTTCTGGCGCCCTACCCCGGCCGCGTCCCGGCCGATGTCATGGACGGTACATGGCGGCCGCCGGTGACCGACGGATCGGGCCAGGACCGCCGCGTGCTGAAGGCAGCCTTCGATCTTTTGAAAAGTGTCGGCTACCACGTGCAGAATGGAACGATGCTCGATCCCGAAGGCAAACCCTTCAGCTTCGAAATCCTGACCGCATCGCAGGACGAGGAGCGCCTTGCCGGCATCTACCAGCGCACGCTGGAGAAGATCGGTATCGATCTCACCATTCGCAGCCTCGACGGCGACCAGATCCAGTCGCGCAAGCAGCGCTTCGATTTCGAGGTCCTGATCGGATCGAGCGGCTTCAACAATTCGTTGTCGCCCGGCATCGAGCAGAGCGGGCGCTGGAGTTCCGCCGCGGCCAGGACGGAAGGCTCGTTCAATCTCGCAGGCGTCGCCGATCCGGCTGTGGACGCGGCGATCGAGGCGATGCTGCGCGCCCGCTCCAAGGAGGATTATGTTGCCGCCGTTCGCGTTCTCGACCGGCTGCTGATCTCCGGCAACTACATGGTGCCGATGCAGCACAACACGCAGCAATGGATTGCCTACTGGAACTACCTGGAACATCCGCAAAAGACGCCCATATTCGGGTATCAACTGCCAACATGGTGGCGCAAACCCAACTGAGGGATCAGGAGATCGAGATGAGCGAATTGAACGCCATCACCGTCGATGTGGTGTCCGATGTCGTCTGCCCCTGGTGCTTCATCGGCCAGAAGCGGCTCGACAGGGCGATTGCCGCCGTCGGCGATGTCGACGTGCATGTCCGCTGGCGGCCGTTCCAGCTCGATCCGACCATTCCGCCTGAAGGCAAGGACCGCCGCGAATACATGCTGGCAAAATTCGGCAGTGATGAGCGCATCCGCGAGATTCACACCCGCATCGAGCCGCTGGGCGAAGCGGAAGACATTTCCTTTGTCTTCGACGCCATCAAGGTGGCGCCGAACACGCTCGATGCGCACCGGCTGATCCGCTGGGCAGGTGCCGCCGGCGAAGCCATTCAGAACAGGCTTGTGCGCCGGCTGTTCCAGCTGAATTTCGAGGAAGGCGCCAACATTGGCGATCATGCCGTGCTGGTCGAGGCGGCGCGAGAGGCCGGCATGGATGCGTCCGTGGTCGCCACGCTTTTGCCGACCGAGGCCGATGTCGAGGCGGTGCGCACCGAGATCGCCACCGCGTCGCGCATGGGCATTTCTGGCGTGCCGTGCTTCCTGCTCGAGGACAAGTACGCGGTCATGGGCGCACAGGATGCCGACACGCTGGCCGATGCCATTCGCCAGGTGGCCGCCGCCAAGGCGCGCGGCGAACTGGACAAGGCCGGCTGAGCCGACCGCCCTCTCCTCTCCGCGACAGCAGCAAACGTTACTTCACCGTCGCCTTGGCCTTGCTGATGAAAAATCCATGGCCGTTCGTGGCCGTGCAGGTCAGTCCCTTGGTTGACGACTGGCACGAGAACGGCCCGGCGCTCCAGCTGTTGCCGTAGCCAAGCTTGTCGACATCGCTGCAGCAGCCCTGCTCGCCTGGGTTTTTGATCAGAGTGGCTGGCCCCTTCGGACCCAGGATAATCGTGACGTAGCTCGGCTCGACGCGCGAGCAACTCAGCTCCGGGCCGCCATCCTTTGGCTCATAGGTGCCGGTGCCGCCTTTGGGCGTGTAGATGCAGCCGATGTTGCCGGACGGCGTGTTGAACTCGATCTGGCCTTCGGCGCTGGCCGGGATGCTCTGCGCGCCGGCATGCGCCAAAGGTACGAGGGGCAGCCAGGCGAAGAGGGACAGGATTGCGGCCGCGCGTGCAAGCATTGGGAGCTTCCTTGTTGGAGAACCGAATATGCATGAATGTCGACGATGCCGGGCAAGGTTCAATCCCAGGTGGATGAATTGTCAAACGCAGTCCCTCAGCTGACCGGACAAGACGGAACGCGCCGCTCGATCGATTCTCCCGTCACTTCCTGCCCCTGGCAAGGACGACCACGGCATTCCTGGCGAGTCACGAACCGCAAATTTTCGAGCTCTCTGGGCCGTCCGCAGTGAGAAAACCGATCGCTCGACACGACTTCGAGTTCACGAAACCGTGTGAAAGCCTTCCCCAGGGGAAGCTCCATCGACGGCATTTTATTGAAGATCAAGTATCTGAAATCAATATCGATATTCTGATTATTGCCGACCGTTGTCGCTAAATTTCAGCGTGTAATCTGTTGCCTCACGGCAACGGCTGCCGGGGCAATCCGGTCGGGCCGGTTTTAAATTAATGGAAAATGATCAATTGGTGTTACCATCCGTAACAAAAGAAAAAAGGTTTGGGCGGGATCGTGATTCGGGTCGGTAGACCATCGCAAGAGTCAGTACCGGAAAAAACACCTCGCGATGCCGCAGGGCGATCGCTTCTGACGCCGGTGTCGTCGATGCGCAGCTTCTGGGGCCTGATGCGGGCCTACTGGGTTTCCGACCGCTGGAAGGAAGCCTGGACGCTGACGCTGGTGATCGCGGTGCTCACGGCGCTGTCCAGCAAGGCCGGTGTCTGGTTCGCCGAAGCCTCCGGCGAACTGGTCAATTCGATCGCCTTCTTCCATGACGCCGCCAACACCACGCCGCTTCGCTCGCTGCTGATCAATGCCGGCGTCCTCGTGCTGCTGGTGGTACTCAAGGACGCTGGCTTTACCGGCGTCCGCAATCTTGTCTCGGCGACATTGCACCGCAAATGGCGCGGTTGGTTGGACAGCCGCTTCAATGAAGCGCTGCTGGATGGCAACCATACGCATTTCCATGCCCAGCATGCATCGACCGGCAGCGGCGCACCGGCCCCCGACAACATCGACCAGCGTGTCCAGGAATCCATCAAGGACATGACCGGGGGCGCCATCGGGCTCGCCATGGGCGTACTGGCCGTCGCCACCTCGCTCTTCTTCGTCGGCCAGAAGCTGCTCGAAAACTCCGTCGAGGTGAAGGGGCTGGAGTTCCTCGGCAGCTATGGCAGCGCCATCCTGGCCTTCCTGGCCGTCGCCACCTATGTGCCGCTGAACACATGGATCGCCGTCAAGCTCGGCGGCCTGCTCGAGCGCCTCAACGTCAGGATGCAGAAGGCCGAAGGCAGCTATCGCGGCGAACTGACGACGTTCCTGCGCCGCTCCTTCCATGTCGCGGCGTCTCAGGGCGAAGGCGTGCAAAGGACCATGCATGGCCGGCTCTATGTCGATATCGACGGCACCTGGACGCGGCTGAACATCGTCAACACCGTCTATATGTCGTTCGAGCTGATCTACAATTTCATCGGCGCCCGCATTGTCGCCTATGGACCGGGCCTCGTGCCGTTCATCCACAACCGCCTCGATCTGAAGGGCTATATAACCGGCTCCGAGCTGGTCAATTCTCTGATCGGCCAGTGTTCGTGGTTCATCCACGTCATGCCCGCCATCGCCACGCTGCGCGCCAACAGCCAGCGTGTCACCGAGTTGGCCAACGCGATCGAGAATGTCCAGCATCCGCAGGAATTCTACAGCCAGACCGGCCGCTCCGATTTCCACTACACCAGCCAGAACCCGGTTTTCGGCCTGACCATCCAGAAGCTCGAACTGGCGCATCAAGGCGAGGATGCGACGCCCTTCCTCAGCGCCGCCAATTTGCGCTTCCGGCGCGGCGAATGGACTTTCCTGAAGGGCGAGTCCGGCTGCGGCAAGACCTCGCTGATCAAGGCGATCAACGGCCTGTGGCCCTATGGCCGCGGCACCATCGTCTTCCCCGAAGGCGTGAAGAGTTTCTATGCCGCCCAGGAGGTCAAGCTGCAGCCTGTGTCGCTGAAGCAACTGGTCTGCCTGCCGGGCTCCGAGCACGACCATGGCGACGCGCAGGTGGCGTCGGCGCTGCACAAGGCCGGGCTTGGCGACTTCATCGAGCACATGGCCGACGAAAGCCGCGAAGGCAAAAGCTGGGACCAGGTGCTGTCGGGCGGCCAGAAGCAGAAGCTGGTGGTGGCTCGCATCGTGCTGCAGCAGCCGGGGCTGCTGTTCCTTGACGAGGCGACCGGCGCGCTCGACCCCGACGGCAAGGTCGCCTTCCACCAGGCCATCAAGGACAACTGCCCCGATGTCACGGTGATCAGCGTCATGCACGAAGCGGTTGCGCCGAGATCGATCAGCGGCAGCGAATTCTATCACAGCATCGTCGCGATCGCCGACGGCGTCGCCACCAAGAAGCCGCTGGTTCCGACCCTGCCCGCCGAACTCACCACCATTCTGGTGCAGCCCAGGCCGGTCCCAAGGCCGGTCGAAGACAAGTGGCTGCGTTTCTCGCGCCGGCTGAAGCAGAAATAACGGTTATTCCACCCCGGTCTGCCGAGGCGAACGGCGGCCGGCGATCACAGTCTCGCGATCTTGGCCGCTCGTCGGCATTTTCCCTCCTCACCGCGATTGACACGGCAAGGCGCGCTCCTATGTTGCGCCCGCTTGCAGATAGTAAAAACGCGAACCCGCAAGCGGAAAGGTCACCGCGCCATGCCTGGCGACAGTCACAGTCGAACGCAACAGCCGTCCGCCCTGACGTGACCTCACATGGTTCATGTCCTGCCGGACGGCAAGGAGTGAGCCATGAACGAATTTACCACAGTGGCAAGCGACGAAGCCGTCGCGATTGCCCGTATCCTAGCCAACGATCACGTCGCCGACATTGTCGAAGCCCTCAACAGGGAGCCTCGAGAGAACGCGACGGAACTGCTCTGTGAAGTGACGTTCGAACGTCTGGTCGAGATCTTCGACCAGCCGGAACTCGACGGCGCGTCCGAACTCATGGAGGCGCTGCCACGCGCCAAGGCGGGCAAGCTGCTCACCGCCATGTCGGTCGACCGTGCCGCCGACATCCTGCGCGAGCTGGAAGAGCCGGCCCGTTCCGAGCTGCTTGGCGGGCTTGCGCCGCCGCTGCGCGCAACGCTGCTGTCCATCCTCGGCTATCCCGAAGGCAGTGCCGCATCGATCATGACGACGGAGTTCGTCAGCGTGCCCTCGGACTGGACCGTCGGGCAGACGCTCGACTACATCCGCAAGGTCGAGCGGACGCGCGAGACCGTCTACGCGATCTATATCGTCGATCCGACGACGCACCTGCTTGTGCGCTCGACGCGCCTGCGCCGGCTGATCACCGGTGAGCCTGACGATCCGATCATGACGGTGGCGCCGGATCACCTTCCGGTGACGGTCGGCCCGCTGACCGATCGCGAAACCCTGGCGCAGACGATTTCCAAATACGATCTGCTCGCCCTTCCGGTCGTCGACCATGGCAAGATCCTCGGCATCGTCACCATCGACGACATCATCGACACGATGGTCGCGGAGACGACCGAGGACGCGCACCGTTTCGGCGGCATGGAGGCGCTGGACGAGCCGTACATGAAGATGAGCTTCCTCGCCATGATCAGGAAACGCGGCGGCTGGCTGTGCGCGCTGTTCATCTCGGAGATGCTGACGGCCAACGCCATGCAGAGCTATGAGGGCGAGCTGGAGAAGGCGATCGTGCTGACGCTGTTCATCCCGCTGATCATGAGCTCCGGCGGCAATTCCGGCTCGCAGGCGACCTCGCTGGTCATCCGCGCGCTGGCGCTGCGCGAGATCGGTCTTGGCAACTGGTGGCGGGTGGCGCTGCGTGAGCTGCCCACCGGCTTGGTGCTGGGCGCCATGCTCGGCGTGGTCGGCGTCTGCCGCATTGCGCTGTGGCAATATATGGGCTTCTACGATTATGGCCCGCACTGGCCGCTGATTGCCACCACGGTGGGTGCTGCACTGGTCGGCATCGTCACCTTCGGTTCGCTATCGGGGTCGATGCTGCCGTTCGCCTTGAAACGTATCGGCTTCGACCCTGCCAGCGCATCGGCGCCGTTGGTCGCCACGCTGGTCGATGTCACCGGGCTGGTGATCTACTTTTCGGTGGCGCTGGTGATCCTGCGCGGCACGCTGCTGTAGCGACTATCTCCGCCGTGGCATGACCTTGCCGCGGCGGAGTTCCTCAACCCGGATTTGCCGTCAATCGACGCGCGCGCCGTCCTTCACGCGATAGGTCGGCTTGTACATGGTGACCAGTTCTTCCGCCGCTGTCGGATGCACGGCCATCGTACGGTCGAAATCGTCCTTGGTGAGGCCGGCCTTCAGCGGGATGCCGAGCAGCTGCGCCATCTCGCCGGCGTCCGGCCCCAATATGTGGGCGCCAAGCACTTTCTTCGACGCGCCATCGACCACCAGCTTTATCAGCATCTTCTCGTCGCGCCCGGACAGCGTGTGCCGCATCGGCCGGAATGTCGCGCGGTAAATCTCGATGTCGGGGAAGCGCTTGACGGCGTCGTCCTCCGACAATCCGACAGTGCCGATCTCCGGCTGTGAAAAGACAGCGGTCGCGATCGTCTCGTGATCGGGCGCGGTCGGATTTCCCTTGAAGGCGGTTTCGATGAAGCACATCGCCTCATGGATCGCCACCGGCGTCAGCTGCACGCGGTTGGTGACGTCGCCGATCGCCCAGACGTTGTCGATGTTGGTGCGGGAATATTGGTCGACGGCGATGGCGCCGGTCTTGGTCATCTCCAGTCCGATGCCTTCCAGGCCCATATTCTCGGTGTTGGGAATGCGGCCGATGGCCAGCATCACCTGGTCGACGGTCAGCACCTCGCCGCCGCTGACGAGCGCGTCGAGCCGGCCGTCCGGCCGCTTGCGGATCCATTCGGACACGGAATGGCAGAGGATCCTTATCCCCTTTTTTTCCATCGTCTCGTGCAGCATGCGCCGCAGGTCCATGTCGAACCGGCTGAGGATCTCCTTGCCGCGATAGACCAGCGTGGTGTCGACGCCAAGACCGTGAAAGATGTTGGCGAACTCGACGGCGATATAACCGCCGCCCTCGATCATGATCGCCTTGGGCAATTCCTTGAGGTCGAAAGCCTCGTTGGAAAAGATGCAATGTTCATGGCCGGGCAGCGCCGGATGCGCCGCGGGTCGGCCGCCGGTGGCGATCAGGATCTGGTCTGCCGTGACGGTGCGATCCTCGCCCAGAAGATGCACGACATGCGGATCGACGATCATGGCGCGCGAGTGGAAGGTCTCGCCGCCGGCGCCCTCGACGTTCCTGACGTAGATGGCCTCCAGCCGGCTGATCTCGCGATCCTTGTTGGCGACCAGCGTCTGCCAGTCGAAACTGGCTTCCGGCACCGTCCAGCCATAGCCGGCGGCGTCGGCAAAATGCTCGGGAAATTGCGAGGCATAGACATAGAGCTTTTTCGGCACGCAGCCGCGGATGACGCAGGTGCCGCCATAGCGATATTCCTCGGCGATGCCGACACGCTTGCCGAGAGCCGCGGCGACACGCGCCGCCCTCACCCCGCCCGAACCGCCGCCGATGACGAAAAGATCGTAGTCGTAACCAGCCATGACGCGGCTCCCAGGCTTCAGAAATGTGTCAGACAGGTAGGCCGCAAACCGTCAAAAGAAAAGCCCGGACAGGCCGGGCTTTCGCGGGAGGCCGCAAGGCCATTTGAAAATGCGGGGTCAGTTGTTGTCCGCAGGGGCCGCGCCATCGGCGGGCGCTGCGCCATCGGCCGGAGCGGCGGCTCCGGCGGCGGGCGCGGCAGGTGCAGCCTGCGCCTTTGCCTTGGCGGCTGCGGCCAGCGTTTCGCCGACCTGCTGGGCGAGATCGCGGCCGAGGCCGTTCTGCCAGATGTCGGCTGCCTTGACCAGTTCGCGGGTCACCGTCGGGCCGCTATCGAGCAGCTTCTTGCCCGAATCGGAATTGTAGAAGGCGGCGATGTCGGTCAGTTCCTTTTCGGAGAACACTTTTGCGTAGGCGAGTGCGGCTTCCTTCTCGAGATCGGCGCGGCGCGAGGCCAGCGCCAGCGCCTTCTCGCTGATCGTCTTGCCGATCAGTTCCTGCATGTCCGGGTTCTTCTGGATCAGCTGCGATTCGAGCGCCGCGGCCGCCTGCGGCAGGATGTTGTCGAACGGGTCGGTCGCGTGGATCGCAGCGACCGCCGCGCGGGCGGCCTTCAGGTGCGATTCCGTGACATCCTGCGAAAACGCCGGCGAAGAAAAGGCGAAAACGGCCGAGGCCGCCAGAAGGATGGAAAGGCTGCGAACCCGGTTATGCAACATCATGATCGGTAGAACTCCCTGGTTTTCGGGCGGCATGGACGGTTTGGATACCGTCGCCGCCGGCGATGATGGCCGCTGAAGCCAGCCCGATGAAAAGACCATGCTCGACCACGCCCGGAATGGCGTGCAGAGCATTCGAAAGCGCTCTTGTATCCGGAATGCGGCCAAAAGATGCATCGAGGATAAAATGGCCGCCGTCTGTAACAAAAGCCTGGCCGCCCGTCATCCTCAATGTGACCGGCCCGGAAAGACCGAGCTTTTCAGCCGCCGCGGCAACCGCGATTTCAGTGGCGCGCAGGCCGAATGGATTGACCTCGATCGGCAGCGGAAAACGGCCGAGCGTCTCGACCATCTTGGAGCGGTCGGCGATGACGATCATGCGCTGGGACGCCGCGGCGACGATCTTCTCGCGCAGCAGCGCGCCGCCGCCGCCCTTGACCAGGGTCAGTTCCGGGTCGACTTCGTCGGCGCCGTCGACGGTGAGATCGAGCTCTGGCGTTTCCTCCAGCGTCGACAGCGGCACGCCAAGCTCGCGGCACAGCAACGCGGTGCGCTCCGAAGTCGGCACGCCGATGACGGTCATGCCGGTGGCGACCTTTTCGGCAAGCAGCCGCACGAACTCTTCGGCCGTGGTGCCGGTGCCGATGCCGAGCCGCATGCCGTCGCTCACATGGGCAAGTGCGGCCCGCGCGGCTTCGACCTTCAATTGCCTTGCATCCATGTGGGTTCTGCCCCGGAAATTCGCTGCCGGGCTCGTAGCATTTTTGCCGGTCCGGTCAAAGCCCCAGGCGGCGGGTCCCCAGGTGATCCTGCGTAGGAATTATTTCCTTGACCGGTGAGGGCAGCTATGCTACATTTTTGGTTATGGTGCTGATTTGCGCCAACGACCCGCCGCTGTGGCGGGTTTTTCATTTCTGGAAGCTCGCCGCGAAATGTCCGGTCCGAGGGGGCCTGCTTGCCCGGCGCGCTCGCCCAGGACAATCGGTTCAGGTTTTGGAATTCGCCCCGTCACCCTTTTCCTGACGCTGGCGCCGCCCCTCACCTGCCTACCGGCATCCTCTCCCCGTATAGTGACGGGGAGAGGGACACTCTCATCGGTGGTTTCACCAATCACCAGCGTTGCAAGAAGGGCGCCGTCATTGCGGCCAGCCACTTCTCCCCGTCACTATACGGGGAGAAGTGCCCGGCAGGGCGATGAGGGGCAGCGCCGGCTTCCACAATTGGTGGTCCCGCCACACGTTGAAACTGTCACCGGTCTGAAGCGATTGCCAAGCCGGCTTGCCCCCAGTCAGCTTGCCATGACGCGCCGCAGCCGCTATCGCCTGCCCATTGCACACCTGCCCAGGACAGACCATGACCCGACCGATCATCGTGTTCGACCTCGACGGTACGCTGATCGACACAGCGCCGGACCTGCTCGACAGCCTGAACCACAGCTTGGCCGCCAGCGAGATCGCGGCGGTCGACGAAGCCGGCTTCAGGCGTTTCGTCGGCCACGGCGGCCGGGTGATGATCGAGCGGGCGCACGCCGCCCATCAGCGATCGCTTGCCGTCGAGGAGCACGACCGGCTGCTGAAACTTTTCCTCGACCACTACACACTCAACATCCCCGGCAAGTCGCGCCCCTACCCCGGTGTCGTCGAGGCGATCGCGCGCTTCGAGGATGCCGGCTATATCCTGGCCATCTGCACCAACAAATACGAAGCCAACTCGCTGGCGCTGATCGAGGCGCTCGGCCTGACCAAACATTTCGCGGCCATCGCCGGCCAGGACACGTTCGCCTTCCGCAAGCCCGACCCGCGCCATCTGATCGAGACCATCAAGCTGGCCGGCGGCGACCCGCACCGCGCGCTGATGGTCGGCGATTCGCAAACCGACATCGACACGGCAAAAGCCGCCGGCATTCCCGTGGTGGCGGTCGATTTCGGCTACACCGACCGCCATGTCCGCGAATTCGAACCCTCGGCGGTGATTTCGCATTTCGATGCGCTGACGCTCGATCTTGCGCAAAGGCTGATCGCCGCTGCGGGAAACTGACCGGAAGGCGGCCAGCGTCGGTCCGAGACAGGGCGCAAAGCACAGCAAAACCGATCCGTGTCAGAACGCCGGACAGCGCCTTGACTTACCGCACCCGCCTCCCTTATATCGCGGCTCGCTTGGCCTTCGGGCAACGAGCGGGCGATTAGCTCAGCGGGAGAGCACACCCTTCACACGGGTGGGGTCGCAGGTTCAATCCCTGCATCGCCCACCAAAATCCTTACGGAAGTCGGCGATGTCTGGAGATGCACGAGCCGCGATCAGCGCTTCATCGAGTGCAGGATGGCCTGCATGTGCTCTTCCAGGTCGAGTTCACCCCGAGCCTCGGCGGTCAGCAGGTAATCGGCCTTGGCCCGGCGGTCGCCTCGGCTGATCGCCGGGTAGGAGCAGATGGCCAGCAAGGCTTCCTGTTCAATCCGGTCTGCCGTCTTGCGTTCGTGGCTGCTGCTGCCCACTCGATGAACAGCCCTGTGAAGCCCGACATAGCTGGCTTCATGGGCTCCGATCAGCGCCCGCAATTCGGATGAGGCCCCTTCCGCTTCGGCAAATTTCGGTTCAATGACCGAGGCCATGGCGGTGAACGCAAGAAGTGTACGGCGGGTGATTTCGGGCATGCCTCATATCCCTGCTGTTTGGCGAGTGCAGACACACTTTAGCACCGGCGAAGCGGTTCGCAGAGATGCTCGGGGACGCGACCACACTGTCTGCTGACAAAACGGATTCGCTTCCGAGCCCGCCCTCCCAGCGGCAAGTGTGGCCTTAAGTCGCAACGATTGGCTTGCGAAAGCAGGGTTTCGGGGCTTCATTGACACCGCGACCAACACCATATGGTGACCCACAGCTCTCCAAAACGAGAGAAGCTCGCTTTGACGCGGTCGCATTGCGGCCGTCAGCCGGCAATGGCTATGAACCAGGAACCTGAAAAACCATGCCAGAAAATGTCAGACCGATTTCGAAAGACGTCCCCCTCATTCAGCTAGGCGTCTATCAGTGCCGCTTCCCGGTGAGCGAAGACCGGTCAGTGCCCGGCGGTTATCGCTTCTGTGCCGGGCCAACTTCGGCGGATCGCGTCTATTGCGATCACCACCACAGCATCGTGACCGCCGTCGACCCTCGCCGAACCCGTTCAGGTCTCCACCCCGCTCAACGACGCGCCGCGTAAGTCAAACGGGCGGCGGCTCTCATTCGGGCAGCTGCAAACCGGTGGACTGATTCGGCACGCATTCCGGCTGCGGAACAAACCGGCACGCCAGCGAGTTTCTGTCCGACGAAACTTGAGGGAAAGCCATGTCCAGATTGCTTCTGGCGACCAGCGTCGCCGTTCTTCTCGCCGGCGGGGCAGCCTTGGCCGCGGACGACAAGCCGCTGCCGCCGCCCAATGCCAAGAAGCTGTCGGAGATCATCGCCAAGGTCGAGCAGCGCGACGGCTTTCGCTATGTGGACGAGGTCGACTGGGACAGCGGCGCCTACACCGTCACCTATTACACGGCGGACAAGGCGAAGGTTGAAATCACCTACGATCCTGTGACGGCGGAGCCGAAATAGGGGAACGTTCCGACGCGAATCCACTGGCCTTTCTTGGCTGTGTCATCGGCCTTTCCGCCACCGCCGCCCCTCACCTGCCTGCCGGCATCCTCTCCCCGTATAGTGACGGGGAGAGGGACGCTGGCATCGATGGTTTCGCCAATCACCAGCCTTTGCAAGGCAAGGATGGCGCCGGCGTTGCGGCCAGCCCCCTTCTCCCCGTCACTATACGGGGAGTCGAGGCGTGGTCCGCGCAGCGGACGAAAAGCCAACTGCTTGGCTTTTCGAACAACGAACGCCCGGCAGGGCGATGAGGGGCAGCGCTGACTTCGGCGATTGATGGTTTCCGCCACAAGTCGGGCTTGGTCCGAAGCGATTGCCCTTGCCAACCGTCGCCTCCCCTTGCGTCTGTCCCGCTTTGATGGCTGACTGTCGCGCCAGAGCAGTTCACCGTTTCATGGAACGGTGAACTACTCTAACTCTTTGTTTTGACGCAATTCCGGACGGAAAACCGTTCACACTTTTCCTGGAATTGCTCCAGGCGCCGCATTGGGGGATGGGGATGGCGACGGCGAAGCACGTAATGAAGCGCATATTGATGATGTTGGCCGGCTACTTCGTGTCGGTGCTGGTCGGCCTGATCGCCATCGCGGTGATCTATGGCGTGCTCAGTTCCTTGCCCAACGCGCCCAGCTATTTCGACGTCATGGGCGTTTCGCCGATCGCGGTGCTGCTGGTGCCGCCGCTCGGCATGTTCGTCTATTTCCTGACCATCGTGGTGACCGCGCTGCAGACGCTGATCTTCGCGCTGATCGCCGAGTTCTTCTCGCTGCGCAATGTCCTGCTGCACATGGTTTTCGGCGCCGGCGCCGCGGTCGGCGGCTTCGCCCTGATCTGGCCGAGCGCACCGGAGGATATGGACCCGGAGCGTTGGGTCGACATCGGCATCATTGCCGCTGCCGGCCTTGTCGCCGGCTTGCTCTACTGGCTGATCGCCGGGCGCGACGCCGGCTTCCGGCGGCCACTGTTCGAGCGCTACTAGCTTGCAGACTCACAATCGCGGAGCCACGCCGATCGGCTCATGCGGAGCCTTGAAACAGATTCCGCCGCAATATGAAGGCAGTCATGGCGCTGCTGTTCCGAGCGCAGCGGCCAGTACGTCGGCGAGGCCGCGTCCGGCGCTGCCGTCCTCATCAAGGCGCGGATTGTAGATGGTGATCTCGAGGCCCACTGCCTTGCCGCTCGCCAAGGCAAGCCGGAGCGCGGCCGTTAACTCGTCCCACGACAACCCGCCTGGCACGCGAAAATCGACAGCCGGCATGATGACGTCGTCGAGACAGTCGGCGTCGAGATGGATGAAGAAGCCGTCCAATTCCGCTCTCGTCAGGTGATCGACCGCTTCGCGTGCGGCGGCCTCGATGCCCGTGGCGCGCACAGCGGGAAGGTCAAGCACCTTGAGCTCCTCGGGGAGCGGCTGGCTTGCGTACTCCTCCTGATCCTTGTGATCGCGATACGCGAAGGCGACAGCGTCTTCAGGGCGGACCAGAGGAGCGCGACCTTCGATGTCGGTCAGGAGCGACGGACCGTAGCCGGTGACGAAGGCGAGGTCCATCGAGGCACCCTCACCATTGGGTTCCGCCTCTGGCTGGAAGAAATCGGCGTTGCCGTCAATGAAGAGCAAGCCGTAGCGGCCGCGCCGTCGAAACGCGAGCGCCGAGCCCAGCACAATCGTGCAATCGCCGCCCAGCACCACTGGAAACCCGCCTGCGTCAAGCACCGCTTCCACGGCGTCGGCGAGCTTGGGCGACCACTGCGCAATTGCCCTGGCGTTCAGGGTGCCGGTCTCGGGATCGGGCGTCGGGTCCTTCGGAGGCACAGCCAGCCGCCCGGCGCGGCGCGCCTGGATGCGCTCCGCAAGGCCAAGGTCCAGGAGCCGGCCAGGCAAGCGCTCCACACCGTCGGTCGCCAGGCCCAGCGTGGAGGGGGCTTCGAGAATCGCATAGTGGCTCGACACAGGCGCCTCCGCTTCGAGCGCTCAACATCGTTCGTCCCTGCGGAAACAGGATCACAGTTGCGTTTTGAGCTTGTTCGATAACGGTAGCCGCCGCTCCTCGTTCCCTCTCGGCCGCCTTTCCGCTTTCGGTCATGCCGTATTTATGAGTTAACGGCCTACCGAAAGCCCTGGATCAACTCGAAGGCGAGCGAACCGCCTCCGTGGCGTCCAGAGCCTGCTTCAGGCGCGAGTCGCGGTCGTAGACGTCGCCGAAATATTCGACCTTGCCGGACAGATCAGGCCAGGCGGTGAAATAGGCGACATAGACCGGGATCGTGCGTGTCACATTCTCGGTCGAGTGGCCGTGCTTCAGCTTCTCGGCGATATAGTCCACGGAGGTGCCAAGCACCGCCGCCGCCATGCCGCGCGGGTCCTGCAGCCGCACGCAGCCATGGCTGAGCGCGCGCATATCTCGCTGGAAGAATGATTTCTGCGGCGTGTCGTGCATGTAGATCGCGTGCTTGTTGGGGAACAGGATCTTCAACTCGCCCAGCGCGTTGGCCTCGCTCGGCTGCTGGCGCACGCTGTAGGGGATGTTCGCGCCATAGGCGCCCCAGTTGACCGCCGACGAAGGAATGCGCTTGCCGCGCGAATCCGTCACCTCATAGCCGGACCGGTCGAGATAGCCCGGATCGTTGCGCAATCTCGGCAGCATCTCGTTGACGATGATCGATTGCGGCACGCCCCAATAGGGATGGAAATCGACCTGCTTGATCTGGTCGTAGAAGAAGGAGGTCTGGTTGGTGGTCCGGCCAACGACGACACGCGTCTTGAGCTTTTCCTCGCCATTGTCGATGTAGCTCGCGGTGAAGGCCGGCTGGTTGATGAAGACGCGCGGGCTGCCAAGATCGGAGGGCAGCCAGCGCAGTTCCTCCAGCGCCACTTCCACCTTCAGCAGCTTGTCGGCCTTGGATGTTCCGGCCAGCGTCGCGACGGTGCGCGGCCCGATGACGCCGTCGCCCTTCATGCCTGCCTTTTGCTGCACGGCCTTGATGACCGGGACCAGTTCCGGATCATAGACTTCGCTGGTGGCCAGCCTGGACAGGATCTCGCCATAGGCGCCGCCCATCTCGTCATCGAGATTGCGCGCGATCAAGGTCAGCAGCTTCGGCAGTTCGGGGCTGGTTTCGCCCGGCTTCAGCAACAGTTTGGGGTCGACGACGATTTCGTTTTCCGCACTGGCCTGCAGCGCTTCCAGTTCGACGCGCAGCGCCTGGTATTCCGCATTCTGCGGATGCCGCGATTCGAGATAGGTGCGCACTTGCTGGGTATGCGCCAGCGTCCTCAGCACGCCTTGCAAGTCGAGCGGCTTGGCCGGGAAATCATAGTAGCCGGTCATGCGGTTGGGATCGACGCGGCCGTTCTGGGCGTCATGGGCATAGCGCAGCACACGCGCGGAAAGCGCCATCTCGAAACGGACGAGTTCTTTCAGTTGCGCATTGGCGTCAGTCGTCGATGCGCCGGCAGCGGGCACTTCGACCGTATAGTCGGCGGGCGTGAGGCCATAGCTTGAAGCCTCGCCAAGCACCCGAACCGCATCCTGCGCGCGGCTGTTGAGGCTGGTTCCGCTTATCCAGATGAAATCCGGATTGGCCGAGTAATACGCGATCAGCGCCTTGGCGATGTCGGGCTCGGCTAAGAGTTCGTAGTCAGCCAAGCTGGCAACCGCTTCACGAAACGCAGCGCCCGTTGCCGCCGGCACGAAAGCCGCATCCTGTGGCGCCGCCGGCTCTGGCGTCGGGGCCAGCGCCGAGAAGTCGACGCGAACCAGCCGGTCCGCCTTGTAGGTGTAATAGGATGGGCTGCTGATTCTCGCGCCGCCACCGCCACCGCTGGCCGGAGCCTTCGGCTTTGGTTTGTGCTTCGGTGGCGGGGGCGGAAACTCGCCTTTCGGCGCATGCTTTACGCCGCCGCCGAAAAGCATGTCGAACAGCCCCTGCGCGCCTGCCTGGGGTACACCGAAAGCCAGCGTTGCCGCGATCGCCACCAGCGGCATCACGGTTGCTTTGTTTCCGAGGAATTTCATGAATCACCCGCTCCGGCCGCAACCGGTTCCCGTTCCGCACGCTAGATCGTCCCGCTCACCGCATGGCGGATGTAAGGCGCGACTATACTGATTCATACCGATTTCGTTAAGCTTTCATAAATTTTGGAAAGCATGTTGCAGAACGGTTTCACAAGATCGTGACGGCTGGAGCGGAGGGTTGTTCCGCCCCAGCCGGAAATCTCTCGGGATCAGGCGTTGGCGCCGCCATCGATGGTCAGGGCAGCGCCGGTGACGAAGCGGCCTTCAGGGCCTGCAAGCCAGGCGACCATACCGGCAATGTCATCGGCCTTGCCGAAACGCGGTGTTGCCATTTTCCGGCGCTGATGCTCGGCATGCGGGCCGTCGGCCGGGTTCATGTCGGTGTCGGTCGAACCGGGATGGACGACGTTGGCGGTGATGCCGCGCGGGCCGAGGTCACGCGCCAGCGCCTTGGTCAGGCCGACCAGCGCCGCCTTGCTGGCCGAATAGGCCGTGAGGCTGCCGTCGGTCGCCCTCTCGGCAAGGTTGCTGCCGATCGAGATGATGCTGCCGCCCTCACCCATATGCACGGCCGCCGCCTTCGAGGCGATGAATGGAGCCCGGAGGTTGACCTCCATAGTCTCGTCGAAATCTGCGAGCGACAGCGTGTCGATGGGGGCGGCCCGCCAGATGCCGGCGCTGTTGACCAGGATGTCGAGCCGGCCGAAGGCGGTCACTGCGTCATCGACGGCCTTGTCTATGGCCACCGCATCGCGGTTGTCGGCCTTGATCGCGATGGCGCGGCCGCCCTTGGCCTCGATTTCGGCGACAACCGAGCGGGCCTGCTCCTCGCCATGCACATAAGTCAGCGCGACACTGGCGCCGTTGGCCGCGAGCCGTCGCGCAATCGCCGCACCGATGCCGCGACTGCCGCCGGTGACGAGCGCGGCCTTGCCGCCCAGTTGGTTGGATGACATCGATTTCTCCTTTTGTAACGATCGATACATAAATACCTGTCAGCCTTGCCCGTCGGCGTCAACTTAATTATGTATCGATCAACACAGAAAAGAGCATCATGTCGGAACGAGGCCGCCCCCGCACTTTCGATCGAACCGCAGCCCTGCGCCGCGCGATGGAGGTGTTCTGGGCCCGTGGTTACGAAGGCGCATCGATGAGCGAGCTGACCGCCGCCATGGGCATCAACTCGCCCAGCCTCTACGCTGCCTTCGGCAGCAAGGAGGCGCTGTTCCTGGAGGCGACGGATTTTTACTCGCACACCGAGGGTGCCGACATCTGGCTGGCGCTGGAGGAAGCTCCGACCGCGCGGCAGGCGATCGAACAATTTCTGTGCCTGACGGCGAGGGCCTATGCGCAGAGCGATCGTCCGCAGGGCTGCCTGATCACGCTGGGCGCGCTGCATCAGGATTCGAGCCGCGGCGCCATCTGCGACGACCTGCGCCGCCGTCGCGCCGAAAACCACACTGCCCTGCAGAAGCGTCTGGAGCGCGGCGTTGCCGAAGGCGAATTGCCGGCGGATTTCGACTCTAGTGCTGCCGCGACTTTCTTCGCCACGGTCCAGCACGGCATGTCGATCCAGGCGCGCGACGGCGCCTCGCATAATGCCCTGCTGGCGACGGTAGCCGGGGCCATGGCGGCCTGGAGGACGCTGGCCGGCGGCAGCGCGGCGTGACAAACGCCGGCTGGTGTGCTCGAAATCCGCCAGCAAGGCCGGGAGGGATGAGAGCGTGAAAAAGGGTTATCGCGAGCTGCTGGACGAGGCGAACGCCGTGATCGAGGTGGTTTCGCCGGAGGAGGCGGCCGGGCTGATCGACGATGAAGACACCATCTTCGTCGATCTGCGCGATCCACGCGAAGTGGAACGCGACGGCAAGATTCCCGGCGCCAAGCATGTCACGCGCGGCATGCTGGAGTTCTGGATCGACCCCGAAAGCCCTTACCACAAGCCGTTCTTCGCCTCGGGCAAGAACTTCGTGTTCTTCTGCGCCGGCGGCTGGCGCTCGGCGCTGGCCACAAAGACGGCGCAGGACATGGGGCTTTCGCCGGTCAAGCACATCCTTGGCGGCTACACCGCCTGGAAGGCCGCCGGACTGCCGGTCGAAGCCGGCGAGAAGAAGAAATAATCTCGACCGCCGCTCAGTGCAGCAGCAATGGCTCGCGATTCGCCACGAAGCCAACCGCGCGTTCGACCACGCCCTTGTCGGCGAGAATGCGGCGGTGGCCGAGCCCGTCGGCCCAGTAGAGCCGCACATGGCCGCCGGCGCCGGCATAGCGCCTTGCATGATCGGCCGAGACTTCGCGGTCGTCCTGCGCATGGATGACCAGGGTCGGCACCGGCGCCTGGGCAAGTTGGCGGTCGCCGGTGAATTCGTGCAGGGGCCGGCCGGAAAGATGCTCGACCCGGTCCGCCATGGCGGCTTGCGAGCGCGGGCCGACATTGAGCATGCGGCTGAAGTCGGCAAAGATCGCCGGCAGGGAACTTGGCGCCGCGATCAGCACCAGGCGTCCGGCCGCCAGCGGCGGGATGTTCTTGACCGAACCGGCGATGGCGTTGGCGGCGACGGCGCCGCCGAAGGAATGGCCGACCGCCGCCACGAAGGGGCCGAACCATTCGCCGGCAACCCGCACCGCATCCACCGCATTGACCATGTTCAGGCGCCGGCCCTGCGACTGGCCGTGGCCGGGCAGGTCAAGCGAAACGACCCGGTGGCCGGCGGCGCGATAACCTTCGATCAAGGCGCGCATATATTCGGTGCGCGAGCGCCAGCCATGGACGACGAGCACCGTGCCGGCGGCCGCCCTGCCCGGCTCCGGGCGGAACTCGTGCACCATGACGCAGCCGGTCGCGGTCTTCAGCCGGTGATGACGTGCCTCGGTCATGAACCCGGCCGCACGGTCGACAGCACGGCGCTCGCCATCGCTGAGCGCCTTGACATTCGGGGTGCGGCAGAACAATTCGAACGCCGCGCGTCCGCTAAGCCGCGGCGCGACACGCTCTGCCGCACCGAACACGCCCCGGATGACCTTCAGCCCGAATGATGCCATAGTGAAAATCCATCCATACGTTCAAGCATGAACATAATAGTTCAAAGATGAACAATAAACAAGAGCTGCCTTGGGATAACCCGCGTTTCCGCAACTGGGTCGCGGTGGCGCGCGCCTGCCATGTGCTGGAGCGCACGCTGGCGGTGAAGCTTGCGCCGCTCGATTTGAAACCGGCGCAGCTCGACGTGCTGATGAACCTCTATCGCCACCCCGGCATGTCGCAGCACGATCTTGCCCGCAAGCTGCTCGTCGGCCGTTCCAACATCACCATGCTTTTGCCGCAGCTGGAAGCGCGTGGCCTGCTGCGCCGCGAAGGCGACGAGAAGGACAAGCGCATCCTGCGGCTTGCCCTCACCGAGGCTGGCGAGGCGCTGTTGATGCAGGCGCTGAAAGTGCATATGGCGCTGATCGAGAAGGCGATGAGCCAGTCGACGCCGGAGCAATGCGACATGATCGGCGAGCAGATGCGCAAGATCTATGATGTGCTGAAAGAGGCGTGACGGCCTTTCAGCCCGGACCTACCACATCGTCTTCTTCGCCCGTTCCGGCCATTCCTTGTCGTAGGTCTCGCCGTCGATGTTCCTGCGGCTGGTGATTTCCAGGATCTGTCCGGGCGTCGGCAGCGACTTCGGGTCGACGTGCCTTGCTGCGTTCCAGAGCTCGGAGCGGACGATGGCCCGGGCGCATTGGAAATAGACCGAGTCGATATCGATAACGGTCACCGATCGAGCCGCCTTGCCTTCCACCGTGAATGACGCGCACAGCGCTGTATCCGTTGTAACATGAGCGCGGCCATTGATGCGCAGCGTCGTGCCCGAACCAGGTACCAGGAACAGCAGCCCAACACGTGGGTCGCGGATAATGTTTTTCAGCGAATCGGCGCGGTTGTTGCCGCGACGGTCCGGCATCATCAGGGTTTTCGGATCATGGATGCGCACAAAGCCGGCGAGATCGCCGCGCGGCGAGCAATCAAGCCCCTCCGGCCCGCTGGTCGCCAGCGCGACAAAGGGCGAGGCTTCGATAAAGGCGGCATATTCGGGAATGATTTGGTCGAGTTCCTTGACCAGCGAGGCCTCGCCTGGAACCCCATAGAGCGCCTCGAGCTGCTCGACCGTGGTGATGACGGACATGTTTTCGCCTCCGAACCTTTGCCGGCGCTACGCCATCTCGATGACGTTTTGACGACAGCGAGGGGAATCAATTTTAGCGGTCCCGGCTCAGGCCCTTTTCCGCAAGCTCCGCGAGATAGGCTTCCCAGCGCGCATCCTTCTCGTGGCCGAGCGCATGCAGGTAATTCCAGGTGAAGATGCCGGTGTCGTGGAAATCGTCGAAGGTGATGCGCACGGCGTAGTTGCCGACCGGCTCGATCTTGAGGATTGCCACATTGCGCTTGCCGGGGACCGTCACCCGCTGATCCGGCGAATGGCCCTGCACTTCGGCCGATGGCGAGGCGACGCGCAGCAGTTCCGCCGGTAATTCGAATGGATGGTGGTCGGGAAAGGTGACGGACAGAAGTTTGCGGTCCTTGGAGACCCTGAGCTCTTTCGGTGCGGTCATGCTGTTCGATCCCGTCTCATCCGCCCTTCCCTACGCCGCTTCGCCAAACGGGAAAAGGCCTGATGAGACCGACCGACATGCGATGTCGGCTGAGAGATGTTACCAAAGATCGAGAGGCGCTATCTTGAATGGCAGGCCGGATCGTATCACATAGCGGTATATAACGAAGCCGTTCACGGCCACAGGAAGCGCTTGAAGCATGGACATGATTGATCCTTTCGGCCGCACGATCAGCTATCTCCGCGTGTCGGTCACCGACCGCTGCGATTTCCGCTGCACCTATTGCATGGCCGAGGACATGGCCTTCCTGCCGAAGAAGGACCTGCTGTCGCTGGAAGAGCTCGACCGGCTGTGCACGGTTTTCATCGAAAAGGGCGTCAGGCGATTGCGCCTGACCGGCGGTGAGCCGCTGGTGCGCAAGAACATCATGCATCTGGTGCGCCAGCTCTCGCGGCATCTCGCCAGCGGCGCGCTGGAAGAGCTGACGCTGACCACCAACGGCTCGCAGCTGTCGCGCTTTGCCGCCGAACTCGCCGATTGCGGCGTCAAGCGCATCAACGTGTCGCTCGATACGCTCGATGCCGACAAGTTCCACAAGATCACCCGCTGGGGCCATCTCGACAAGGTCATGCAAGGCATCGATGCCGCGCAGGCCGCGGGGCTGAAGGTCAAGCTCAACGCGGTGGCATTGAAGGATTTCAACGACGCCGAGCTGCCCGAGATGATGCGCTGGGCGCATGGCCGCGGCATGGACCTGACGGTCATCGAAACCATGCCGATGGGCGAGATCGATGCAGACCGCACCGACCAGTATCTGCCGCTGTCGCTGCTGCGCGCGTCGCTGGAACGCCAGTTCACGCTGACCGACATTCCCTTCAAGACCGGCGGCCCGGCCCGCTATGTCCAGGTCGCAGAGACTGCCGGACGGCTCGGCTTCATCACGCCGATGACGCATAATTTCTGCGAAAGCTGCAACCGCGTCCGGCTGACCTGCACCGGCACCCTCTATATGTGCCTGGGCCAGGAAGATGCCGCCGACCTGCGCGCGCCCTTGCGCGCCTCCGAAGGCAACGAGCTGGTCGCCGATGCAATAGACGAAGCCATCGGCCGCAAGCCCAAGGGCCACGACTTCATCATCGACCGCCGCACCAGCCGCCCATCGGTGTCACGCCATATGAGCGTCACCGGCGGCTGATCTTTTCGTGAAATTCATGCAAGATCGCTTCGGATCATGACTCGAGGCGAGCATGCGGCTGCACTCTTCATTCCTGGCGATTGCGACAATGGCAGCAAGCAGTGCGGTCGCCGCGCCGTTCACTTATGTGAACGAGCGCTTCGGCACCGTCTGCACCTTTCCCGACGAGATCTTCACCGCCAGCCGGAGCCCGATAATGGCGACGGACAGCAATGGCTGAGCGCCGATGGCGCCAGCCTGATCTGCTCCGGCATCCTCAACATAGACAACGATACGCCGAAGGGCTTTGTGGCGGCCGAGAAGGCCAGCGATGAAGCCGGCTACAAGGTGACCTATGGCAAGGCCGGCAGCGATTGGGCGGTGCTGTCGGGCGTTAAGGATGGAAAGATGTTTTACGAGCGACGTCTGTTTGGGAGAGACGGTATCATCCGCACGGTCTGGGTCGACTACCCTCCGGCCCTGAAGTCGAAATACGACCCGCTGGTCGGCGCCATTGCCGGCAGTCTCAAGGGCCATGAAAGTTTCGGACCACGCCCCAGAAAAAGTCTTGTTCGCGAACCGCAGCCGGATTTACGGCTAGCTTGTTCCAGCCTAGCCTTCCCTGGAAGCGGATCTTCGCTCACAGGGGGAATACACCATGCGCAAACTCGTTCTTTCTCTAGCCTTGCTTGGTCTCGCGGCCGTGCCCGCTGCGGCACAGTCGATCGGCGGCACTTATGCGGTCGCCGGCACCAACTTCGACGGCTCTGCCTATGGCGGCGAGGCAACCATCACGCTGACCAGCGGGACGACCTGCGCGATCCATTGGGAAACCGGTGGCTCATCTTCCGACGGCATCTGCATGCGCAACGATGATGCCTTCTCGGCCGGCTATGTCATGGGCAAGGATATCGGCCTCGTCGTCTACAAGATGACGGACGACGGCTCGTTGCATGGTCTGTGGACCATCGCCGGCAAGGAAGGCAATGGCACCGAGGTGCTGACGCCGAAGAAGTAAGTTCTGCCGCCATTGCAGGTGATCTTCTGAGCCACAAACAAGGCTGTGGCCCAGCCCTTTGCTGTTGCTGTTTCACGCCCGGCTGTTACAGGCTTGCTGCCTAAAGCGCGTCGCGTTTGAACGGATTCAGGCGACGCGCTTTAGGTCTTTGTTTCTTATGCGTGTCGTTTCCCCAAAACCGAGGTCACTTTTGGGCGACATGCATTAGCAGAACCGGTAGCCGTCTTGCCCCTGTCACCAAATATTCGCGGCGCGTTGTTCATGATGGTGGCGATGGCCGGCTTCTGCCTCAACGATGCCATCACCAAATACTCGTCACAATCGATGAACATGGCGCAGGTCATGTTGATCCGTGGGGCTTTCGCTTCGCTTTTCGTCGGCTTGCTCGCCTGGCAGCGCGGCGCTCTCGCCCGCCCGGGCTCGATGCTGCAGCCTCTGGTCGCCTTGCGCGTGATCAGCGAGGCCGGCGCAACGGTGAGTTTCCTCGTCGCCCTCGCCCATTTGCCGATCGCCGATGTTTCGGCGGTGCTGCAGGCGCTGCCACTGGCGGTGACGATGGGGGCCGCACTCGTCTTTAGCGAGGCTGTCGGCTGGCGGCGCTGGCTGGCCATCGCCATCGGATTTGCCGGTGTGCTGATTATCGTGCGGCCCGGCTTTGAAGGGTTCAGCATCTACTCGCTGGCGGCGCTGGCCAGCGTCGCCTGTTGTGCGGTGCGCGATCTCGCCACCAAGCAGATTCCCAAGGCCATTCCGACATTGCTGGTGTCGACGGCGACCGCGCTTGCCATGACAATCGTCGGTGCGGCGCTGTTGCCGGCAATGGGCGGCTGGACGCCGATGACGGGGGACAGCACAGCCCTGCTGGCTCTGGCCGCGGTGCTGGTGGTGATCGGCTACCAGTTCATCATCATGGCGATGCGGGCGGGCGACATCTCCTTCATCGCGCCGTTCCGCTATACCGCCCTGATCTGGTCAATCCTGCTTGGCCTTTTCATCTTTGCCGATATCCCCGATCCGCCGATGATCGTCGGCGCCACCATCATCATCGGCTCCGGCCTTTATGCGCTCTACCGCGAGCGTGTGGTCGGCCGGCGAAAGATCGTCGCCGAAAGCACGGGGCCGACAATGGTGCCTGACGGAATCTAGCCAGATCATTGAAGGTTCTTGTGATTTCCGACGGCTGGCGTACAGGCTTCGTGGCATGAAGCGAGACATTGCGGGGATCATCCTGGCCGGTGGCCAGTCGAGACGGATGGGCGGTGGCGACAAGAGCCTGTTGCCGCTTGGCGATGGCTGCCTGCTTGACCAGGTCGTGTCGCGCTTCACCCCGCAAATAGAATCGTTGGCGCTCAGCGCCAATGGCGCCCCTGCGCGATTCCTGCGCTTTGGACTGCCGGTGCTTGCCGACAGCGTGCCCGGCTTTGCCGGGCCGCTCGCCGGAATCCTGACCGGCCTCGAATGGGCCGCGGCCAATACGTCTTGCAAAGCGATCGTCAGTGCTGCCGGCGACACGCCTTTCCTGCCGTTGAACCTTGTCGAGCGCCTGGCAGCGGCCGCCGATCGAAGTCCCAGTTCGATTGCCGTAGCCTGCTCGGCCGGCAAGCGGCACCCGACCTTCGCGCTCTGGCCGCTCGGCTGCCGCGATGCCTTGCGGCACTTTCTGGTCGACGAGGATATCAGGCGGGTTTCGGCTTTCATCGACCGGCACGGTTTTGTCGAGGTGGAATTCCCGGTTCTGCAATCGGCGGGGATCGACCCTTTCTTCAACATCAACGAACCGGACGATCTTGTGTCTGCCGAGCGTCTGTTGCAGAGCATCAAGCCATGAACAGACGCGTCTTCGGCATCACCGGCTGGAAGAATTCCGGCAAGACGACTTTGACCGAAAGGCTGGTCACCGAACTTGTCCGGCGCGGCTGGAAGGTGTCGACGGTGAAACACGCCCATCATGATTTCGACATCGACAAACCGGGTGCCGACAGTTTTCGCCACCGGCAGGCCGGCGCCACCGAAGTCGCGATCGTCTCCGGCGTTCGCTGGGCACTGATGCACGAGCTGCGCGGCGAGGATGAGCCGACATTGGAGACTGTCCTGTCGCGGCTTGCCCCTTGCGACCTGGTGCTGGTCGAGGGCTACAAGCGCGAAGCCCACGACAAGATCGAAACCCGCCGGCTGGATGCGAAGGACCGCACGCCGCTTTCGGCGGAGGATCCCAACATCGTCGCTGTCGCAGCCGATTTTGCGATTGAAGGCGAGCAGCTGCCGGTATTCGATCTCGACGATGCAAAATCGATAGCCGACTTCATCGAGCGCACCACCGGGCTCGTTGCTTGAGCGCTGACGCAACGGCAGAATAGCCTTGCCCATTTTTACGGTTTTGCAGTTGCTTTTTTCTTGGAAAGAGTGGGAGTATCGCGCCAGCGGGCGGTCAAAAGCACCGCCCCACAGAGCCGTTCGGAACGACGGCCGGGACCATAAAGAGAGGACCATCATGCGTATTTCACTGCGTATCGCGCTTGCCGCATCGGCCGCGCTGCTGACGCTCGGCGTCGCCCAGGCCCAGGAAAAGACCCTGAGGATCGGCACCGAAGGCGCCTACCCGCCATTTAACAATTTGACCGCCGACGGACAGCTCGTTGGCTTCGACATCGACATCGCCAAGGCGCTTTGTGACGAGATGAAGGTCAAGTGCACCTTCGTCGCCCAGGATTGGGACGGCATCATTCCAGCCCTCCAGGCCGGCAAGTTCGATGCCATCGTCGCCTCGATGTCGATCACGCCCGAGCGCAAGGAAAAGGTCGACTTCTCGAACAAATACTACAACACGCCGTCGGCGCTCGCGGTGCCGAAAGACTCGACGCTGAAAGGCGTGACCAAGGAAGATCTCGCCGGCAAGACCATCGGCGTCGCCACCACCACCACGCATTTCAACTATGCCTCGAAGACCTACACCGACAGCACCGTCAAGGGTTATCCGAGCAGCCCCGAGGAGCAGGCCGATCTTGCCAATGGGCGTCTCGACGCCATCCAGGACGATATCGTCGTGCTGCAGCAGTTTCTGGATTCGCCTGATGGCGCCTGCTGCAAGATCCTTGGCCAGCCGTCGCCGCAGCCGGTCGAGATATTCGGGCCGGGCGCCGGCATTGCCGTGCGCAAGGGCGAGACCGACCTGGTCAACAAGCTCAATTCGGCAATCGACGCCATCCGCGCCAATGGAAAATACAAGGAAATCAACGACAAGTACTTCAAGTTCGACGTCTACGGCGCCGAGTCCTGATAAAGGTCAAGACGGCGGGAATTTCCCCGCCGTCTTTCTATTCATCTCAGGAATGCCGTGGAGATAAGACCGGTCGATGCCAGCCCAGAGCATATGGACACTTCTCAGTTGGGGACCCGAAGGCTGGCTTGACGATATTGCCTATGGCGCACTGATCACCATTGCGCTTGCGCTTGCCACGCTGCCCATCGGATTGACGATCGGCTTTTTCATCGCCCTCGCCAAGCAGTCCGAAGAACCCTCGCTGCGCCTTGCCGCCAACATCTACACCACGGTCTTTCGCGGCCTGCCGGAACTGGTGACGCTTTTCCTGTTCTTCTTCGGCATGCCGATCCTGCTGCAGCATCTCGTCAGGTATTTCCGGCCGGACACCACCATCGACGTCAACAGCTTCGTCGCCGGCATGATCGTGCTTGCGCTGATCTTCTCGTCCTATGCCAGCGAGGTTTTTCTTTCCGCCTTCCGCGCCATTCCCAAAGGCCAGTATGAAGGCGGCTATGCCATTGGTCTTTCGAACTGGCTGACCATGCGCAAGGTGATCGTGCCGCAGCTGCTGCGCATCGCGTTCCCCGGCCTGGAGAACTGCTGGCTCAGCCTGCTCAAGGACACATCGCTGGTGTCGGTCGTCGGCCTGGCCGAGACGCTGCGTAACGCCAGCATTGCCGCCCGCGTCACCAAGCATGCTTTCCTGTTCTTCGGTGTCGCCTCGCTGGTGTTTCTTGGCCTGGCCGTCCTGTCGTCCTTCGCCACCAGCGCTATTCTGCGCTCGCTTGGCCGGCAGGAGGCGCAGCGATGAGCGCCACGGCCACAATGGTCGAACGTCCGCCGCCACGGGCGCGCGGCTGGCCGCGCAGGCGTATCGCCGGTTACGCGCTGGTCTGCCTATGGATTTTGTTCGGCATTGGCATCGTCAGCTATCTCTTCCTTGCCTGGAATCCCGCTTTCTTCGCCAAATATGCGCCCGCCTATTTGAGCGGGCTTGGGGTTACGCTCGCGCTGGTTTCCATATCGATGGTGCTCGGCGCGATTCTGTCGGTGCCCGTCGCTTATGGGCGCATGTCCAAGAACCGGATCCTGTCCGGCCTCGCCTATTGCTACGTCTATTTCTTCCGCGGCACGCCGCTGCTGGTGCAGACTTATCTCGTCTATTACGGATTGGGCTCGTTCAGGGTCGAGCTCCAGTCGATCGGCCTCTGGGACTTTTTCAAGGACGCGTTCAATTGCGGCGTCTTTGCCTTTGCGCTCAACACCGCCGCCTATCAGGCCGAGATTCTGCGCGGCGCCATCGAGAGCGTGCCAAGAGGGCAATGGGAAGGGGCGGCATCGCTTGGCCTGCACAAACTGCAAACCTTGCGCAAGATCATCCTGCCGCAAGCCTTGATCGTCGCCTTGCGGCCCTATGGCAACGAACTGATCCTGATGGTCAAGGCTTCCGCCATCGTCGCCATCATCACGGTCTATGATCTGATGGGCAATGCCAAGCTCGCCTTCGCCAACTCGTTCGACATCCAGGCCTATATCTGGGTCGCGCTCGTCTATCTGGTGATGGTCGAGATATTGCGTCATGGAGTCGAATGGATCGAGCGCCGGATCACCGTTCACCTGAAACGCTGACTATTTTCAAATTCAGCTGCACCAGTCGATCCTGCCCTGCGCATCTTGACGAATTGCGCGCAGAGCCTAGACGTCTCGCAGCAAATTCCGTTTCTGAAGGGCAAGCTCATGGCATCTGTTGCATTTCTCGGTCTTGGCGTGATGGGCTATCCGATGGCCGGGCACTTGAAGAACAAGGGCGGCCATGACGTCACCGTCTACAACCGCACCAAGGCCAAGGCCGAGCAATGGGTTGGCCGGCATGGCGGTAGCCTTGCGGCGACGCCAGCACAGGCCGCCGAAGGCAAGGATTTTGTCTTCTCCTGTGTCGGCAATGACGACGATTTGCGTTCGGTGACGACCGGTCCGGAAGGCGCCTTCAAATCGATGAAGAAGGGTTCGGTCTTCATCGACAACACCACGGCCTCGGCCGAGGTCGCTCGCGAGCTGGCGGCGGCGGCGCAAGTCGGTGGTTTTTCGTTTCTCGACGCGCCGGTCTCGGGCGGCCAGGCCGGCGCCGAGAACGGCGTGCTGACCGTCATGGTCGGCGGCGAGCAGGACGCTTTCGACAGAGCGAAGCCTGTCATCGACGCTTTTGCCCGCATGGTCGGCTTGATGGGGTCGGCCGGTGCCGGCCAGCTCACCAAGATGATCAACCAGATCACCATCGCCGGTCTCGTCCAGGGCCTGGCCGAAGGCATCCATTTTGGCAAGAAGGCCGGGCTCGACATCGAGAAGGTGATCGAGGTGATTTCCAAGGGCGCCGCGGGCTCCTGGCAGATGGAGAACCGCCACAAGACGATGAACGCCGGCAAATATGATTTCGGCTTCGCCGTCGACTGGATGCGCAAGGATCTCGGCATCTGCCTGGCCGAGGCCGATCGCAATGGCGCCAGACTGCCGGTCACCGCACTCGTCGACCAGTTCTACAAGGATGTGCAGGCGATGGGTGGCAAGCGCTGGGACACGTCCTCGCTGCTCGCCCGTCTCGAGAAATAGGTTTCTGCGGTGGCAGAGCTTTCGCCTCAGTCAAGTGTCGCGGAAATCGTCGCCCATCTGCGCGCTATCGGATCGGAGGAGAACCGCCTCGGCATGTTGCGCTACGGCATCAAGATCGACCGTGCACTTGGTATCACGCACGGCATGCAGCGGCAGATCGCCAGGAAGATCAAACGCAACCACGAGCGCGCCTTCGAGCTATGGGACACCGGCATCATGGAGGCGCAGTTCATCGCCTCCGTCACGGCTGACCCGAAACGGTTTTCTGCTGAAGATGCAAGACGATGGGCGGCTAGTTTCGACTCCTGGGACATCGTCGACGGCGTCTCCGATCTCTTTGTCGATACGGACGCCTGGAAAGAACTGATCGCCGAGTTTGCGGCCGATGAGCGGGAGTTCGTTCGGCGCACGGCCTTCGCCATGATGGCCTGGTCCGTCGTCCACCGGAAGAAGGAGCCAGGGGCGACCTTCCTCTCCTTCCTGCCGATCATCGAAACGCATGCGAACGACAGCCGCAATTTCGTGAAGAAGGCCGTGAACTGGGCGCTTCGGTCGATCGGCAAACGATCGATGGACATGCACGGCGCTGCCCTGGCTGTCGCCGAACGGCTGGCGCAGTCGACCGACAGGACGGCGCGCTGGATCGGCAAGGACGCGGTAAGGGAGCTGTCCAATGCCAAGACGCTGGCGCGGATCGCCGCAAGGAAAGGCTGACGGCGCGGAAACCCGCTTTCCGCATGTCTGGATCTCGCCGACATGTGATGCGGCCGCCGACATGTGATGCGGCGGGAGCGTTGACGTCGCTGACAGCGGCGTCTTTACTGAGCTTCAAAGGTATGCGGCCAATGAGCAATCCTCCCATATCAATCCTGGCGTTCGCAGCGGCATTGTTTGTGTCCGCGGCCACCGATGCCTCGGCCGAGACCGCGCACATATTCTGGAAGGATCTGCGTCCGGCTACGCAATCCGCCGCCGAAAACGTCGGGCTGCCGATGATCGCGGAAAAATTGCCCGACCATGGCGAGACGCTGTCCCTCAACCTGCAGGACAAAAGCATTCAGCTAGCCGGCTACGCATTGCCGGTCGATCGCGATGGCGATCTCGTCTATCAGTTCCTGCTGGTGCCCTGGACGGGTGCGTGCAGCCACATGCCGACGCCCCCGCCCAACCAGATTGTCTTGGTCACGCCGGCCCGTCCCTACAAAATGTCCGAGGCGTATCAGCCTGTCGCGGTCACCGGCGCGCTGAAGCCGGACATGGAGAAGAGCCAGCTGTTCATCCTCGACGGCGTCAGCGTCATCCAGTCTGGCTACAGCGTCCGCAAGGCAGATGTGGTCGCTGTCGGCAGCGTGCCGGACACCGTCACCCTGCCGGTCAATTCTCCCTGGAGTTTCCTCAACAAAAAGAAGAACTAAGCAGGACAACCTGCTGCAGTTCAGGCGGCGTTGGCACCCGATTCCTTGTCCAGCACCATGTAGTCGAGCGGGATTTCGGTCGTGTACTTGATCTGCTCCATGGCGAAGGATGATGAAACGTCACGGATTTCGATCTTGGCGATCAGCCGCTTGTAGAAGGCGTCATAGGCCGCGATGTCGGGCACCACGACGCGCAGGAGATAGTCGACGTCGCCGCTCATGCGGTAGAACTCGACCACCTCGGGAAACTCCTGGATGACTTCCGAGAAACGCCGCAGCCATTCATGGCTATGCGAATTGGTGCGGATCGACACGAAGACGGTGACGCGCACATTGACCTTTTCATGGTCGAGAATGGCAACGCGCCGCTTGATGACGCCCTCCTCCTCGAGCTTCTGGATGCGCCTCCAGCAAGGCGTCGTCGACAGCCCGACTTTCTTGGCGACGTCGGCGACCGCGAGTGTCGCGTCCTCCTGCAAGAGGCGGAGGATTTTTCTATCGAGGCGATCCATATTTTGCTCCCCAGGGGAATAGATTGGCTATACTCCCCCTTATTTCGACCTTTCACAAGAAAGAAATTCTGCCAATTGATGGAAAAGCGAGTGATTTCTTGCTGAAAGATCATCTGAGGCGATAGCGGATTTCCGAACGCAGAAAAGGCAGCAAATCCATTTCAAACCATGGATTCTTCTTCAGCCAGCCGGTGTTGCGCCACGAGGGATGCGGCAGCGGCAGCACTTTGGGACCGACGGAATTCTCCCAGATGGAGCGCCAGTCCATGACCGTTTCCGTCAGTGAGGGCCGGCGCGCCGCACCCATGTGCCAGGACTGCGCATAGATGCCGATCGTCAGCACGAGATCGATCCGTGGCATCGAGGCCATCAATGGCGCGCGCCAGGCCGGCGCGCATTCGCGCCTCGGCGGCAGGTCTCCCCCCTTGGCATCCTGGCCGGGAAAGCAGAAACCCATCGGCACGATGGCGAATTTTTCGATGTCGTAGAATTCGTCGCTCGTCACGCCAAGCCAACTGCGCAAGCGATCGCCGGAGGCGTCGGTGAACGGCATGCCCGACAGATGCACCTTGGTCCCCGGCGCCTGGCTGGCGATCAGGATACGGGCGCTGGACGATGGGCGCAGCACAGGTCGCGGCTCATGCGGCAACGGCTTACCGGCCGGATTTTCCACGCAGATGCGACAGGCGCGGACCTTGGCGACGAGGTTTTCGAGTTCGGCAGTCATTCTCAGGCTGATGCGCTCGGCCGGCTGGAGACGGCCTGATGCCAGCGCAACACATTCGCGCAATCATCCGGCACCTTGATGCGTGCCGGCTTCATGAAGTCCACAGCGATCAGGCCGGTGATGTCGGCGATCGAATAGCTGTCACCGGCGATGAACTCCCGGCTGCCCAGTTCTCCATCCAGCAGCCTAAGGAACGCCACGGCCTTCGGCTTGTTGGCCTCGCCCCATTCCGAGACCTGCGGGATTTCCCATTCCTTCATGGCCGGATGGGTGTGCCGGAAGGCCTGCGTGACGCAGCTGAGCAAATTGAATTCCATCCGCCTCTGCCACATCTCGACCCGCGCCCTGCCGAGTGCGCCACGCCCGAACAGGGCCGGTTCGGGATGCAGTTCCTCGAAATAACGGCAGATGGCGACGGATTCCGTGATGACGGTGCCGTCGTCGAGTTCCAGCACCGGCAGGCGCTGCAAGGGATTGCGCGAGCTGACCGCCTGTTGCCTGTGTTCCAGCGCCCCCATGTCGATGGGCACCTGTGGAACTTCGATGCCTTTCTCGGCCAGGAAAACGCGGACCCGCCTTGGGTTGGGCGCCCGGCCACCGTCGAAGAGTTTCATTCCATCCTCCTGTTCGTTCTCGGTTCGGCTTTCAGGACGCGCATCACCAGAAGCGAAAAATCTCGCGCACGGCATCGCCGATCGACGCCAGTGTGCCGTGCTTCTTCTCGACGACTTCGCCGTGATGGCTGTCTCGCCAATCCTGCGGCTGATCGAACGTTCCCGCCCAGATGCCGGCCTTTCCCGCCCGGGCGACGGCCTCCTCGCTCTCGAAGTCGCCATAGGCAACCGCCCAGCCCGCCTCGACCTGCGCGCGGTTGAGATCCTTGCCGCCGGCGGTGCAGTCGCCGAGCAGCCGGCCATAACGATCACGCTGCCAGCCGGTACAGGAGACGGGCTTGCCGGCGATCAGGCGAACCAGCGACTGGCGCGCAAGCGTGCCGCAGGAATAGTCAGTACCGTTCTTGCGGCAGGTCTGCGTATATTCCGGAGCATCGATGCCGCGCATGCGGATACGCTCAGTGCCTAGCGTGATCGAATCGCCGTCGTTGATGATTGCCAGGCCCTGTGTCTTGCGTGTCTCCACCCGGTCGAGGCGGGCCGCCAGCAGGATCAGCAGTCCGAGGATGATGACGGCAAGCCCGTAATCCACCAGCCGGCGCCACAGGCTTCTGGGGCGCGCAACGTATCTCCGGCGCGGTCTTGGCGACCATGAGCGGCTCATATGGCAAACGGTTGGTTAATCATTCGAACGTAGCTTAACACTTGGAAACCGCTGCTCGCATAAATTGAAGTTTTGATGCCCTTGCAACGCTCGAACACAGCGGACAAGTTCATTGTGGACCGCAGGAAACCTCATCGCAACAGCGATGTGGCGCGCGCGGTGCGCAAGACGCGTGACCGTCTTGCGCAGCAGGCCGGCAATCCCGATTTCGATCGTGAACTGCTGAAGCTCCATGCCCGCGCGATAACCAGCGGCGCCATCGCCATCCCGCTTCTTGTTCTGGCGATCGCGGCGGCCGGCCGGCTGGCCGGAATCGGCAACGAGATCGGGCTCTGGGCGCTGTTCACCCTGACCTGCTACACTATCGTTGCCTTCATGGCGCGGCGCATCGAGCGCACCGAAGCTTCGGAGCTCAACCCTTCGCAAGCAGGACGGGAATTCCTGATCGGCCATTTCCTGTGCGGTCTCGGCTGGGCATGGTTCGTGTGGCTTGGCTGCAGCGTCTGCGAGGTCGATCCGTTCCACATCGTCAAGGCCGTGGTGCTGTTGTTCGCCATGGCGGCGACCGCGGTGATGACCTCGTCTCTGCGCGGGGCGCTGTTGGCGACCTTTGCCGTTCCCGTGGCGCTCTACGCTTATGCCGGCGCCAAGCTATGGATGCCGGTCGAGGCGATCATGGCCGCGCTGCTGGTCGTTTCGCTGCCGTTCTTCGCCTATGTGGCCCGTCATCTCAACCACTCGTCCCTGATGATGCTGTCGTTCCGCTCCGAAAAGGATGCGCTGATCGCTGAGCTGGAGACGGCGAAATCGATGTCGGACGAGGCGCGGCGGCGGGCCGAGGACGCCAATCTGGCAAAATCGCGGTTCCTCGCTTCGATGAGCCACGAATTGCGCACGCCGCTCAACGCCATTCTCGGTTTTTCCGAGGTGATGTCGAACGAGGTGCTGGGACCGATGAGCAATCCCACCTATCGCGACTACGCCCATGACGTGCACGAATCCGGTCAGCATCTGCTCGATCTGATCAACGAGATCCTCGACCTGTCGCGCATCGAGGCCGGCCGGTACCAGCTCAACGAAGAACCGGTGATGCTGCTTGGTATCGTTGAGGACTGCTGTCACATGATGGAGTTGAGGGCGCGCAACAAGGATATCCGGGTCGTCCAGGATTTCGAGCACGAACTGCCGCGCCTTTTCGCTGATGAGCGTGCGGTGCGACAGATCACGCTCAACCTTCTGTCGAATGCGATAAAATTCACCGCTACCGGCGGTGAAATCCGTGTCCGCGTTGGTTGGACGGCGGGCGGCGGACAATACATTTCAATCAAGGACAACGGACCGGGCATACCGGAAGACGAGATCCCGATCGTGCTTTCCGCCTTCGGCCAGGGCTCCATTGCCATCAAGAGCGCCGAGCAAGGCACCGGGCTTGGCCTGCCGATCGTGCAAGGGCTGCTCGCCATGCATGGCGGCGAGTTCGAACTTCATTCCAAGCTGCGCGAAGGGACCGAGGCGATCGCGATCTTCCCGCTCAGCCGGGTGATGGAGGAACTGCCGGCACTGCCGACTGCGGCGGTGGCGGCTCGACGACGGTAATTCGGCAAGACTCTAGCCACGTACCGCAGCTGCCATGCCCGAACTGGTCAGCGCGGCGGCCTTGACCAGCCCCGCAGCAAGGGCGGCCCCTGCCCCTTCGCCATGGCTGATACCCAAATCAAGCAACGGGCGCAGCCCTAGCCGTTGGGCGGCGCGTGCATGCGCGGGTTCCGGCGACAGGCTGGCCAGAAGGCAATGCTCGAGCGCTGTGGGATTGACGCCATGCAGTACCGCTGCGGCTGCCGTCGCCGCCAATCCGTCGAGCAGCACCGGGATCTTCTGCATCCGCGCGGCAAGGATGGCGCCGGCGATCGCCGCGAATTCACGGCCACCGACCCGGCGCAGCGCCTCGAGCGGGTCGCCGAGATGGCCGCCATGAAAAGCCAGCGCCGCATCGACCACGTCGGCTTTGCGTGCCTGCATCGCCGCATCGGCGCCCGACCCCGGGCCGACCCAATCGGCGCCCCTGCCCCCGAACAGTGCCGCAAACAGGGCGGCGGCGACGGTCGAGTTGCCGACGCCGAGATCGCCGAGACACAAAAGGTCAGTGCCGCCGGCGATCGCTTCCATGCCGAAGGCCATGGTGGCGGCACAGCCACGCTCGTCCAGCGCGGCCTCTTCGGTGATGTCGGCGGTCGGGATGTGCAGGGCAAGATCGAAAACCTTCAGCCCGAGATCGTAGGCAATGCAGATCTGGTTGATCGCGGCACCTCCCGCGGCGCAAAGTTCGACCGCGTTGGCGGTCGCCGCGACCGGCCGTGGCGAAATGCCATGGCGCGTGACGCCGTGATTGCCGGCAAAGACCGCCATCAGCGGTCTTGTCACCGCGGGCGGAGCCCGTCCGCTCCAGCCGGCCAACCAGGCGGCGATGTCCTCGATGCGGCCAAGCGAATTGCCTGGTTTATCGGCCTTGGCAAACAGCGTGCGCACGCGGGTCTCGGCTGCCGTGTCGGCCGCCGGCAGGTTGGCCAACAGGTTGCGAAAATCGTCGAAAGGCAGTGCGCTGGTCATCTTGTTATCGATCATTCCCTGGAGTTGGTGAGCGGCATAGCCGCCTTGCGGGGTTGGCACAACCTCCGGGATGATGGGCCTGCATTTGCCGCAAAGCCGGCCCCGAAGGGCGCAATCGCGAGGGCTTGCATTGGCTTTGCCATTGCACCATGTGGAGGTGGAACAAGGGATTCCGGATGGAAGCCCAAGAGAAAGTCATGACGGCCATCGAATCCCCGTGCATCCTGGTCTGTTCGATCGACATGAAAACCGGCTTCTGTTTCGGTTGCGGTCGCACGCGCGAGGAAATCGGCGCCTGGATCGGGATGACGACGGAAACGCGCCGCAGCGTCATGGCGCAATTGCCGGCCCGGCTGGAGACGGTCGAACGCCGGCCGCGCCGGGAAACTCGCCGCACCCGTATGGCGCGCGAACGCGACGCGCTATCGTGAGGTGCGGATGAGCCGGTTGTTCTGGATTTTGATGGCCGCGATCGGGGTGGGAGCAGTCCTGCTCATGCTCAATGATTCCGCCGGCAGCACGCTCGGCGTCGAGAACAACGATTTCAGCCGGCTGATCTGGCTCGGTGCCTTTGGCGCCCTTATCGGCGCCGGCCTGCTTCGCTCGGGCCGACCCCTGGGCGCCATGGCCCGCAATCTCGGCGCCTGGGCGGCGATCGCACTCGCGCTGATCGCCGGCTACCAGTATCGCTATGAGTTGCAGGATGTCGCCAGCCGGGTGACCGCGGGCCTTGTTCCCGGCAGCCCGCTTGCGCTTGGCGTCGAGGACGGCCACGCCACGGTGACGCTCGACAAGGCGGACAACGGCCATTTCGAAGCGCGCATCCTGATCAATGGGAACCCGGTCCGGGCCGTGGTGGATACCGGCGCAACCAGCACCGTGCTGACGTCGCAGGATGCGCAGGCCGCCGGATTCAATCCAGCGGCGCTCAACTACACCATACCGGTTTCGACCGCCAACGGCATGGCACGCGCCGCGGCCGTGAAAACCGATCAGATTGCGATCGGCGGCATCATGCGCAGGGATATGTCGGTGATGATCGCCGCACCCGGCATGCTCAGCCAGAGCCTGCTCGGCATGAACTTCATCGGTTCATTGTCGGGTTTTGACGTGCGCGGCGACCGCATGATCCTCAGGGATTGATCCCCGAAGCTCAAGCCGCTTCGGCTGCTGCGCCACCGAACTCGACGGCCGCGTAAGCCGTCTTCAGCACGTCCGGGCCGGCCCCGGGTTTTGTCGCGTCCGTGGACAGGATCTGCCGGTAGCGGCGCGCACCGGGCAGGCCATGGAACAGTCCGACCATATGGCGGGTGACATGGCCAAGCCGCCCACCCTGCTCGATATGGCGTGCCGCATAGTCCGCCATCGCATCGATCAGCGCGGCGAAATCGAACGGCTCGGACTGGACGCCGTAGAAAGCGGCATCGACGCCGGCCAGAATGCCGGGCGTGTGGTAGGCGGCGCGGCCAAGCATCGCGCCATCGACATGACCGAGATGCTTCTGCGCCTCTTCAATCGACTGAATTCCACCATTTAGACCTATGAATTTGTTATTCTTTTTTGCCTTCAGTCGATAGACTCTGCTGTAATCGAGCGGCGGGATGTCTCGGTTTTCCTTGGGACTCAGCCCTTCCAGCCACGCCTTGCGTGCATGCACCCACAACGCGTCGGCGCCGGCATCGAAAACCCCATCCGCCAGCGCATCCAGGGCCGGCTCCGGATCCTGCTCGTCGACGCCGATACGGCATTTAACGGTCACGGGGATCTTCACCGCCGCTTTCATCGCCGCGATGCAGCCGGCGACGAGGTCCGGCACTTTCATCAGGCAGGCACCGAACGTGCCCGACTGGACGCGGTCTGACGGACAGCCGACATTGAGGTTGATCTCGTCATAGCCAAAGGCCTCGCCAATGCGGGCAGCCTCGGCGAGCTTTTCACGATCCGAGCCGCCGAGCTGCAGCGCGACCGGATGTTCCACCGCATCGAAGCCGATCAGCCGCTCGCGCGCGCCATGGATGACCGCGTCGGCCACCACCATCTCGGTGTAAAGCAGCGCATGGCTTGTCAGCTGGCGGTGGAAGAACCGGCAATGCCGGTCCGTCCAGTCCATCATCGGGGCCACGGCCACTTTATGATCTTGATTTTTCAGCATTTTTTCTTTAACATCAAATCGTTCGAACCTGCCGAGTGCACACGATTTTACGCCAGAATACGACCCTTTTTCGCCACGCTCTCAGTGCACACGGAGCGCACACGAAAAAAAGGCCACCTACACAAAGCTCTCGTCCGGGTCCTGGCGTGTCCAGGTCCGTCGCAAAGGTCGCTACGTCAGCGAGACTTTTCTGCGCCGAGACGACGCCAGGCGCTGGGCAACCGAAACCTAGCGCCAAGTCGATCGCGGTGAGACACCGGCAAAGTCTCGAACAGCGCGCCTGAAAACCTTCGGCGAACTCATCGACCTTCATATCGACGACATGTGCGATGTAGGCAAGTCCCCTCGCCGCTCCAAGGCCGCGGCCCTCGCTTTGCTCCAAAGACATCTCGGCAAGTGCAACATCGCGGCTCTCGATCGCGAGCGGCTCATTCGTTTCGGCCGTGACCGGGCTGCCCAAGGTGCTGGACCGATGACGCTAGGCATCGATATCGGTTTTGTAAAACTCATTCTGGCTCATGCCGCTGCGGTGCACGGCCTGCCCGTCAAGGTCGAACCGGTTGATCTCGCGCGGATGGCCTGAAGAGGCTTGGCCTCGTTGGCAAAGGCAACCAGCGGGATAGGCGGCCGACAAATTGCAGAGCGCTGAAGGCGAGCATGCACGAGATCTATGGGCCGCGAAGGCTCGGCAGGCGTTCGATGCTGAACGGCGTGAAGAGTGGATGGGACGGCGAACTTAGCCACGGTTGGCGCGAGCAACGGCCAGCACGAAGCCCGAACAGCAGACTTCCGCCGGTGCGCCAGCGCCGCAGTCAAGCTTGCGCAATAAGTTTTCGCGCTCTTCGTCACTACCGGCGACAATCTTCTCTCGGAAGGCCGCAAGACTTGCGTTGGCGAAGCTCGTCAAAGCAGGCGCTGCCCTAGGAGCAAACTTCAAATGCCAGATCGTGTTCTCCTCGAAACCTCCCGCGCCCCACAGATGCGATCATGCACACTGCGCGTTGATAGAAGCTCTATAGCCAAGGTGCGAGCCAGCGGCACTGCTCTGCACAGCAGGAACGGGCGTAAAAGCGAGGGAAGCTCCTCGCCTTGGATGAGGTCGGCGAGCTGACAGTCGCCAGTGTCTCGCGCTGAAGCCAATCGACCAGCACTGCCACGTCCCATTCGTCAGGCTGGATCCTGCGGCTCAATCGACATCTGGTCGCCCGGCGAGGCCATGATCCTGCCGGCGTCCGAATTGATGTAGGCATCGGGGGCGACGTAGTCGACGGCAGGCATTTAGCACACGCTCGGATCGCAGCCGCGCAGCAAACGTCCAGGCCGCCCGCCTCGCTCGGTTTTCTTCCTAAAAACGGGAGGCACAGGCGGAGCGGCCATTCATACCAGCGGCTTACTCGATGACGCGGGCGTCACCGACATCTGCGGCTGACGGATCCAGCCCGTAAGCCTTGAGCGCTTCCGCGATCGCGCCATCCTTGCGGTAAGCTTCTAGGGACGTGTCAACGGCCTTCGCAAGATCCTCGTTGCTCTTGTCCAGCAGGAAGGCGGTCTGCGACGGGTTCATGGTCGCATCGATGCGCGGATCTTGTTTCAGCGCATTTACCTTATAATTCTGTCCTTCGTTCTGAATGACAGCGGAGCCGAAGCCGTCGAGCGCCGCCTCAATACGACCGGCATGAAGGTCCTGCGCGAGGTTCAGCGACGACGGATAGGTCTTGGAGCCTTCGTAAAGCTTCTCCATGTCCTGGACCCATAAATATCCTTCAACGGTGCCGACCTTCTTGCCCAGCAGACCATCGACAGTATCAATGCCGTTGGTCGAGGTGACGGACAGTTGGTCGAGATAGACCGGCGTAGACAGAGCGACGACCTTGGCGCGGGCGGCGGTACGATAGAAGCCGCCAAGCGCGATGTCCGCGCGCCGCGACTGAACTGCGGAAACCGCGCCTGGATATGTGAAGATCTCATAAGCGATCTCCAGGCAGTTCTCCTTGGCAAAACGCTTCACGAGATCGCCGTCGATACCCGCGATGCCGCTGTCTTTTTCGAGCGAATACGGAGCGGTGTTGGTAAGCGCGACTGTGAGTTTGCCCGCTGACACGGTTTCGAAAACGTGCTGCGGCTTGCAATCCTGTGCGGACGCGACGCTGGCACCCAAGGCCGTAGCAATGGCCGCGGCCGAGATAATCTTACTCCAATTTTTCACTGTGCTCTCCTCTGACATTGATGGTTTTTGATTGCAGGTCAGCCGAGATGGCTGCCCAGCCTACGTTCGGTGTACGAGACCAGCCACCCGAACGGGACGGTGATGGCGAGATAGAACAGGCCCGCCAAGATCAGGACATCGAGGTAGAGGTAGGTGGCCGCACCCACGCGATAGGCGCGCGCCAGAAGTTCGGGGATGGCGATCGTGTATGTAAGGGCCGTCGCCTGGAAGATGAGAATGGCAAAGCCCATCAGTGCGGGTATTGCGAACAGGATTCCTTGGGGGATCACTACGAAGCGCAGGATGTCCCGGCGGGTCATGCCGAGCGCCCAGCCCGCCTCGATCTCACAATGCGGAACCGCGTTCAGACCGGCGCGAAGGATCTCGCTGGTGTAGGCGCCTGTCGTTAGCGCCAACGCAATCACGCCAGAGGTGAAGGCACTTACGGTCATCCCGGAAGCAGGCAATCCATAGTAGACCATCTGCAGGACGACGAGTGCAGGCGCACCACGCCCGATCTCGACCAATACCACCGCGAAATAGCGGACGAGCCTGTTTCCAGAGGAAGAGGCAAGCGCAAGAACGAGGCCGGTAGGCAATCCGAACAGCAGCGCCAGGCCCGCCAACTGAAGACTGACAATAGCTCCTTGGAAAAGCTGGGGCGACCAGTCCAGCCAGTTAGCCAGCATCTCGCTCATTTCGCTTGCCCCCTTGAGCGCAGCCGCCCGTCCACGGCGCGTGCCAACACGACAACGGGTATGGACAGCACGATGTAGAGAAGCGCCGCGAAAATGAACGGCGCGAAGCCGCCGCCGCCGCCTTGAGCCTGCTGCGATGCGTACATCATCACGTCGCGGACACCGATCGTGGAGGCCACGGTCGTGTCTTTGAGCAGGCTAACAAGGAAGGTCGCCATGGGTGGAACCGAGACGCGCAGGACCTGCGGCGCCAGGATATAGCGCAGCGTATCCAGGCGCGACATACCGAGCGCCGTGGACGCCTCCCGCTGGCCCTTCGAGAGGGCCAGGAAGCCACCCCTATAGATTTCGGCGAGATAGGCCGTTGATACCAACCCCATGCCCAGGATGGCAGCCTGATATGAACTGAGAACGATCACTCCGCTGCCCAATCCGAAGAAAATAATAAACAGCCAGACGATCGGCGGGATTCCTCGGACAACGTCGATGTATAGGCGCGCCGGCGCGCTTAGCAGAAGCAACCGGGAACGTCGCATCAGCACCAGCGGCATGGCTGCGATGGCCCCGACTCCGAAAGCGCCGAAGGTCACCAGCAGCGTGGCCGGAACGCCTCTGAGCAGTGAAACCAGCAGGTCGATCATCTGCGATCGACCACGGCACGGAAGAACTGCCGCGTGCGGGGCGACGACGGATTGCGGATCACGGCATCAGGCGGACCCTGCTCGATGATCTCTCCATTAGCCATGACGATTACGCGGTCGGCGACGTCTGCGGCAAAGGCGATCTCGTGCGTGACGATGATCATTGTCATGCCTTCCTGGGCGAGCTCGCGCATCACGGCCAACACCTCAAGCCCGAGTTCGGGATCCAGGGCGCTCGTGGGTTCGTCGAAGAGCATCACCTTGGGGTCAAGAGCCAGGGCGCGTGCGATCGCGATACGCTGCTGCTGGCCACCCGACAGGCGCGCCGGATAGGCTTGCGCCTTGTCCGTAAGGTGTACGCGTTCGAGCAATTGGGCGGTGCGCGCGTCCGCCTGCTCCTTGGTGCGCCCCAGAACCCGCATCTGCGGCAGCGAAATGTTGCGCTGCACGGTCATGTGCGGAAACAGGTTGAAGGACTGGAAAACCATCCCGGTGGAACGTCGGAGACTCAGCAGCTCTCCGGCGGACAGATTGCGGTCGACCGAAAACCGGATGGCACCCACTTCAAGGGTGCCGGATGACGGCTGTTCGAGCATGTTGATCGCACGCAGCAGCGTGCTCTTTCCCGCGCCGCTGGGTCCGACGATCGCCACGACCTCGCCGCGCGTGATGTCGAGCGAGACGTTCTTCACGGCGTGATGGCCGCCATAGATCACGTTGATGTTCTTGATGCGTACGATATTTTCTGCCTCGGGCATGGCTTCTTTGTCCTTGCGCTAACGCCGGTGTCCCACTGGTCAAGCCGCCGCAGTATGTGTGCCCGGAACGTTTCTTTCCGGAGTTGGAGCGAGACTTTCGGTGCCTGGGATCGATGCGGGTGAGCCCTTGAGCACCCAGTCTGCGACGATCAGCCCAATCACCGGCGCAAGCTGAATCCCGTAGCCGCCCGCACCGGCCGCGGTGATCAGACCGGGCTCCGACTGATCGACTGGTCCGACATAGGGACGGTGGTCGGCGGTGACAGGGTAGAGGCCTGCCCAACCCCGGCCGAGCCGGGCGCCCGGCAGATCAGGCAGGCGTTCGATCAGCATCTCGGCCAGCATGACCTTGGACCCTTCCTCGCACTGCTCGTTGTAGTTGTCCGGATCTTCGGGCGACGGCGAACTTACCTTGTGTATCTCGGCGATGAGCTCGCTCGCTTTCTCGTGCCGAAAGTTGAGTCCGGTGCCCTGCCCGTTCACCAGATCCATGACCATCGGCATTGTGTACGGGAGCGGCGCGTCCAAGTGGATTGTCAGCGCCTCGTGGCGCTCGGGGTGGATGTGTAGCGTCTGTCCGAGCATCTCGGCAACGCGTGGCGCCCAGGCGCCTGCCGCATTCACGACGAAGTCGCAGCCGATCGGCCCTTTGCTGGTGTCCAACCGATAGCCACCGGATGTCCGCGCGGCACCAAGCAGCTTGCGGAACTGGAAAACCTCGGAGCCGAGCTTCTTCACCTGTTGCGCCAGCAGCGTGCACATTTCGTGGGGATCGAGGAAGCCGTCGTCCGGCCCGAAGATGCCGCCTTCGAGCCCATCTGAACTCAAGTGCGGCACGAGTTGCTGAAGCTCGTTCGCCTGGTAGACCCTGGATCTGAAGCCGGCATCGCGCTGGATCTCCACCGAGCGCGCGAACAGTTCCATCTGCTCGGAGGTGCGCGCCAGACGCAGGTAGCCGATAGGGCTGAAGCCGAGACCGAGGCGCTCTTGCCACCGGCGGACGCGCTGCACCGATTGCATGCGCAGCTGTATCTCGAACGGATCCGTGAGCTGTGTCCCAACGACCCCGACCGAGCGGCCGCTGGATCCTGACGCAATGGATCGTGCGTCGATGACGGTGACGCGAGCGCCCTGTTCCGCGAGCGCGTGCGCAGAACACATACCGAGGGTACCCGCACCGATGACGACGACGTGAGGAGAAGCTGTCATGTGACTTCCATCTGTTGCTGCTCGTCCCGTGCCGGATGGATCCGGCGCTGGACGCGCTACGTCATTGCTTCGGAGCGATTGCTGCGAGGGCGCCGTCGATTGCGGAAAGGATCTCGCGTGCGTCTTCCTCGGTCATGGAGGTGGAAAGCGCGAAGAGTCCGTAACTCGCCGAAAGCACGCCGCGGTCGAGCAGACCCTTGTGGAACAGGTCGAGCTTCATGCGTTCGGACGCACCCGGATAGACTGACCGGTAGTCCGTGATCGGCAACGCCGTGAAATGAACTTTGAAGAGCGAGCCGAGACCGACGCACTGCCCGTTGAGACCATGGCGAGCAAGCGAGGCCGTGATGCCCTCGCGAAGCAGGCTGCCGATAGCGTCCAGATGCGCGAAGCTAGCCGGGGTCAACGCGCGCATCGCCGCCAGACCGGCTCGCATCGTCACCGGGTTCGCGGTGAAGGTGCCGCCATGCGGCAATGCAGGCTTGCCTCGTGTTGGATCGAACACCGCCATCACGTCGGCGCGGCCGCCGACGGCGCCGACCGGGAATCCTCCGCCGATGATCTTGCCGAGAGCCGTCAGATCGGGCGTGATGCTCCACAGGCCCTGCGCCCCCGAATAGCCAAGGCGGAGCGAGATCACCTCGTCGAGGATCACCAGCGAGCCGGCGGCATGAGCGATCTCGACCATCGCGTCGAGATAATCCTTTCGCGCGGGAATAAGTCCGGCGCGGTTCGGCATCGGGTCGATCAGAACACCCGCTATCGTGTCGCCATGCGCGTCGAAGACGGCACGCAGCGCCTCCGTATCGTTGAACGGCACCGCGATGACATCATCGAGAACTCCCTTCGGCGTGCCTTTCGCGTATGCAGTTGAGGCAGGCATGTCGCCCCAGTTGGCGGGCGAACTGTCCAGGCTGACTTCCGCGAAGTCGTAGGAGCCATGGTAGGCACCTTCGATCTTGACGATCTTCGACCGCTCGGTGAACGCCCGAGCCGCCTTGATCGCCATCATGACGCCTTCCGTGCCGGAGTTGGCGAAGCGAACCTGCTCGACTGACGGAAGGCGCTCCACCAACAGTTCAGCAAGATCAAGTTCGCTCTCGGTGGGCGCTCCGAAAGCCGATCCGCGGGGCATCTGGTCCACCACCGCGGCCGTGACGGCGGGATGGCCGTAGCCATGGATCATGGCCGTGAAATTGTTGATGCAGTCGTAGTAGACGTTTCCATCGACGTCCCAGACGCGGCAGCCCTCGCCGCGCTGGGCATAGATCGGAAACGGGTCGATGAAGACCGTTGTCCGGGTGTTTCCTCCCGGCATGACCTTGCGGGCCCGTTCGAACATCTCGCGGGACTTCGGCATTGAATCTGGATAGTGGCGCATAATCTTGTAAACCGATGAAGGAGACAGCCTTGGATGGCCGCGACGAAGGGCGCGACCTCTTTCGATCACTTGGTCATGATCGTGTGGCTCTGCTCGCGCAGGTACTGTGGCAGGAACCAGGAGCCGAGACCGCCCTTGCCGCTGACCCCGGTGCCCTTCCAGCCGCAGAATGGCTGCGCGCCTGGCCATGCACCCGTCGTTGCGCCGCTCGCACGGTTGGCATAGAGAACCCCCGCTTCGGCGGTGTCGAGGAAGTGACGCAACTCTTTTTGGTCGTTGGTAAAGATGCCGGCCGACAATCCGTAGGCGATGTCGTTGCCCTCTTCGATCGCGGCATCGAGACTATCAAAACCGCGGACGACCACGAAAGGCATGAAGAGTTCGTCGCGGGTCAGCCGGCCCGGACCATCAAGTTCGACGACCGTCGGCAGGACGTAGTTGTTCGCAAATCCCTGGCCCAGGGCGGCGCCCCCAAAATGCACCTTGCCTTTGCCCTCGACTTCCGACAGCGCTGCCTGGAAACGGCCGACTGTGGCGTCGCCATAGACAGGGCCCATAAAGGTCTCGGCCTTACGAGGATCTCCGACCACCAGCTTTCCAGCGAACGCTACCAGTTTCTCGATGAATTCCGCCTTGACCTTCTCGTCGACATACACGACCGAGCATGCGGAGCACTTCTGGCCTTGCAGGCCAAAAGCGGAGCGCGCCACCCCCTGCGCCGCGCGGTCGAGGTCGGCCTTGCTCGTCACGTAGGCGGGGTTCTTGCCACCCATTTCGGCGATGACGGGCTTCATGTGGGGCAGCGTTGCCATATGACGGAAGATGCTCATGCCGGTCTTATGGGAGCCGGTGAATGCAACGCCGTCGATGCCGTTGTCGGTGGCAAGAAGGCGCCCCACCTCTCCATCGCCAAGCACGATGTTGAAAACACCTTCGGGCAAGCCCGCTTTGCGAAGCGTTTCGGCAATCAGCAGTCCGGTCAGCGCGCAACCCGGCGACGGCTTGTAGACCACCGCATTGCCTGTCAACAGCGCACCCGTGACCATGCCGATCGACAAGGCGAGCGGAAAGTTGAAAGGAGCGATGACCGCGAAGACGCCATAGGGCTTCATGACGCTCGTAGCAGTCTCGTTTTCGACCAACACGTTCATGGGCCGGACGAACCCGTTGTTCGCCTTCATCTCCGATGCGTAGTACTCGACCATGTCGAGGCATTCCTCGGCTTCGCCGACTGCCTCGATGCGGGACTTTCCGATCTCGTAGAGCGCCGCCAAACCGAGGTCATATTTCCGCTCCGCCAGTGCCTCTCGCCAGCGGGCGCCGAATGCAAGGCGATCGTCCAGCGTCGAACGGTTCCAGGTCTTCGCGCCGGCCCGGGCTGCCTGGATCGCGGACTTGACGTCTGACGGGGTTGAAACCGGGAACTTGCCGAGAGAGATCTTCTTGTCGATAGGGCTCAGGATCTCTTTCCGAGCGCCAGTCGCAAACGGCGTCGACCACTCGCGACCCAGTGTGTTCTTCTCGAAATCCGGGATCATTGCATCGAGGTGAGCGTGAACAGGGGAAAAATCCACCCCGATGTTCGAGTAGGTCACACGCGGGAGTTCAGCCATTTCAAGTTCCTCCGAAAATCGGTATTTATCCCGATAATCAGGATTTGGCTTGCGAGTCAATCGAGGGGACCATAAAATGGAAATAATACCGAATTTCGGTATTATTCGTGAGGAGATTTCGGGTTCGGGTTACCTGGCGGAGCCCGACAGTCGAGGGCGTGCGGCCTTCGGCTATTCTACGGAGCCCCTCGGACTCGACGCGCGGCGGGATAACGAGAGACCGACCTTGCCCCTCATGTCTGTTTTGAACGATAACCTTCTTGCAGTCGCAATTGTCAGATCGGCGTAGGTGCCCTTGAATACGAAATCGAAGAAGCCGAGCGCCAAGGACAGTCCCCTCGAGCGCTACATCTCGATCATGGAAACGGTCGCGCCGTTCGAGCATGGCTTGACGGCGATCGAGCTCGAAACGACGCTTGGACTGCCCAAAACCACGATCAACAGGCTGCTGCATGCCTTGATCGAAAGCGGAATGATCACCGCCGAGAGCGTTCGCAATCGGACATACCGCCTCGGCGATCGCTTGCTGCAGCTGCTACAGATGTCTCCGGATAGCGGCTGGCTGACGACGCTCGCGCAGCGACCGCTTCAGGATTTGGCCGACCGCACCGGCCAGTCGGCGTTCCTGTCGAAGTTCGACGGTACCGAGGTGCGCTCGGTCACCTGCGTCGCGCCCGACACTCCGGTCCGGACCTATGTCATGCCGGGTATGGCCATGCCTGTAAATGCGACCGCTTCGGCCAAGGCGATCCTTGCGTTTCATCCGCAGGAGACCGTGAACAGGATCCTGGCGACCGAGCTGCGCAGCTATACCGATCGGACTAAAACGAAGATCGCGGAGTTGACCAGGGAATTGGCGGAGGTTCGGCAGCAGGGCTATGCCATGGACCTGGCCGAGCATGTTCCGGGCTTAGGCTCGATCGCATTTCCGATAAGGCCGACGAGCGGTGAGGTGATGTACGCGGTGGGACTTACGGGACCCTACGGTCAGATCATAGAGCAAAACTTCAAGCAGCATTGCTCGGCGCTCGCGGAAGCCGCCCAGCGCATGGCGAAGCTGGCGCAGATGCACGCCTACAACGGATCGGCTATGGCCGCAAAGAGTGCTGCAGCGGATCAGCGATAGGTCGGTGCTTGAGAGGCCGGTCACTCGCGCGAAGAGATGTTGCGTGTTGAACCGAGAATGTAGTTCGCGAATGGTCTCGACGGAGGTGCGAGTGCTTATGGGACAAATTGTCACTTAGATTCGGTATTGGGGAAAATTTGAGGAGGCATCGACTTCCTGACGGGGCTGAGGCGCGACGCAAAGTTCGAAAAGCTTCCAGGAAGCCCAGTCCGTCCCTGATTGTAGAACTGTACAAGGACCTCTTCGGGCCGAAAGCGATCAATCAGCCAATGCGGATCGACATGCAGAACCTGATGGGAACGATCGCCGACACTCTCCATTCGGTGTGAAGGCGATCGGGGCATTGGTACTGACGTTCACAACAAGGGCGGCACGCGCGCCAAAAATTCGATGCCTCGTCAAATTTTTCTAAGCCGAGCGGGCAGCCAAGGCAGCAATATATAGCTCGTGTCGCATTTTCCGAGACGCCAGCCCCGAAGATCGGGACGGCACTGATTTCAGGCAAACTTGCTGCGGGGTTGTCGTGGTTTTATGGCTCGGCGAAAAACTTACCCTCGGCAAGCATGGTTTCGATGCCGGCCAGCAATTCGCGATTTATGCCGGTGGAAATCCCTTTCAACGCAAGGTGCGCCACCAGCGCGCCGCTGCGAAGATTGCCGGCCGCACCGGGCGCGTAGGGACAGCCGCCTAGCCCGCCGGCAGCGGCATCGAACACCCTGAGCCCGAGGTCCCAGGCGGTATCGACGTTGGCGAGCGCCAGGCCGCCGGTGTCGTGGAAATGCCCGGCCAGCCGCGCAGCCTCTGCTTCTTCGAGGGTTGCCAGCACCATGGCATGCACGCGCTCGGGTGTCGCCCTGCCGATCGTGTCGGCAACGGCGATTTCGGCGCAGCCGAGATCGCGCAGGCGCGCGACAACTCTCGCGGCCGCGCCGGGTTCGATCGGGCCTTCATAGGGACAATCGACGGCACAGGAGACATAGCCCCGCACCGGCAAGGAATGCTCGGCGGCCAGCGCGATCACTGGCACAAAACGAGCCAGCCCTTCCTCGATGGTGCAATTGGTGTTTCGTTTCGAAAACGTCTCGGAGGCGCTGGTGAAGACCGCGAGTTCCTGCGCGCCGGCCGAGATCGCGGCCCGCGCACCTTGCTCGTTGGGCACCAGCGCGGACAGCATAAGCCCCGGACGCCGCACAGCGCGCCGCATGACCTCATCATGATCGGCCATCTGCGGCACCCATTTCGGCGAGACGAAAGCCGTCGCCTCGATGCGGGCGAAGCCGCAATCGGCCAGCATGCCGATCAGGCGCAGCTTCTGCCCGGTCGAGACCAGCCGCTTTTCGTTCTGCAGGCCGTCGCGCGGACCGACTTCGACGATCGTGGCCTGCCGATCCCCACCGGGCGATTCAATGGACGGCGGCATACATGATCTTTTCTTCGGAGGCCTCGTCGATGGTCATCTCCTCGACGATACGGCCCTGGCGCGCCACCAGGATGCGGTCCGACAGATTGAGGATTTCAGGCAGATAGGACGAAATAACGACGACGGCCGCGCCCGCATCGGCAAGCCGCTCGATAATCTGATGGATCTCGGCGATGGCGCCGACATCGACGCCGCGCGTCGGCTCGTCGAAGATGATCAGCGACGGCGCCTGGATTAGCGATTTGGCGATGACCACTTTCTGCTGATTGCCGCCGGAAAGCTCGACCACCCGAGCATTGGCGCCGATCGTGCGGACCTTCATCGTCTCGATCCATTCGGCCGATTGCCGGCGCGCTTCGCCAAGGCCGATTACCGAGACCGGGTTGGAGCCTTTGGCCAGCTTGCCGAGGAATACGTTCTGGGCGATGTCCATCGTGTCGAATAGGCCGTCGAGCTTGCGGTCCTCGGTGATATAGGCGACGCCGCGCCGCACGGCCTGCCGTGGCACGCGGAAGTGCACCACCTCGCCGCGCAGCGTGATGCGGCCACCATGGAAGAAGTCACGCTTCAAAACGCCCGCCGCGATCTTCATCATTTCGGTGCGGCCGGCACCGACCAGGCCGAACAGCCCGGTCACCTGGCCGGCAAAGACCGACAGCGTGGCGCTGCGCACCGCCTTACCCATCGAGACGTTCTCGAGCGCCAGCACCTTTTCGCCCGGGCGGCGCGCGACGCGTTTGGCGGCATCGTCGCCATAGAGCGCATCGGTCAGTTGCCGGCCAACCATCGCCTGGACGATTTTCTCGCGGGTGAGATCGCGCGCATCGTCGGTGACGATCAGCGCGCCGTCGCGCAGCACGCTGATGCGGTCGGCGATCGACAGCGCCTCTTCCAGCGCGTGTGAAATGAAGATGATGGAAGCGCCCTCGCCTTTCAGCCGCTCGACCAGGGCGAAGAAGTGCTGCTTTTCCTCCGGCGTCAGCGTCGCCGTCGGCTCGTCGAAGATGAAGATGCGGGCCTTGTGGTGAACCGCGCGGGCGATCTCGACCATCTGCTTCTTGGCGGCGCCGAGCGTCGACACCAGCGCGGTCGGCTCGACATGGAAGTTCAGCCGCTGCAGATGCTGCTGCGCCTTGATGTTGATGCCGCGCAACCGGTTGAAGAAGCTCTCCTCGCCGAGGAAGATGTTCTGGGCGACATTCATCGACGGGATGAGATTGGTTTCCTGGAACACCATGGCGATGCCGTGCTTCATGGCATCGGCGGGCGAGGAAAAGCCAACCGGTTTGCCGTCAATCAGCATCTCGCCCGACGTCAGCGGGTAGAGGCCGGCCAGCACCTTGGTCAACGTCGACTTCCCCGCACCGTTCTCGCCGAGCAGCGCATGGACCTCGCCTTGCCGCAGCGTGAAATCGACGTCGCGCACCGCCGCGTTGCCGGCGAACGCCTTGGTGGCCTTGCGGAACCGGACGATCTCGGCCGCGTGGGGATCAGCCATGCCGGGCTCCACCGGATGTCGCGCCGGGCAGGCGCAGCAGCGTGCCGGAGCCGCGCGAGGCGGCGTAGACGCTGCCGCCATGCTCACAGACGGAGGTGACGCCATGCATGCTGCCGTCGGCGCGGCTGTGCCAGCTTTCGCTGGGCCGGCCGCTGTCGTCGCAGCGCGCGACGAGGCCGTAGGAGCGCGATGGCGCCCACGGCTTCAGCACGCCCATCTGCCGGACCGAGCCCTGGCTCAGCGGCTGGTCCGGCCGCGCCGATCCGGCGAGTTCCGGCCCGATCCATTCGCCGGGATCGATCGTCGCCATCATCTCGCGGCGATAATCGTCCTCGCGCAGCACCAGTTCGAGAAGCTGGCGGCGCGGCGCGAACAGCGCCATCCAGAAGCCGCCATCGGAAGCGGGTGACAGGCGCGACGGATAGGCCGGCAGATTTTCCAGGATCGCCACCGGATGGGGGGATTTCGGATCAAGGGCGACGATACGATGGCGCCAGCTTTCGCTGATCGCCAGACGGCCGTTGCCGAGCATGACCGCGCCGTTGGGAAATGCCAATCCGGCTGCAAGCTCACGCTGGGAGCCGCTGTCCGGATCGATGGCGAGCACGACGCCGCTGCTGCCGCCCTCCATCAGATCGCGCTTCCAGTCGCGCGCCGGATGCTTGCGCGAGCCGACACACAGGTAGAGCGAGCCATCCACGGTAAAGAGCCCGGCGGTGAGGCAGGACGCCACGCCGCCTGGCAAGCCGATGCGCCTCCAGGTGCCCGGCTGCCCGATTTGCAGGCCCTCACCCTCGATGCCGACGGCAAGGCGGCCATCGGGCGCGGATGCGACAAAGCTGATCGGCGCCGCGAACTCCGCTATTGCTACCGCCGAAGCGCCCGCTCTCCCAAGGTCGATCCGGAAGAGCGTGTTGCCGCTGCTGCACAGCAGTCTCGCTGGCGACGCAACGAGATTGTCGATGGCGGGAAGCGACAGCAGCCGCTCCGCCTCTTCCAGACGGTTGTCCGGTTTGAAGACGCCGTCCATGGCCGGCACGCTGATGCCGGCATCATCAGCCGAAAACAGCCGGCGGACGAACGTGCCTAACCCCGCCATCAGCGCTTCCCCCAGTAATCGTCATGCGCCGTCCATTGCGGATCGGCGCCTTCGATGCGAACGCGGCCGATGCGGTTGTTGGAGACGCCGCCCAGATAGAGCCAGCCCTTGTGCTCGCAGGTCGAGGTGATCGAGGGATGGTTTTCGCCGGCCTCGTCCCACAACGCGTCGATGATCTCGCCGGTTTCCGACACGCGCAGCACGCAGCCGCGATTGATGTTGGGGAACAGCCATTCGTCGGCGGCGATCCGCTTGGCCATGCGGCGGCGAAAACCCGGCTTGCGCATGGCGAGATCGAAGGTTCTGGTGCGTATGCCGAGCAGCGCGATCCAGTAGGTTCCGTCGGAGCCGCGGTTGAGATTGTCGGGATAGCCTGGCAAATTGTCGAGGAAGATTTCACGCTTGCCCTTGTCCGGTCCGTCGAACCAGTAGCGGCTGATGCGGCACGCCCATGTCTCGGCAAAGAGCAGCGACTGGCCGTCGCGGCAAATGGTGACGCCGTTGGGAAAGATCAGGCCGCGCAATATGGTGCGGGTCGAGCCGGTCCTCGGATCGTGGCAGATCAGCCGGCCGTTGCCCCTGCCCTCCAGCGCATCGACCGCCCATTCAGACATTTCGTAGCGGATCGTCGCTTCGCTGAAGAAGATGCGCCCGTCCGGCGCGATGTCGAGATCGTCGGGAAGCCTCAGCCGCGAATCGTCGATCACCGACAGCAGGCTGCGATTGGTTTCGTCGGTGACCTTCGCCACCGTCCCGTCCGGCGAGACGCGGTAGACGCCCATGCCGCCGACGCAGGTGAGCAGGTCGCCATTCGGCGCGAAGGCCAGCCCCAGCGGATGACCGCCGATACGGGCGAAGACCTCGCTGCGCGCATAGTCGGGCGCGAGGAAACGGACGATCGTACCGTGCCGCGTACCGGTATAGAGATTGTCGTCGCGGTCGAGGACGACGTCCTCGGGACCTTCGACCGCGCCAAGCCCTATGAGCTCCGCCGCGCCAAGCCTGTCATTGACGGCAAGCACGTCGGTTCCGGTCGGCGGCGTCAAATTCGGCAGCTTCAGATAGGTCGGCGAGACATAGACTTTGCTCAACAGCTTGCCGCGGTTCTTCACCCATTTGGCGTCGAACAGCACGGCGGCGATCAGCACCAGACCGAGGATCAGCTGGTTGACCGAGCCGGGCATCGACAGGCGGATGAGGCCGCTGGTCAGGATCAGCACCAGGATGGAGCCGATCACCGCATTGCCGACCGAACCGCGGCCGCCACCCAGCGAAACGCCGCCAAGCACCACGGCGGTCAATACGGAAATCTCCAGCCCTATGCCGGTGTCGGCGCCGGTGCTGCCGAGCCGGGCGGAAAACAGAAAGGCAGCGATCGCGGTCAGCAGGCCCGATGCGACATAGGCGAGGCAAACCGTCAGCTTGACGTTGATGCCGGCATTGTAGGCGGAGCGGCGCGCACCGCCGACGGCGCGCAACCGCCATCCTGGCCTTAGCCTTGACAGGACGATATGCGCGCCAAGGGCGATGACGGCGAAAATGGCGAAGGAGACGGGCAGGCCGTAGAAGGTGCCGAAGCCGATCAGGTCCCAGGTCGGGGAGACCGGCATCGAGCCGACGATCGCGCTGGCAAGCCGGGGAAAGATGATGTCGTAGAGCGCCCGGTAGATGACCAGTGTCACCAGAGTGGTTATGAAGGCGCGCAGCCTGAGATAGCCGATCAGCACCCCGTTGAGCAGCCCGCAGACGAGGCCCGTGGCTAGCGTCGCGATCAATGCCACGCCGACCGGCAGGCCGGCAACGTTCATCGATACCAGGGCGGCAAGCACGCATAGCGCGAACATCGAGCCGACCGAGAGGTCGATGCCGCCCGAGAGGATGACGATGGTGAGCGCCAGTGCGATCAGGCCGAATTCCGACACCTGGCGGGCGAGATCGGTAAGGTTGCCGACCGAGAAATAGCCAGGGATGATCCACGTCATGACGAGGATCGTGACCACCAGCGCCAATGCCGGAATGACGTTGTCGATCCAGCTCTTGGTCAGCAATTCGCCGAACAGGCGGTCCGGCAAAAGCCGGTACCGCAGCCGTGAAAGCGCATCGCTGGTGGCCATAAGTCAGGATTCCCTACTTCAGATCGTCCAGCGTCCAGCAATTGCGCTGGTTGACGTTGGCCTTGGTGATCTGCGTCAGAGGATTGAAATAGAGCGTCTTGGTCTCGCCGGCGGTACCGTCGGAGAGCAGCAGCCTTGCGATCTCCGCATTCAGGATTTCGCCCTGCAGCGGCACGTTGTAGCTGATGTAGAGATTGAACAGGCCCTTCTCGACATTCTCGCAGCCGACCCTGTTGCCGCCGCCGCTTGTGACGAGGAAGACCTGGTCGCCCTTGCCGGCCTGCCGGATCGCAGACGCCGTGCCGGTGTCCTGATTGTCCCAGATGCCGATGGCGCCGCAAAGATCCGGATGCTGTTGCAGCACGGTCTCCATGATCGAGCGCGCCTTTTCCGGATTGTATTCGGTGGCCTGCTGCGAAACGACCTGGATGTCGGGATGCTGGTTCAAGACACGGTAGATGCCGTCGAGTTGGAACACGTCGGATGCCGCCGTCGGCACGCCGGTGTCGATAGCGACCTTGGTCGAAGCACCCTTGCCGGGGCTGCATTTGTCGACCACGGCCTGCGCCGCCTGTTCGCCGATCTCGGTCCAGTCGGCGCCGACATACGAATCGGTCTGGGTGTTCGATTCCAGGTTGATCTGCACAACTTTGATGCCGGCGGCCTGCGCCTGAGCCAGCAACCGGGCGTAGGACTGGATGTCGGGATTGTGCGCGACGATCAGGTCCGGCTTCTCGCTGATCAGCGACTGCAGCGCGCGGGTTCCCGCGTCGGTGCTCCAGGCGGGGTCGCGGATCTCGAAATCATACTTGAGGCGCTTGGCCTGCTGGCGCATCACCGCCGCCCAGCCTTCGGTCAGGTCGAAACCCATCGACAGCGGCAGGAAGACGACCTTCTTGCCTTCCAGCGTCTTGTGGAACGTCGTCGAGCGCGGATTTTCCAGGCCCTTGTCCTGGGCGCTGGCGGTGACGATACCGGCAAGCGCGATGCAGGCCGCGGCCAGCCACTTTGTCGTTTTCAGAAGTCGCATGGTTTCCTCCCATTGCATTTTGGCGTTGAAATTGGTGTCAGAGATCCCCTTGCTGGGACGTCTGCTCGTCGCGTGGGTTGACGAGCGAGTCGATGACGATGGCCAGAAGCAGGACCACGCCCTTGACCAGGTTCTGGATCGTGTAGGCGATGTTCATGATCGTCATGCCGTTGAGCAGGATGCCGACGAAGATCGTGCCCAGAATGACGTTGCGAACCTTGCCGTGGCCGCCATTCAGGCCGATGCCGCCCAACACGACGACCAGAAGGATGTCGTAGATCATCGTCGAATTGAAAAGCCGGGCGTTGATCGCCGACGCCGACGAGGCAAGCACCAGCCCGGCGCCGTAGGCGATCAGCGCGCTGATCGCATATTGCGCGACGATCATCGGCCGGTTGGAAATGCCGGTGATCCTGGCGGCGCCCGGATTGTTGCCCATGGCATAGGTCTGCCAGCCGAACCGCGTGCGGCTGAGCACCAGATGCAGCGCCAGGCAAAGCATGGCAAAGACCACCACCGTCACCGGGACGCCGAGGATGCGGCCCTGCCCGATCAGCGAGAACCATTCGGCGCCTGGCGGCACATTCTGCATCTCCAGCGTGAAGAAGAAGGTTCGGCCAAGGCCGTAGATGACGGAGCCGGCGGCAAGCGTCGCGAAGATCGGCGCGACCTCGCCGAAAGCGATCAGCATCCCGATCAGCACGCCGGCGACCACCGCGAACAGCGCGCCGATCAGCAGCGCGAATTCCAGCGAATAGCCCGAGCGGGCGATCACGAAGGCCCAGGACACCGACACCACCATCGTTGCGATCATCGAGACATCGATGCCCCTGGCGATGACGACCAGCGCCATTCCCAGCGCCAGGATGCCGAGAATCGAGACGCTTCTGATCAGGGCTAGGATGTTGCCGGGGCTGAAGAAGGACGGCAGCAGCAACGAGAACAGCACGAAGGCCAGCACCGCCAGCACCAGCACGATGCCTTCCTGGCTTTTGAGCAGGCTGGAAAGCCGAGCCTGATTTCCGCGTGCGGCTGCCTCGCTCACCGCTCAGGCCTCCTCTTTGCCCAGTCTGAGCAGGATTTCCCTGGCGCGATCGACGCGCACATCGTGATCCGCCGCAAGTTCCTTTGCCACCGCATCGATATTCGCGCCGCTCGCGCCCGCCACGATGGCTATGTTGCGGGCATGCAGCGCCATGTGTCCACGCTGGATGCCTTCGGTTGCCAGCGCCCTGAGCGCCGCCATGTTCTGCGCCAGCCCGACCGCGACGGTGACCTCGGCAAGCTCTTGCGCCGTGGTCACGCCGAGGAGTTTCAGCGCTGCGCGCGCGGCCGGGTGCGTCTTGGTGGCGCCGCCGACCATGCCCAGCGCCATCGGCATTTCCAGCGTCCCCACGAGGTTTCCGGCGGCGTCGATCTCCCAGCGGCTCAACGACGTATAACGGCCGCCGCGCGCCGCCCAGGCGTGGGCGCCGGCCTCGATCGCCCGCCAGTCGTTGCCGGTCGCGACGACGATTGGATCGATGCCGTTCATGATGCCCTTATTGTGCGTGGCCGCGCGGTAAGGATCGACGATCGCCAGCGAACAGGCCTCGACGATGCCGGCAACGATACGCTCGCCGGTGAACTCCTTCGTCGCCAGTGCCTTCGGCGTCAGCCGCACCCGCGCCCGCGCCAGCCTGAGGTCGGCCAGGTTGGAGAGGATGCGCAGCCGGACGGTGCCACCCGAAATGCGCTCGATCATCGGTGCGACTGCCTCGGCCATGGTATTGACCGTGTTGGCGCCCATCGCGTCGCGCACGTCGACGAGCAGATGCAGCACCACCATCGGTCCGACTTGCGTCTCCTCGAACACCTGCACTTCAATCTCGCGGCAGCCGCCGCCGAGGCCGATCAGCACCCGGTCCTTCTCGTTGGCGGCGGCGATGATCTGGTCGCGGGCGGACAGCAGCCTGGCGCGTGCGCCGTGCGGATCGGACAGACCGAGTATCTGCACCTGTGCCCGCATGATCGGTGCGGTGCTCGATGTCTCGAAGCCGCCGCAACCGCGGGCGATGCGCGCCATGTAGGAGGCGGCGGCGACCACCGACGGCTCTTCCACCGCCATCGGGATGAGGTAATCGCGACCGTTAATTGTGAAATTGGTGGCGACGCCGAGCGGAATCTCGAAAGTGCCGACCACATTCTCGATCATGCCGTTGGCGAGATCGAGCGGCAGGACGCCGCCGCGCAAGGCATCGCGATCCGCCTGCCCAAGACGAGCGGCGTCGCCGACCGTCGCCAGGCGATCGGCCGGCGACAGGTCGCGGAATTTCTCGATGCGGGAATTCAGCCGCGGCTCGACACCGCTGTCCTGGACAGCCACCATCACGATCGCCTCCCTGCGAATGCTTGTCGTTGAGGCAGCTATCGTTTAACTGATACCATCTATCAAGGTACAGCTACAGGAAACAGCGACAAACTGTACCAGTCCATATCAGGGCACGCAGCCCATCGGAGGATGTTCTGGGATGACGCGCGCCGAGGCCGTGGCGGCAGAGATCAGAAGGCGCATCGAGACCGGCTCGATTGCCGTCGGCGCCAAGCTTCCGTCGATACGCAAGGCCGCCGAGCAATTCGACGTTTCCAAGAACACCATCGTCGATGCCTATGACCGGCTGGTATCCGCGGGCATCGCGTTTTCGCGGCCCGGCGCCGGCTTCATGGTTGCCGAGCGTCGCCGGCAGACGCCGAGCGAGCGTCCCCGCCATGTCGCGGAAGCGGTCGACATCGCCTCGCTGCTCAATGCGCAGTTGGAGGAGAGCTTTTCGATCCGCGTCGGCGACGGGCGGCCGCCCGCCTCATGGATGGAGGAATCGGAAGTGCGGCGCCATCTCGGGCTGCTCGGCCGGCACCAGAGGTCCAGCAGCGACGGCTATGGTTCGGCGATGGGCCTGCCGGCGCTGCGCGAGCGCCTCGCCTTCGACCTCATGGAGCGCGAGGTGCAGGCGAGCCCGGACCAAATCCTGCTGACATTCGGCGCCAACCACGCACTGGACCTGATCATACGCCGCTTCCTCGTCGCCGGCGATACCGTGCTGGTCGACGACCCCGGCTATTACCCGCTTTTCGCCAAGCTGAAGCTGGCGCAGATCCGCATGATCGGCGTGAAGCGGACGCCGACCGGTCCGGACCTCGACGATCTCGCCGGCAAGGCCGAGCGCGAGCGTCCGAAGCTGTTCTTCACACAATCGCTTGCGCACAATCCAACCGGCAGCTCGACCAACCTGCCGACGGCTCACTCGATCCTGACGATCGCCGCGCGCTGCGACATGCTGGTGGTCGAGGACGACCCGTTCGTCGACCTGCCGACGGTCCGTGGCGTTGGCCTTGCGCCTCTCGACCAGTTGCGGAACGTCATCTGCGTGCGCACCTTTGCCAAGACGTTGTCGGCCAGCCTGCGCTGCGGCTATATCGCCGCGCGCCCCGACCTTATCGCTTCCCTTGCCGAGTTGAAGATGCTGACGACAGTCAACAGCTCAGGACACATTGAGCGGTTGATCCATGGATTGATCAGTGAAGGTCACTATCGGCGCCACCTCAAGCGTTTGGCGCAGCGTGTGCAGCAGGCCACCGAGACGGTCGTTCCCCGCCTTCAGAAGATGGGTCTTAAGCTCTTTGCCGAGCCGACAGGTGGATACTACGTCTATCTGGAACTTCCCGACTATGTCGATGACATCGCCCTCGCCCGGGAAGGCGCTCGCCAGGGGATTTTTATCGCACCTGGTACCGTGTTTTCGCCGGAGCGCCAACCTGCCAAGGCAGGCATCCGCGTCAACATCACCTGGGCCTCGGATCCTCATTTTTTTGACTTCATGCTGGCAGAGCTTAGGCATCGGCGGACTTGAACATGACAAAGCCCCGCCTTGGCGGGGCTTAGTGCTTGACGGACCACTCCGCGGCGCGTCGTGACCAGATGAGCGAGAAGTCGCCCCCGGTGTCGGTCTCGGCCAAGCTCGCGTAGAGCGGAGCGGGGAAGTTGGGATCGTCGAGCTTGGGCAGCTCCGAAGGCCAATTGATTGCTGAGGGCAGCGGCTTCCAAGCCGCCAAATGCCGTGACGATTCCCGTCACACCCGATCCTCCACCGCATGGCCGAATGTGCAATTACGCCTCACACCGGCGAGGCATTGCTGGGAAAGGGTCGTCTACACGCCGGGCGTCTGATGCCGAGGTCATGCGCTGCGGGACTTTCGAGACAGAGTGGTGGAAATTCCCGGTTCGAGCGTTGGTTTGCACCGGATTCAGTTCCATGACCCGATGACAGTGTGGAATTTCCTGTGCCATAAGGCCAATCGGTTGAACCAATTCAGAAGGGATGGAAACGATGGCTGTAAACACGATCGATATTGCCGAACGCCTTGCAGACGCGCACGGCCTGTCGAAAACCCAAGCGAAATCCGTGGTCGAGGATGTGTTGAAGGGCATTGCGGAAGCCGCTGCCAAGGGCGAGGAAATCAGCCTCAATGGCTTCGGCAAGTTCAAGGTACAGAACAAACCAGCACGTGATGGCCGCAACCCGTCGACTGGAGCCACGATCAAGATCGCCGCATCGAAGAAGATCGTCTTCCAGCCGGCAAAGGCTCTCAAGGACTCGGTGAACGGCTGACCATTTTATGACGATACATCTCGTCTGATAGTAACGCGCCGTTCTGTTGGGCGATGGTGTCTCATGCCAAGATCATCAGTTTCTCATTGCTGCCGTTCTTAGGTCGGGGTCCCAAGCCGCGCCATTGGCGCGGCCGGAAAATTCTCCAACACCTATTTTATCACAATCTAATGTGAGCCTCGCAATCTGCAAACTCAATGACGTCGACCCACTCGGCTATCTCGCCGACGTGCTCACTAGGGTCTTCAACCGCCATCCGAACAGCCAGATAGACGGCCTGCTACCTTGGACCTATATCTGGGCGCTTGAGCTAAGGACGTGGCCTGAGAACACCGCTTACGATCCACACATCCCGACCTCCTTCAGAAGCGCGCGCATCTCGACGGGAGTTGCACGACAGAAAGTTCGAAAACCTTCCAGGCACCCCAGGCAAACTGGACTGTGGCTAGGAACTGGGGAGGCCAGCCCTCGACAGCATCTCAAGGAACCGGGAATGGTGATGATCCTTCACATAGCGCGGCACAAAGCCAGGGCAGACATTGCTCAGATTGAGATGCGGAAGTTGTGACAGGCAATGGTGGATGGCCCGGGACGCTTCTTCGTTGTTTCCGGTGGCCGACGCGGTCGCGGCCCAATAAAGGGCGCCGCGAACGAAGCCCGGCTTTGTCCTGACCACTTTGCGGGCAGCTTCGAGCGCCCGCTGGTTGTCTCCGCCAGCGAAGAGCGCCACAACCAGGCCGTGGTGGCGCCAGAAGTCGATCACATCGTGCGTTCCGAGCCGGATTGCTTCGTTGGCCTCGCGCACCGCTTCGTCGACCTGTCCGCGCAACGCAAAGAGCATCGAAATATCGCCGTGGCCAGTCGGGTAGCTTGGGTTGAGGCTGATCGCGTGGCGGCATTCGGCGATCGCCTCGTCGATACGACCGCAACTTTCGAGAGCGAACGACAAGATACATCGGGCAATTTCATCGTCCGGTACCGCCCGCACCGCGGCTTCCGCAAGCTCGACCGCACGCTCGATCACCCCTCGCTCCCGAGGCAGCGCACCAAACGCCACGCCCATGGATATTACGATCGAGAGCGTCCGCTTTGCACGGGCGTTGTCGGGACCAAGCGAGAAGGCCTTCTCGGCAAGCTCTATCCCGACCAGAAGTGAGTCCCGAGTCATCTCAAAATATTTCATGAGAGCTTCGTTGACCAGCCTGCGCACTTCAGGGGCACCCGGCGGGCTTTTGTCTCGAACCTTCCAGTTGGTCAGTTGAAGTTCGAGGATCACGGCAAGTACAACAGACTGTGCGATCCTGTCCTGGAATTCGAGCGCGTTCTCGGAGTGGCCGTCGAACTTCTGGGCCCAGACGTGGTGGCCGCCGGCGGCATCGACGAGCTGGACATTCACCCTCAACCCATTGCCGGATCTCTGGACGCTGCCGCTGAGCATATATCGCGCCCGGAGTATCCCTGGCGTCTTGGCTTCTTCGCCCGGACCGCTCTTTTCGGGCGGAAGCGCGGCGAGCACGACATAGTCGGCCACTTCGGAGAGGGCTGTCGTGATGTCCTGGACAAGTCCCTTGGCGAAAAAGTCGTCGCCTTGCTTTCCGGTCAGATTGACGAAGTCGGCAACGCTGATGGAGGGACGCCCAAGGCGCTGGCTGGCCGGAACACCACTTGTCGACTGCACATTTGAGGTGTCGTCGGCGGCAAGCAACAGAGATTGCCAAAGCGCCCGCGTTTCAGGGCCGGCTTCGACGCCGAACTCCTTCTTCAGCATGCTTCTGCAAGCTTCGTATGTCCTGATTGCCCTGTCGCGTTGGCCACATGCGAGCAGCAATTCCATCTTGAGCCGATAGGATTCTTCCCGTGTCGGTTCCATGGTCACAATACGATCGGCCAGGATCAGCCCGGCATCAGGGTCGACGAGACGGGCCAGTTTTTCGAAGGACTCAAGCGCGCGGCCGAGCAGCCTGTCGCGTTCCGATGTGATCCAGTCATCGAACGCATTGCTTCCCAGGTAAAGCCCGTCGAGGAAGGGCCCGGTGTAGTTCGCCAAGGCCTTCGCGAGGTCCTGGGCGGAACGTGCCGAGAGACCCGTTTCGAACTTCTCCACGTCGACTTGAACGGCCTCTGGCCTCAGGGCGATCAGCTCACCGCTGGAATGAATGAGATCCACCCCCTCTCGCGCCAGATCCTGGCGCAGGACACTGAGGGCTTGCCGAAGGCTGTTGCGCGAATGTTCGCCGTCGCTGTCGCCCCATAGGAGGTCAGCCAGCCTCTCCCGCGTCGCCGCCATGCCAGGACATCGGGCCAGATAGGCGATGATTGCCGGCCCTCGTTTCCCGGTCAGCCGAAGCGGACCGGCCGTTTCATTTTCAATCCGGAAACCGCCGAAGAGTGAGATTCTATTTGCAGCGCCCCTGTCCTCACTTTGCATTTGCTATCCCAGCCTGACGAAATCCTAACTCAAAACTAACGCTTCGCAACAGTCGGCCTTCGCGCTCAAGCGCTGCCGTAACGGCAGGCTGTTTAGGCTTTGCTAAATTAAGGTGACCAAGTCAACGAAAGGCTTGGTTCGAGGGGGACGCGTGTCCAGGACAAGAGCCAATTTGCTGCTGCTATTCGCAGCCGCTTTGTGGGGCTTCGGCAATGTCTCGCAAAAGATGGTGCTTGTGCATCTCGACGCGCTGAGTGCGGTGGGTCTGCGCTGCCTGATCGGCGGCCTGCTTGTGTTGCCCTTTGTCTTGATGGAGAGGCGGCTTCCGCTCGGGCCGGACTATTTTTCCAGCTTGGCCAAGGTGTGCGCGCTGTTTGCCATCTCCATCACGCTCCAGCAGCTTTGCTATCTCGGCGCCTCCGTCACCAATGCGAGCTTCCTGGTCAGCACGGCAACGGTAATGACACCGCTGGCCGCCTGGTTTCTCGTAGGCGAACGTCCGACAGCGAGTCTCACGGTCGCCGCCGGGCTGACCGTTGTTGGAGCCCTGCTGTTGTCGGATGGGATTGCCGGGTTCAGCAGTGGCGATCTCACCGCTGTCCTCTCGGCTGCCTGCTATGCGCTCTGGGCAGTCGAACTGGGTCGGCACATGCAGGTGCATGCGCGGCCGTTCACCGCAGCCGCGACACAGTTCTTCGGCGCCGCCGCCTTCGCCCTGCCGCTCGGCGCAATGCAAGGCAATCTGTCGTTGGCCGCCGCATTCGCAGCCGGCCCGGAACTGGCGATCCTCGGCGTGTTCTCCACTGCGATTGCCTTCGGCATACAGACGGTTGCCCTCCGCTTTACGCCGGCCAGCCACGCCGCCGTGATCGTCAGCGCAGAAAGCGTTTTCGGGGCGCTGGGCGCGGCGATCTTTCTCGGCGAGCGGAGCTCGTCCGCGAGCGCATTGGGTGCCGCCATCATTCTGGGTGCGATCCTGTCCGTGGCACTGTCGAACCGAGCGCCGCAGGCACGCACGTCCTTGCGAACCGCTTCGGTTCAACCCTTCGACGGGGCCCCTGCCTTTGCAGCTGCCGCCGCAAATTGGGCAGGCGATCGTCACCCCAACAATTCAGGTCCAGTGGAGGAATGTGATGACCCTTGCCGGTGATGCGAAACCTATTCCGGCCCCGGTTGCCGCCCGACACGGGGGCAGTGGCGTCGATCAGTCAGGCGGCGGTGGCTTTGCCGATGGCGGCCGGACTTCTCGCGGGGGCGCAGTGATGGACGCGCGGAGAATCCTTCTTCCGATCGCACATTTGGCATCGGCGCTTCGCGCCCGCATGAGGGGACCGGGCGGCTACTACAACAGCGGCAACGCGCTCGGCCTCATTGTCGGTCTCGCGATCCAGATTGCCACCGCGCCGGTCGGCTTGCATGAGGGAAGCAGCGTCACCATGGCGGTGATCGAATACTTCGCTGGCAGCCATGGCACTGTTGCGCTGACCTTGACCACCCTGGTCTTCTTCTGGGGCGGCGAGGCCTATCACCGGGCCTGGGCAAGGCCGGATGCTCCCGATCCCGCCCTCAACCGTCTGGGCGACTTCCTGTCGGGCCTGGGTGCGATCGGGCTCGGCATTGCCCTGTTGCTGCTCGGCGATCCATTGCTTGCGGCGACCTCCGGCCTGCTGCATGCGCTGGGCAAATTCGGCAGCACCTTCCACAGGCCCGGCACGCCAATTCCGATGTGGCCGGCCGCTTGGCCCGATCCGTTCCGCAGTGCGGTGCTCGCCAGCCGGTTGCCGGCAATGCTGGCGACGACAGTGGCCCTCGGCCGTGCTTTGCCTGAGGTCTGGTCGGGCGGCTCCTTCGCGGCCCTCGCCATGCCACTGACTTTGCTCGGCTGTTATCTCTTGTGGACCAAGGCCGATCTGCTGCTGTTCGGCGTGGGCACCAAGGCGATCCACCAGATTTCCACATGTTGAGCTCGCTTTTGAAACGACCGGATGTCGAGATGGAGAATGACATGTTTGGCAGTGTGTATCATCAGGACGCCGGCCCCCCATCCTTTCGCAAACGGGTGCGGGCGACAGGCTGGGGCAGTCTCCTGACGCCGGCCGGTTCAATCTCGAGAGTGACAGGAATACTTGCAGCTTCGCTGTTTTGGGGAGCCTCGGCCCATGCCGCGAACGTTGACGTCGCCATCGTGTTCGCGGTCGACTTCTCGTCATCCATCGATCCGAAGATTGCCGATATGCAACGCGAGGGACATGCCGCGGCACTCACCTCGCCAGAGATCATCGCCGCCATCAGCCGGAATTATGTTGGCTGCATCGGCGTTGCCTATTTTGAATGGTCGAGCCCCGGACACGCACGCGTCGTGCTGCCGTGGACAAGCATCTGCGGACTGGAAGATGCCAAAGCGGCGGCTGCGGTGATCAGCAGGAAAGGCGATGCCGGCTTCATCCGCAGAGGGCGAGGCGGAACATCCGTTTCCTCGGCTATCGACATCGGCAGTCTCCTGCTCGACCAGTTTCCGGGAAAGGCGGCCAAGAAAGTCATCGATATCTCCTCCAATGGCGAGAACAACGACGGGCTTCCCGTCCAGCCGAGCAGGTCGAACGCCATAGCCAAGGGATATACGATCAATGCAATCGCCATCCCGACGGAGGATGAGAATCCCGACGAACCTCTGGCATCCTATTTTGCCAGATCGGTGATTGGCGGTTCCCAGGCCTTCGTCATGACGCCGAAGGGGCCAGACGACTACACGATGGCGCTTCGCCGCAAGCTCGTGACTGAAGTAAGCATGAACGACGAGCGTCCGCTGTGAAAGTGTGCCACGCAGGACGAACTTTCGACCCGCCAGACCGAGCGCATTGCACAACAAGACCCGCCCCGCTGCAGCGCGAGTCCTTGTAGGTCCGTCAGGACAATAGCCTATCGCCGCAACGCGTGCACCCTTGCCTCGCCTTCGCCGGGCACCGGCAACGCCATGTCGTCATCGAGAAGACGCGTGATGCGGGCAAAGCCGGTGAACGCTTTCCTTGCTTCCTCGGCCGACATCTGACCCGACAAGGCGGCCGAGCAACAATTCAGCGCGCACTGATAAACCGGACCGCGCCGTCCTGTCGGCCATTTCCGCAAGAACATCATGGCTTCGGCAACATTATCGATTTCTTCCACAGGGTGTCCTTGCCCGCGCGAAATCCGCACGGGCGAAAAGAAATGCAATTGATCCATCGTTTCCTCCCGGTCGACCGCAATGCGCTCGATCGAACCCCCCCAAACGCGCCAACAGCCGGTTGGTTCCAGATAAAAATGGAATCTTTTAGAAATCTATCAGGCGAAGGCGATCACCCGTGCGGTCGTGAGTGTCGCCTACATCGTGGGGAAGTGGCAGGCGACTTTGCGACCGGGTCGGTATTCCCGCAGCTGTGGCCGCTCCGAACGGCAGCGCTCCGCCGCGATTGGGCATCGGGGATGGAAACGGCAGCCCGTTGGAGGGTTCAGAGGGCTCGGTACGTCGCCGGTGAGGATGATGCGCTTGCGCGTCCCACCGGGCGTCGTCTCCACGACGGGAACCGCCGAGATCAGTGCCTGGCTATAAGGATGGGCTGGTGCCGCAAACACCTCTTCCGCCGGACCTTCCTCGACGATCGAGCCGAGATACATGACCGCGATGCGGGTCGACACCTGGCGCACCACCGACAGGTCGTGGGCGATGAAGATGTACGTGAGATTGAGCTTCTCCTGCAGATCGGCAAGCAGGTTGACGATTTGCGCCTGCACCGACACGTCGAGCGCGGAGACGGGTTCGTCCAGGACCACGAGGTCCGGATTCAATGCAATAGCCCGCGCGATGCCGACGCGCTGGCGTTGTCCGCCGGAAAATTCGTGCGGAAACCGCATGACGTGATCCGGCAGCAAGCCGACAAGGTCGAACAGTTCCGCCACGCGTTTGGTGATCTCGCTCGACGAGAGCCTGCCATTGATGCGCAGCGGCTCGGCCACCAGGTCGCCGACGCGCCGGCGCGGATTGAGCGACGCCGACGGATCCTGGAAAACCATTTGCAGGCGGCGCCGCAGCGGCCTGAGTTCGGACAGCGACTTGGAGGTGATGTCGTTGCCTTCGAACAGAAGCTCGCCGTCCGATATGTCGTAGAGCCTCACCAGGCAACGCGCCAACGTGGACTTGCCGCATCCGGATTCGCCGACCAGACCGACCGTCTCGCCGCGCCACACGGTCAGGGAAACATTGTCGACCGCATGAACGGTTCGCTTGCCTTCGGCGGAGAAACGGCTGCCGATGGAAAAGCGCTTGCCCAGCGAACGCGTCTCGAGGATTGGGCGGTTCTTGTCGATCATCGGTCCGCTCATGCCTGTGCCACCCTGAAGCATGCCGCGGCATGGGTGCCGCTCCCGAGGTCGGGCTTGCCGGCCTCGCAGGGCTCGTAGTGAACAGGGCACCGCGGACCGAACGCACAGCCCTGCGGCAATCGCAGCAATGACGGCGGCGAACCGGGAATGGCCGGCAAGCGCCGTGGTTTTTCGCCGGTCAGCGGCGGGATCGAACCCAGCAGCGCGCGCGTATAGGGGTGTCGCGGATCGGAAAACAGCTCCGCGCGACTGCCGCGCTCCACCACGCGGCCGGCATACATGACCATGACCCGGTCGGCGAGGTCGGAGACCACGCCCATGTCATGTGTGATGAAGACGACCGCCGACTTGTGCGTCGCGCGCAGCTTGCGCACCAGATCGAGAATGCCGGCCTGCACCGTGACGTCGAGCGCGGTGGTCGGTTCGTCAGCCACCAGAAGCGCCGGATTGCAGGACAAAGCCATTGCGATCACCGCCCGTTGACGCATGCCTCCGGACAGTTGGTGCGGGTAGCGCGACATCGCCTCGTGCGGGTTCGGAAAATTCACCTCGGCCAGCAGTTCCTCCACGCGCTCCATCGCCTTGGACTTGCTGATGTTGCGATGCGCGCGGATCTGTTCGGCGATCTGCCAGCCGATCGTGTAGACAGGCGTCAGCGCCGTCATCGGATCCTGGAAGATCATCGCGATCTCGTTGCCGCGCAGCCGCCTGAGTTCGCGCGCGGGCAGTCCCACGAGTTCGCGGCCTTTGTAGCGGATCGACCCTTCGATGGTGGCGTTGGGATCGGTGATGAGACCCATGACGGCCAGCAGCGACACGGTCTTGCCGGAACCGGACTCACCGACGACGCCGAGGATTTCGCTTTCCTCGAGGTCAAAGGAAACGCCATCTATGGCCCGCACCAGGCCATCATTTGTGCGGAAGGAAACTCTGAGGTCGCGCACCGACAGTATCATGATGTCCTCAGGCGCGGATCGAGAAGGATGTAGACGAAATCGACGACCGCATTGGCGACAACCACGAACATGGAAGCATACATCACCGTTGCCATGATCATCGGAAGATCGAGATTCTGCAGCGCGTCATAAGTGAGCTTGCCGATGCCGTGCAGCCCGAACACCACCTCCGTCAGCAAGGCCGAGCCTCCGACCAGCGCGCCGAAATCCAGGCCGAACAGGGTGACGAAGGCGATGAGCGACGTGCGCAAGGCATGGCGCAGCAGGATACGGGTTTCCGACAGCCCCTTGGCCCGGGCCGTGCGGATATAGTCTTCCTGCAGGGATTCGATGATTGCCGCGCGCAGCACGCGCCCGTAAATACCGATATAGAGAATGGACAGTGTGATCCAGGGAATGACCAGGGTCAGGAACCAGCCCTTCGGATCATCGGAGAAATTCTTGTAGCCGAGCGGTGGCACCCAGGAGAACGCCCAGCTGTCGTGATAGCGGCTCTGGGTGATCAGGTTCATCACTTCGCCCAACCAATAGACCGGCATGGAAATGCCGAGCAGCCCTAGCGCCATCAGCAGCTTGTCCAGCCAGCTGCCGCGCGTGGCGGCGGCGGCGATGCCGATGATGATGGAGACCACCACCCACAGGATCGCCGCTCCGAACACCAGCGAGAGCGTGACCGGGATCGAATCCATGACGGCGGGCACCACCTTCCAGCCACGATTGACGAAGGAGGTCAGGTCGCCGGTGACGAAGATCTTCTCCATCATCGTCACATATTGCACGTAGAGCGGCCGGTCGAAGCCGAAGCTGTGGCGTACCGCCTCCAGCACTTCGGGCGATGCATTGCGGCCGGCGATGCGCGCAGCCGGGTCGGCGCCCGGCGTTGCGAAGAAAATCAGGAAAACGATGACCGAGATGCCGAACATCACGAACAGCATCTGGCCGAACCGGCGCAGGATTGCGTAGATCATCAGTCGCGCCCCAGCCGAACCTTGGAGCGCGGATCGAGCGCGTCGCGCAGGCCGTCGCCGAAGACATTGAGCGCCATGACGGAAACCGCGATCGCCAGGCCCGGCACCAGCGCCACCAATGGCCTGGTGTAAAGCAGCGCCTGTCCGTCCTGGATGATGGTGCCCCAGCTCGCGGCCGGCGGCTGAACGCCGATCGACAGGAAGGAAAGGGCTGATTCCGTAAGCATGTTCAGCGCCATCATAAGCGGCACGAAGACGATGAGCGTGGTGGTGACGTTGGGCAGGATGTCGCGCCACAGGATGCGCCACCCCGGCACGCCCAGATTGATCGCGGCCAGCACGAACTCGCTTTTGCGCAGTGCCAGAACCTGCCCGCGTATTGGGCGGGCTACATAGGGCACGTAGACGATGCCGATGATGATGACAGGCAGCCACAGGCTGCCGGACTCGATCTGGATCGGTCCGATCGTGATGCCATGCGCGATGGTGACGATGGAGAGCGAAATCGCCAGCAGATAGATCGGGAACGCCCACAGTATGTCGAGGAACCGCGACAGCACCGTGTCGGTGACGCCGCCGAAATAGCCGGCGATCAATCCCGCCGCCGTGCCCAGGATCAGGGTGAAGATGGTGGCTGCTCCGGAGATCAGCAACGAGCTCAGCCCGCCATAGAGCATCCTGGCCATGACATCGCGCCCCTGGCTGTCGGCGCCGAGGAAATAATTGCCCAGCCGCCAGGTCGGGCCGAGCGGTGTGTAGCCAAGCCCCAGCCCTTCCGTCGATTGTTCCATCACCGGAACGTCGGCACCGTCGATCTGGATGACGGCGTCGAGCGTCGAGGCGAAGGGGTCCACGCCTGCCCATTTTGCATAAAGAGGCGCACTGAGGCAGGCAAGGACGATGAGGAGGAACACGGCCAGCGACGCCATGGCAGCCCTGTCCCTTGCCAGCTTCGCAAACGCGACGGCCCAGGGCCCTCGCGTCTTGCGCGGCGCGGCGACAGCTACGTTCGACACGGACGTGCCCTCCGCGGTTCGTTACTGCACCCAGGCCATCACTGCACCCAGGATTGGGTGATCATCCAGTTGAACTGCCGGTTGAACTTGAAATTGCCGAGACGTTTGCTGACAAAGTCAAGCCGCTTCGGCGTGAAGAGGCCAACGGCGGGTGCCTTGTCGGTGACTTGCCTGTCGATTTCAGCCCACATTTTGTCGGCGGCTTTCTGATCGGTGACGCCGAGGTCCAATGCCTTTTGCATCTTGGCGTCGATTTCCTTGTCGCAGAAGCCGGCGATGTTGATCGAGGCGTCCGAACCTTCACGGAAGGAGGCGCAGCTGAACAGGATGTTCAGGAAGTCCGAAGCCGCAGGATAGTCCTTGTACCATTGGGTAACGGACATCTGCACCTTGTTGTTGGTGTTCTGGATGTAGGTGAACTGGATGTTCGACGAGATCGGCTTGACGTCGGCGACATAGCCGATGCTGGTCAGAACGCTCTGCAGATAGACGCCGATGGACCGCGAAATGGCGGTGTCCTCGACGATGATCGTCACCTTCTGGCCCTTGGTGCCGGAGTCCTCGACGAGCTGCTTTGCCTTGTCGAGATCAGGAGCCGACCATTTGGCGCCCGGATTCTTGGTGAAGGGGCAATAGTCTTCATGGCCGGGGAAGTCCGGGGGCAGGACCTGACAGACCGGCGAGGCCAGCACCTTGCCGCCGAACAGCTTGACCAGCGTGTTGCGATCGATCGCATAGGCAACGGCCTGGCGGGCTTTTTCATTGTCGAAGGGTGCGAGACGGTTGTTCAGCGGCGCGTACCACCAAGCCGAAAGCGGTGAGATGTGCAGCTGGTCCATGGACTTGCTGCCCAGTTCGCCCAGGCGATCGCTGGGCAGAGCGTCGAACATCCAGTCCGCTTCGCCGTTCTGGATCGCGGTGACGGCTGCCTCTTCGGACAGGCCGAAATCATATTGGACGACATCCGGATAGCCGTCCGGCTGAGCTTCTTCGCTCCACTGCTTGAAATTGGGGTTGCGGGAAACCGTCATGCCCTTGTTCGGGTCGAAGGCGGAGATCATGTACGCGCCGGTGCTGGGAATGGGCTTGGAACCCATGTCTTCGGCGGGCGTGTCCGCCGGCAGGACCACGGCATGCGGCAAGGCAAGCTTGTAGAGCAGCTCGGCATCCGGCTTGGTGATGTTGATGGTGATGGTGCCGGCCGCTTCGTCGCCGACAACGCCGCCTTCCAGCGTGCAGCTCTTGGTGTCGGCCAGGCATTTGTCGGCACCGACGATACCGGCATAGAACGTGCCGGAGGTCGGTCCGGAAACCTTGAAGATGCGCTGGAAGGAAGCAACGATGTCCTTCACGCCAAGATCCTGGCCGCTGGAGAACTTGATGCCCTTGCGCAGCTTGAAGGTGAAGGTCTTACCGTCATTGCTGACCTGCGGCAGGGCCTCGGCCAGATCGGGAACGATGGTGAAGCCGTCCATGCCCTCGGCCTTGCGGAAGGCCACCAGGCCGTCATAGATCGGCTGGTACATCTGCCAGCCCTGGTCCGTGTAATTGATGTGCGGATCGAGCGTTCCGGCCGCGGAGCGGGCCAGCAGGCGGATGGTGCCGCCTCGGTGCTCCTTGAGATATTCGGCCTGTGCCGGGGCCAGCCATGTACCGGCCAGCAATGCCGCGGCTGTTGCCGCCAGAAGCAGTTTCTTCATGTCTTCATTCCCCTTTTTTCAATTGTCGTTGTGGTCCAGGAAGTCTCCCACTACCCGCATGCATGCATCTTGCTCTTCGACATGCGGCATGTGGCTGGAATGCTCGAATATCTCCCAGCGCGACCCCTTGATGCCGTCCTTGTAGGGCTGCACGGTCGCGGGCGTGGCCTCGTCGTGACGTCCGGAGATGATCAGCGTGGGAACATCGATGGCCGGCAGACGGTCGACGATGCTCCAGTTCTTCAACGTTCCGATGACGTGGAACTCGTTCGGTCCATTCATCAGATTATAGACGGTCGGATTGCGCACGACCTGGGCGAAACTTTCCGTGACTTCGGGCGGGAAAGGCACGACCCGGCAGACATGCCGCTCGTAGAACATCATCGTCGCCGCCTGGTACGCTGCGTCGTCCGTCGTGCCGGCCTGCTCGTGCCGGGTCAGGGTCTCCTGCACATCCGCAGGCAGATCCGCACGCAACCGGTTGGCCTCTTCGACCCACAGTTTCATGGAAGCCGGCGAGTTGGCGATGGTCAGCGACTTCAGGCCCTGCGGCCGCGTCACGGCATATTCGGCGCCCAGCATGCCGCCCCAGCTCTGGCCGAGGACGTGGAAGCCCGTCCGAATGCCGAGATGGTCGACCAGGTTTTCAAGCTCGTCGATGAACAGCCCAGGTGTCCAGAAATCGGCGCCTTTCTCAGGCAGCAAGGTGGAATTGCCGCAGCCCAACTGGTCGTAGTGGATGACGGCGCGATCCCTTCGCGCAAGAAGCTTGTAGGCATCGACATAGTTGTGAGCGACGCCCGGGCCGCCATGCAGGATCACCACAGGCGCCTTTTCGCCACCGAGATCACCGGTGACCCGATACCAGGTCTCGAAGGCGCCGAAAGCGGCCCGTCCTTCCATGCCTATGATCTCAGATGACATCCCAGTTCCCAGCGCGTTTGAAGGCATCTTGTATTTGTCCGTGACGGCAGGCGCCCTAACTCATGTTGCGGGTGACCTGCACCCATTCTTCCAGCATCTGCACGCCAAATGCCGTGGCGCCTTGCCTGCCGAGAGGCCGATCGGTGTCGGTCAGTTCCTTGCTGGCGATGTCGAGATGCACCCAGGGGCGGTCTTCCGTGAAGTGACGCAGGAAGGCCGCCGCATAGGGAGCGTCGCCGTCTTCCATGTCCTTGGCATGATGCCTGAGGTCCGCGAACGGCGATTGCAGACCCTCATCATAGGCCCGGTCGAGCGGCAGCCGCCAGAACCGCTCGCCGACCGTTTCTCCGGCCGCGATCATCTGTGAAGCGATGGCATCGTCGGTGCTGAATAGGCCTGCGAATATCGACCCCAGGCCACGCGTCACCGAATAGGTCAGCGTCGCCAGATCGACGATCACCGAAGGGTTGAAGCGCGTGGCTGCATAGTAGAGGCAGTCGGCCAGAAGCAGGCGTCCCTCCGCATCCGTGTCGAACACTTCCACTGTCTGTCCCGAGGCCGTGGTGATGATGTCGCGCGGTTTGAGCGCGGTGCCCGATGGCATGTTCTCGGCGATGCCGAGAACACCGACAACGTGTACCGGGCTGCCTTGCCGGGCGAGCGCGATCAGCAGGCCGACCACAGCCGCCGCTCCGCCCATGTCGGCTTTCATGTCGAACATCTGCGCTCCGCCCTTGATGCAGAGGCCTCCCGAATCGAAGCAGACGCCTTTGCCGACGAAAGCGAGTGGTTGGGCGGGAGCACCCTTGCCGCGGTAGCGCAGGACAGCGACCCGTGGCGGACGCGCCGAGCCCGACCCAACGGCGAGGAGCGCGTTCATGCCGAGCTCCTTCAGTTGCGCGGCATCGAGCATTTCGATGTCGATGCCGGCTTCACGCAGCGGCTCCAGATGATCATGGAAATTGTCGGGGTGGAGATGGTTTGGCGGCAGGTTGACCAAGGTGCGTGCATATTCGACGCCGTCGGCGATTGCATTGATCCGCGTCAGCGCCGCGGTCAGATCCGGGCCGCCGGCTCCGACTAGTTTCACCCGCAAGGTTCGATCCGCTCCCGCTCCTTGCCGCCGGTTGCGCATGTCGAAACGATAGCGGCGCAGCCGCATGCCAAGCGCGACACGCGCCAGGATTTCGGCGCCGGATAGTTCAATGCCAGCGATGGGGTCCAGGACCAGAGTGGCCGCGCATTCCCCCTTGCCTTCCAGATGTGCGGCAAGCAGACCGCCGGCGCGCGCCAACGAGAGGGTGGTTACGGCTTCGGCTTTGCCCAAGGCCAGGACAACCACGCGCTTGGTCGATACTGCCTGCGGGGCGATAAGATCGATGCAGGTGCCGAATCCGGCCAAGGCGGCCGGGTCAGAGCATGCACGAGAGAGAATCCCGCTCATCTCAGCGTCCAGAGCCGCTGCCCGGGGACCAAAGCCTGGTTGGGCAGTTTGCAAAATCACGACGACGGAGGTTTCCGCGGAAATCTCCTCCGCAGCTTCGAAGACCGGCGCTGGCGATTGAGGCATAGGCTGGCGCTCTCTCCAATTGCGGCGATACCGAGCAAAGCTTCGCTCTCCACCGGTGAGACTGGTCAAGCCGGTCTCAGCCGTCGATGGTATGGTACCGGTGTTCCCAAACAGTCGCTTGAGACGACTTAATTGCTCTTGTCCTCTGGGTATCCCCTAAGGGGGCAGGCAATCAAACGCGAATTCTGCCCATGTCGATTGACAAAAACTCAACTGACAATTCATGATCGTCCAATGGCCCTTCCCTCACTCAATGGCATGCGCGCTTTCGAGGCCGCCGCTCGCCTCGGCAGCGTCAAGGACGCGGCGGAAGAACTGCATCTGACACCCTCGGCTGTCAGCCGCCACATCCGCGCGCTTGAACGAAATCTTGGCCAGGACCTGTTCGAACGCGGTTTTCGCCAGATAACGCCAACCATCAGGGGCTCCTACTATGCGCGCAGCCTCTCGGAGGCGTTCGAAGCCATCTGGCGCGCCACCGATGACGTCAGCCTCTCGGACGGCTCGCGCCACGGCAAGATCCAACGGGTCCGGGTCTTGTGCGTGCCCACCGTTCTGAACCTTTGGCTGGCGGACCGGTTGCCGAACTTTCGCCGGTTGCATCCGTCGGTGGATTTGGAGATCTCCACTTCAGGCAAGCGCGCCAACTTCGATTTGGCCATTGTCGACGAGTTCGTCTACAAGGCCGGCCCGGCTTTGACGCTGCTGATCCCGCTGCTTTTGACCCCGGTCTGTGCGCCTTCGCTTTTGGAGGGGCCTGTGCCGCTGCGATCGCCGGCCGATCTGGTCAATCATCATCTGATCCATGAATGCGAAACCATGAGATGGAAGCGTTGGCTGGAGCAGGAAGGCGTTCTGGAAACGACGCCAAAATCCAGCACAACACTGGATGATTGTACGCTCATCATGCGCGAAGCGATCAATGGCGCCGGAATAGCGCTTGCGGACACGATCATGGCGCAAGATTTTCTACAGCAAGGCAAACTGGTCGCGCCGTTCCATGTCCGTCACACCTATCCGGCCGGCATTTACCTGCATCAGCGTCGCAGCATCGGCAACAAACCAGGCACCGGCCTGTTTCAGGATTGGCTGCTCGCTGAAGTCGCGGACCACAAGCAGGTGATGGCCATCGCTTAGATGGCGCCGACCGAAGATGTCGGCAGCCACCGTTTCAGATTGGAATCCCAGCGTCGAACTTCGAATCATCCGTGCCGGGTTCAGCGATGACCCACCATCGCCTTGCATCGATAATCGCAGTTCTCATTGAATATCTTTAAGGCCAAAGCCGGCAAATAGGTTGCTTGTCGGTTCCCCTGCGGCAGGCTTAACCTGCACGCGGTCAACGCGTGAGGGCGCGTGCTGCAAAAGGGGAACATTGCCATGACGATACAGGGTGCTTCACCTGATCTGTACAACGAGGATCTGGCTCCGGCCAAAGTTCGAAACTGGGGACCATTCTCGATCTTCAACGTCTGGACATCGGACGTCCACAGCCTTTGGGGCTACTATCTTGCCGCCAGTCTGTTCCTGTTTTGCGGCGGCTTCGTCAATTTCATCATCGCCATCGGCATCGGATCGCTGATCATCTATGTGCTGATGAACATGGTCGGCTATGCCGGCGTGAAGACGGGCGTGCCCTACCCCGTGCTTGCCCGCGCCTCTTTCGGCATCTGGGGCGCCAACATACCGGCACTGGTGCGCGCCATCGTCGCCTGTTTCTGGTACGGCGCGCAGACGGCCGCCGCCTCGGGCGCGATCGTGGCGCTGCTGATCCGCACACAATGGTTCGCCGATTTCAACGCCAGCACGCATTTCCTCGGCCATACCGGCCTGGAGGTGATCTGCTTCGTGGTCATCTGGGGGCTGCAACTGCTGATCATCCAGAACGGCATGGAAACGGTGCGCCGCTTCCAGGACTGGGCCGGCCCCGCGGTTTGGGTGATGATGCTGATCCTGGCGATCTATCTCTGCGTCAAATCCGGGAGATTTGCCTTCACCAGCGATATCCCGATGGACGTGCTGCTGGACAAGACGAAGGACGCGGGCGTGCCGGGCACGCCGGGATCGTGGACCTCGCTGTTTGCGGTGGCGGCAATCTGGGTCACCTATTTCTCGGCGCTCTATCTCAACTTCTGCGATTTCGCCCGTTACGCGCCGGACAAGGCATCGCTGCGCAAGGGCAACATCTGGGGCCTGCCGATCAACCTGATCCTGTTTTCGCTGGTCGCCGGCGTCACCACCATTGCCGCCTTTGATGTCTATGGCGAGGTGCTGCTGCATCCCGACCAGATCTCGGCGAAATTCGACAGCTGGTTCCTGGCAGCGCTCGCAGCCTTGACCTTTGCCGTGGCAACCCTCGGCATCAACGTGGTGGCAAACTTCGTCTCGCCGGCCTTCGACTTCTCCAACGTCTTTCCCAGGCAGATCGACTTCAAGAAGGGCGGCTATATCGCGGCCGTGATTGCCCTGCTGCTTTACCCCTTCGCGCCGTGGGAAGGCAGTGCCGCTTCCTTCGTCAACATCATCGGCGCGACAATGGGGCCGATCTTCGGCGTGATGATGGTCGACTACTACCTGATCCGGAAGGGCGAGGTCGACGTCGAGGCGCTTTATCGCGAGGACGGCGAGTTCCGTTTCCAGGGCGGCTGGCACGTCAACGCCTTCATCGCCGCCGGCATCGGCGCCATCTTCTCGTCGATCCTGCCCAACTTCACCAACTGGCTGCCGTCCTGGTGGGGCGTCTATGGCTGGTTCTTCGGGGTGGCGATCGCCGGCATTATCTACTACGTGCTGCGCACCGCCGCCCTTGGCGCAGGCGCCAAGACCGCGAAAGCCTGACGAGGTGAATCTGGGGCGGCGAGAGCCGCCCCAAAACCTACCCCAGCATCTCGGCCAATCTGCGCACTGTGTTCCAGTTGCGCGACGTGCCCGTGCCCATGCGCTTGTGGTTCATTGCCGCAAGCAGCCGCGAGCTTGGCCTCTCTCGCGAAAAGACGACCCAGATGTCGCCGCCGAGCGAAGTCACTTTCTCGTCCTCGGCGGCATAGGCCTGCAGTGCCGTCACGGCCTGCTCGGGTGCAGGCTTACGCATCACGCGCACCGCCACCTGATCCGCGGTCGCATTCGATTCCATCGGAAACGGATTGCCGGCGGCAAGCTTCAGCCAGTCCTCGGCACCGCGCACGATGATATCGACATGGCGGCCGAAGGTTTTTTCGAAGGCTGCCTCCAACCACTGTTCGAGGTCGGCGATATCAGTTGCCGGTGCCTCGAAGACCAGATTGCCCGTCGCCACCAGCGTGCGCGGGTTGTTCAGCCCGAGCTCTTCGGCCATGGCCTTGAGGTCGGCCATGACGACCCGTCGCCCCTCAGCCAGGATGATGCTGTACAGCAGTGCGACATAGGTCTGCATTGCCGCCCGACCTGATCGCTACACCAGCCGGCTCTGCTCCACGGCCGCCTCGATGAAACTGGCGAACAGCGGATGCGGCTCGAGCGGCCGGCTTTTCAGTTCCGGGTGATACTGCACGCCGATGAACCACGGATGGTCCGGGTATTCGACCGTTTCCGGCAACACGCCGTCGGGCGACATACCGGCAAACACCAGGCCGCAATCCTCGAGCCGCTCCTTGTAGTCGACATTGACCTCGTAGCGGTGGCGATGGCGCTCGAAAATCTGTGTGTCGCCATAGATCTCGGCGATCTTGGAGCCCTTGGCGAGCTCGGCCTGATAGGCGCCGAGCCGCATCGTGCCGCCGAGATCGCCGGTTTCGCGGCGCTTCTCCAGCATGTTGCCTTTCAGCCATTCGGTCATCAGGCCGACCACCGGTTCCTCGGTCGGACCAAACTCGGTCGAAGACGCATGTTCGACGCCGGCCAGCGACCGCGCCGCCTCGATGCAGGCCATCTGCATGCCGAAGCAGATGCCGAAATACGGCACCTTGCGCTCACGCGCGAACTTCGCCGCCAGGATCTTGCCTTCCGCACCGCGCTCGCCAAAGCCGCCTGGGACCAGGATGCCATGCACCTTTTCCAGCCAGGGCGTCGGATCCTCTTTTTCGAAGATCTCCGATTCGATCCAGTCGAGCTTGACCTTGACGTGGTTGGCAAGGCCGCCATGCGAGAGCGCCTCGATCAGAGATTTGTAGGCGTCCTTGAGGCCGGTATATTTGCCGACAACGGCGATGGTGACCTCGCCTTCCGGATTGTGGATGCGGTTGGATACCGCCTGCCACGGCTCCATGCGCGGCTTCGGCGCCGGATCGATGCCGAAGGCGGCCAGCACTTCCGAATCGAGCCCTTCCTTGTGATAGGCCATCGGCACATCGTAGATATGCGGCACGTCGAGCGCCTGGATCACGGCACTTTCGCGCACATTGCAAAACAGCGACAGTTTCCTACGCTCTTCCTTGGGAATGGCGCGGTCGGCACGGACCAGCAGGATATCGGGCGCGATGCCGATGCCGCGCAGCTCCTTGACCGAATGCTGAGTCGGCTTGGTCTTCAGCTCGCCTGCCGTCGGGATGTAGGGCATCAGCGTCAGATGGACGTAGACGGCGTTGTTGCGCGGCAGGTCGTTGCCGAGCTGGCGAATAGCTTCCAGGAATGGCATCGCCTCGATGTCGCCGACCGTGCCGCCGATCTCGCACAACACGAAATCATAGTCGTCATTGCCGTTGAGAACGAAATTCTTGATCTCATCGGTGACGTGCGGGATGACCTGCACGGTTGCGCCGAGATAGTCGCCGCGCCGCTCGCGCTCGATGATGTTCTTGTAGATGCGGCCGGTGGTGATGTTGTCCTGCTGGTTGGCGGAGCGGCCCGTGAAGCGCTCGTAATGGCCAAGATCAAGATCGGTTTCCGCGCCATCGTCGGTGACGAAGACTTCGCCATGCTGGTACGGCGACATCGTGCCTGGATCGACATTCAGGTAGGGATCGAGTTTTTTGATGCGTGCGCGATAGCCTCGCGCCTGCAGGAGAGCCCCAAGGGCCGCTGCGGCAATGCCTTTTCCAAGTGAGGAAACCACGCCGCCTGTGATGAATACATATCGCGCCATGGGAGTCATCGCTTAACGCGGCCGGATTGATTCCGCCAGAGAAAAAACCGCCGCGAAGCTTTTTTCCCAAGAAGGCGCTTGGATCGTGAACAAGGCAAAACAAAAGGGCCGGCTGAGCCGGCCCTTTCGGCAGGATGACGAAACGTCAGATGATGACGACCTTGGTGCCAACCCTGACGCGGCTGTAAAGGTCCATGACGTGCTCGTTGATCATGCGGAAGCAACCATTCGAGGCGCTGGTTCCGATCGACTGCGGCGCAATGGTGCCGTGGATGCGCAGATGCGTGTCCTTCTTGCCGTCATAGAGATAGATGGCGCGCGCGCCGAGCGGATTCTGGCCACCGCCGGGCATACCGTCCTTATACTGGCCGTAATGCTTCGGCTCGCGCTTCTGCATGTCCAGCGTCGGGATCCAGCGCGGCCATTCCTGCTTGTCACCGACTGCAACCGTACCCTTGAACTGCAGGCCGTCGCGGCCGACCGCGATGGCGTAGCGGCGCGCGGTGGAGGACGATTCGACGAGGTAGAGGCGGCGCGCGCTGGTGTCGATAACGATGGTGCCGGCAGCGTAACCGCTGAATTCCACGTCCTGCGGCACGAATTCCGGCTTCACCTTGAACTGCTTCTTGGCTTCCCTCTTGGCGAGAGCCTGGTCGAGAGCCCGTGTCTCGGGAAGATATGAAATCGACGAAGAGGAAGAGCTACCGCCGAAGAGACCGGCGAACAAACCGCCGCTGCTCGGCTGCTTCTGGCCGATGACCTCGCTGCGCAACTCGCCATTGTTGCCGGTCAGGGCGATGTTCATCGCCTCTGCCGGAAGCGGCTCGGCCGACTGGATCGGCGCGATCGGTTCGATTGGTTCGATGATCTTGGCAACCAGCTTCTTGGCCGGCTTGGCATCGGCCACCTGGGTTGCCTGCGTGCTCTTGCCCTTCTTGGCCAGGAACGCTTGCCGTTCAGCGTCGGCCTTGGCCTTTGCCGCCTCGCGCATCGCCAGTTTCCTGGCTTCGAGCGCCTTGGCTTTGGCGGCTTCCTTGTCGGCAACGATCTTGGCCTCGATCTTCTTGATCTGGGCGAGGTCGTCGGGCGTCGGGTTTTTCTTCTTCTTGAGAAGCTTCAATTGCGACGCATCACTCTTGACGGCGACGTTGATTGCAGAAGTTGTTTCAGCCGAAGGCTGTGCGGCCATATTTGCCGGCACGCCGGCGAAGGCTGGGGAACTCATGCCGAGTGCGGCGCAAAGTCCCAGGAAAATGAAGCTGCGAAGCTGCATGGCGAAGATCCGATCGTTCTATGCTTGTTGCCCACGGCGTCGCCCAGCGCCCCCCAAGGGCGCCGGAAATGCCGCGCGCAATCTATAGTCGAATAAGCGCGGCTGCCTCAAGCGCGAGGTCCCGCCTCACCCCGTCGAATCTTCGTGATCTTGCTGCATTTGCCGCGACTGTGTTCAAACGACCACAGATCGCGGTTTCAAGCGTGGAAGACTATTGGTTCGGGACCTGCGGGGTCGCCGGTGCGGCGGGAGCCGTGCCGTTGGTCGCCGGCGGCGTCGAACCGGCGGCAGGCGCCGTGGCCGGGGCAGTCGCCGGAGCCGAAGCGTCGTTGCCGGAAGGCGGCGTCGGCGTGGTGCTGCCGGCGGGCGCCGGGGTGGTCGTGCCGGGCAACTGGTTGAGCACGCCTTTGCCTGCACCGTCCGACGTCGCCGGCACGCGGTCGAGGATGTCGATCGGCTTCTCGCCGTAGCGGGCGACGATCGACAGAGTCAGTGACGTGGCGAAGAAGGCGGCCGCAAGGATCGCCGTCGCACGCGTCAGGGCATTGGCAGCACCACGCGCGGTCATGAAGCCGGATCCGCCACCGATGCCGAGGCCGCCGCCTTCGGAACGCTGCAGCAGCACCACGCCGACAAGGGCGAGCACGACCATGAGATGGATGACGATCAGTACGGTTTCCATAGTTTATCCTGGCAAGGCCTTGCCCGGCCGCGGACACGACCGGTGAATTGGAGGCGGCTCAATACAATGCTTTGACGGCATTTCCAAGCCCGTGGCCGGAATATGGGAAGCAACCCGTCCTTTGCAACGATTTCGTGCACCGGAAGCCCTTGTCCGGCGGAGCGAATGTCTTCAGGCAATATTGCGATAAGCCTCGGCGATGCCGAGAAAATCCGCCGCTTTCAGGCTGGCGCCGCCGACCAGCGCGCCGTCGACATTCCTGACGCCGAGCAGTTCGACCGCGTTGGAGGGCTTGACCGAGCCGCCGTAGAGAATGCGCATCTTCGCCGCGACGCCGCCGAGCTTTTCCGACAGCTTTTCGCGGATATGTGCATGTGCTGCGGCCACATCGCCGGCCGTCGGCGTCAAGCCGGTGCCGATCGCCCATACCGGCTCATAGGCAATGATGGTGTTGGATGGGGTGGCGCTTGACGGGACCGAACCATCGACCTGCCGCGACAGCACGTCCAGCGTGGCGCCCGCTTCACGCTGTTCATGCGTTTCGCCGACGCAAATGATGGCAACAAGCCCGGCACGCCATGCGGCGGATGCCTTGGCCTGGACAGTGGCGTCATCCTCGCCGCGTTGCTCGCGGCATTCGGAATGGCCGACGATGACATGGCTCGCACCGGCATCCCTGAGCATTTCCGCCGATATGCAGCCGGTGTAGGCGCCGCTCTCCTTGGTATGGCAATCCTCACCGCCGGCATGCACCGGCGTGCGTGACAGGATCTCCGCGGCGTGAGCAAGCAGGGTTGCGGGAACGCAAACCAGCGCTTCGGTCTCTGCGTCAAGTCCGCTCATGAAACCGTTGCCGATCATCCGGAGCTCGTTGAGGGAGGCGCTGGTGCCGTTCATTTTCCAGTTGCCGGCGACGAGCGGGCGAATTCCTGGCGTCATGGGTTTGCTTCTCCGGATGATATCGGGGCTCTGGCCCTCACTACCAAAATCAGGCCACAAAGCAATCGACAGTGGGCCGGAAGGGCGCTATTGCGCTTGTTTCAGACTCGGCGCATGCGAAAATGCGCATAAATCGGAAGTAAAAATGCTTGGTATATTGAGAAACGCGGCAGGCACCTGGGTCGCGAAGGGACTGTTGGTGCTGCTGGTGCTCAGCTTTTTGGTCTGGGGCGTTTCCGGACAGCTGATGAGCGGTCTTGCCGGCCACGATTCGGTGATAACCGCCGGCGGCACCAAAGTATCGATCAACGAATACCGTCTCGCCTACGATCGCCAGCTCGCCGTCATGTCGCAACAGTTCGGCCAACGTCTCAGCCACGAACAGGCAAAGGCGCTCGGCGTCGACAACCAGGTGTTGGCTCAGCTCGTCTCTGGTGCCGTTCTCGACGAACAGGCCCGCAAGCTGGGCCTCGGACTTTCCAAGGATCGGCTGGCCGAGTTGACACGCGAGGACCCAGCCTTCAAGGGCCCGGGCGGCCAGTTCGACCGCAGAACGTTCGAATATATGCTGCAGCAGATCGGCATGCGGCCCGAGGACTATTTGAAGAACCGTGCCCAGGTGGCCGTGCGCCAGCAAATTGTCGAGGCGGTCTCGGATGGCCTCAAGGCTCCGGACACTTTCTTCAAGGCGGTTGCGCTCTATCGCGGCGAAGACCGCACCATCGACTATTTGACGCTGCCCAAGGCACTGGTCGAGCCGATCGCGGCGCCGTCCGATAGCGTGCTCTCGGCCTATTTCGAAGCCAACAAGAAGACATATGCGGCACCCGAATACCGCAAATTTTCCTATGTCCGCCTCGAACCCGTCGACATCATGGATACGACCGCCGTCACCGACAGCCAGGTCAGCGACGACTACAACAAGAACAAGGCGCGTTACACCACGCCGGAACTGCGCACCGTCGAGCAGCTCGTGTTCAAGACGCCGGATGCGGCCAAGGCCGCACTCGATTCGCTCAAGGCCGGCGCCACTTTCGACAAGCTTGTCACGGCGGAAGGCAAGACGCCGGCCGATACGTTGCTCGGCACGCTTGCCAAGGACAAGATCGCCGACAAGGCGGTCGCCGACGCGGCCTTTTCGCTCAACGCCAATGAAGTCAGTCAGGTCGTGCAAGGCGCCTTCGGTCCGGTGCTGCTGCGCGTCACCGAGATCAAGCCCGAGGTGGTGAAACCACTGGCCGAGGTGTCCGATCAGATCCGCAAGGATCTGGCGCTGGGCGAGGCAAGCCGCATCCTTCTGGACGTGCGCGACAATTACGATGACACCCGCGCCGCCGGCAGTTCGCTGGCGGAGGCCGCGGCCAAGCTGAAGCTGAAGGTCGTCACCATCGACGCCATCGATCGTAGTGGACTGCGGCCAGATGCAACCATCGTCAAGGACCTGCCGCAATCGCCGGAGCTGATCAAAGCCGTCTTCGACGCCGAACCCAACACGGAAAACGATGCCTTGACCACAGCCGACAACGGCTTCGTCTTCTATGAGGTGGCGTCCGTCACGCCGGCTCGCGACCGCACGCTGGATGAGGTTCGTCAAAAAGTCGTCGCCGACTGGACGGCGGCGGAAATAAGCAAGCGGCTGGCCGCCAAGGCTGACGAACTGGAAAAGCGGCTCAAGGCCGGCGCAACGCTCGATGTCATCGCCAGCGAACTGAAGCTCGAAAAGCAGACCAAGCGCGGTGTCAAGCGTGAGGCTGACGATGTCGATTTCGGTAAGGAGGGTGCGGCAGCGATGTTCGGTGTCGGCGAAGGCGGCACCGGCTTGGTCCCCTCACCCACCGGAGACGGGCAGATCCTGTACAAGGTCGCCGAAGTGTTCGAGCCCGCCGGAGCCGATGCCAGTTCGGTGCCGGACGACGCGCAGAAATCCTTCACCTCCGGCATGTCGGATGACCTGCTCGACCAGTTGGTGGCGCAGTTGCAGACGCAGTACGACGTTCGCATCGACCAGGCCGCCGTCGCCCAAGCCTCGACAAGATGAGCGCGCTGAAAACCCATATCGCCAAGATCGCGACCGGTAGCGCGCTTTCCTTCGAGGAAGCGCGCGAGGCCTTCGACATCATCATGTCGGGTGACGCGACCCCCGGCCAGATCGGCGGTTTCCTGATGGCGCTGCGTGTGCGCGGCGAGACGGTGAGCGAGATTTCAGGCGCCGTCGCAACCATGCGGGGCAAGATGCTGCACGTCGACGCGCCCACCGACGCCATCGACATCGTCGGCACCGGCGGCGACAATTCTCACAGCGTCAACATTTCGACGGCATCGGCCTTCGTCGTTGCCGGCAGCGGCGTGCCGGTTGCCAAACACGGCAATCGCGGCCTGTCATCGTTGACGGGGGCAGCCGACGTGCTGGTTGCGCTCGGCGTCAAGATCGATATCTCGCCCGAATTCATCGGCCGCTGCATCCACGAGGCAGGCGTTGGCTTCATGTTCGCGCCTGCGCACCATCCGGCGATGAAGCATGTCGGCCCGACCCGCGTCGAACTCGGCACCCGCACCATCTTCAACCTGCTCGGGCCGCTCTCCAATCCGGCCGGCGTCAAGCGGCAGCTGGTCGGTGTGTTCCTGCCGGAATGGATCCTGCCGGTTGCCGAGACGCTGAAGGCGCTGGGTGCCGAGCATGTCTGGGTCGCCCATGGCGACGGCTATGACGAGATCACCACCACCGGCGAGACGCAGGTTGCCGAACTGATCGGCGGCGAGATCCGCAGCTTCACCCTGACCCCTGAAGCGGTTGGGTTGCCGCGCCACAGCAAGGACGAATTGCGTGGCGGCGATGCGGACTACAACGCCAAGGCCTTGCGCGATATGCTGGGCGGCGCCGCCGGCGCCTATCGCGACACCGTGCTGATGAACGCCGGTGCCGGACTGGTTGTGGCCGGCAAGGCGACGACGCTTGGCGACGGCATCGCGGCGGCGGCGCAAGCCATCGATAGCGGCCGTGCCCTGCAAGTGCTCGACAGGCTGGTCGAGATTTCGAACGGATAACGGATAGAGCGTGTCTGACATTCTTCGCAAGATCGAGGCCTACAAGCGCGACGAGATCGCGGCAGCAAAGGCACGCGTGCCGTTGGCCGAAATCAAGGCCCGGGCAAAAGACGCCGACGCACCGCGCGGCTTTCTTGCCGCACTGGAAGCGAAGCGCAAATCCGGCGCCTTCGCGCTAATCGCCGAGATCAAGAAGGCGAGCCCTTCCAAGGGTCTGATCCGTGCCGATTTCGATCCACCGGCGCTGGCGCAGGCCTATGCCAAGGGTGGTGCTGCCTGTCTTTCGGTGCTGACCGATGCACCGTCCTTCCAGGGTGCGCCCGAATTTCTCACCTGGGCGCGAGCCGCCGTCGCGCTGCCGGCGCTGCGCAAGGATTTCCTGTTCGATCCGTATCAGGTCTACGAAGCCCGCGCCTGGGGCGCGGATGCCATCCTGATCATCATGGCCAGTGTCGACGACGTCCTGGCCAGCGAGCTCGAGGCGACGGCCTTCGAACTCGGCATGGATGCACTGGTCGAAGTGCACGACGAGACCGAGACGCAGCGCGCGCTAAAACTGTCGTCGCGGCTGATCGGCATCAACAACCGCAATCTGCGCACATTCGAGACCAGCCTCGACACTTCCATGCGGCTGGCGACGATGGTTCCGGCCGACCGCTTGCTGGTCAGCGAGAGCGGTATTTTCTCGCATGACGACTGCCTCAGGCTGCAAAAGAGCGACATCGGCACTTTTCTTGTCGGCGAGAGCCTGATGCGGCAACAGGACGTCACCGCGGCGACGCGCCTGCTTCTGACAGGCAAGGCTTTGGCCGAGGCCATCTGACGATGGTATCGGGCCTTACCCATCTCGGCGCGCAGGGCGAGGCCAACATGGTCGACGTCGGCGACAAGGACGAAACAACGCGCACGGCGATCGCCGAAGGCTTTGTCGCGATGCAGCCCGAGACGCTGAAGATGATCCTCGCCGGCAACGCCAAGAAGGGCGATGTGCTCGGCACCGCGCGCATCGCCGGCATCATGGCGGCGAAGAAGACGCATGAACTGATCCCGCTCTGCCACCCGCTGCTTTTGACCAAGGTTTCCGTCGACATCGAGCCCGACCATGCCTTGCCCGGCCTGAAGGTCACCGCACTGGCGCGCGTCACCGGCAAGACGGGTGTCGAGATGGAAGCGCTGACCGCCGCTTCGGTCGCCTGCCTGACCATCTACGACATGGCCAAAGCAGTAGACCGCGCCATGGTCATCACCGGCATCCGCCTGGTCGAAAAGACCGGTGGCAAGTCGGGTGACTACAAGGCGAGCGCCTGATGGCGCTGGTTCCTATCGCGGAGGCGCTTGAACGCCTGCTTGATGGCGCGGCGCCTCTAGCCGGCGAAAGCGTTCCCCTGTTCGAGGCTGTGGATCGTGTTCTGGCGGAACCGGTCGTGGCACTTCGCACCCAGCCGCCTTTCAATGCTTCCGCCATGGACGGCTATGCAGCGCGCGCCGCCGACGTCACGTCGGTCCCATCCAGGCTGTCGGTGATCGGCATGGCGCCGGCTGGGCGTGGCTTCGACGGCACGGTCGGCCAGACGCAGGCCGTGCGCATCTTCACCGGCGCGCCGCTGCCCGAAGGCGCCGACACCATCGTCATCCAGGAGAATGTCCGCGATCTCGGCGGCGGCGAAATCGAAGTGACCGAGCCAACGGCGCAATGGCGCAATATCCGCCGCATCGGGCTCGATTTTTCAACAGGCGACATGCTGCTGGAAAAAGGCCGCTTGCTCGACCCGGCGGCACTGTCGCTGGCAGCATCGGCCAACCATCCTCGGGTCAGCGTGGTGAAACGGCCGCTGGTCGCCATTATCGCCACCGGCGACGAATTGCTGCCGCCGGGCAGCGATCTCGGCCCGGACCAGATCATTTCATCGAATGCCTATGGCGTCGCCGCCACCGCACACTCGGTCGGCGCCCGCGCGCTCGATCTCGGCATTGCCGCCGATCGCAAGGATGCTATCGCCGAACTGGTGCAAAAAGCGGTCGCGGCCGGTGCGGATGTCATTGTGACGCTTGGTGGCGCCTCGGTCGGCGATCACGACCTGATCCACGACGTGCTGGCCGGCGAAGGCATGACGCTCGGCTTCTGGAAGATCGCCATGCGTCCTGGCAAGCCGCTGATGTTCGGCCGCCTCGGCGATATCAGGTGCATCGGCCTGCCCGGCAATCCGGTGGCAAGCCTGGTCTGCTCGCAATTGTTCCTGAAGCCGCTGCTGGCGCGGCTCGGCGGCCGCAATCATCGCCAGGACATTCGTCCGGCGCGGTTGGGTGCCGCCATGCCGGCCAATGATCTGCGCCAGGACTACGTCCGAGCCGTGGTCAGGGAAGATGACGGCGTGCTGGTGGCGACGCCGTTCGGTATCCAGGATTCCTCGATGCTGAGAATGCTGGCCGACGCCAACGGGCTGATCGTGCGGGCGCCGTTTGCCCCCGCAGCAGCTGCTGGCGAGGCCTGCAGCGTACTGATGCTGCGCTGAAGCAGAACAAGACAAACCATTAATAAAAAAATGGAAAATGATCTCGGTGCTAGCCCGATATCAAGGCGCGGCTCAGTGGGTGGGCCGGATCGGCAAGGCCGTCGACAATGCTGAAATGATGCCGGTCGGGCTCGACCACGGTGCTGGTTGCAGCACCGAGGCCCGTCCAGATGTTGGCAAGCAAGGCGTTCTGACGCAGGAACTCGGCGCGCTCGCCACCACCGGCCCAACAGGTGATGCGGACACCATCCATGGGCCGCAACAGTGCCGGGCTTTCCGCCAACGCCTCGGCCTCGTCGATGGCCAGAATCGCGTTCATCTCGGTGCGCATGATCGGACGCAGATCGTGGACACCCGAAATCGAAACGACATGGCGCACGCGCCGCGCCACATCGTCCGCCAGAGGCGTGGTTGTCGTCACCATCCGGCTGGCAAGATGGCCGCCGGCCGAATGTCCGGTCAGCATCAGCGGCCCGTCGACCATTGCCGCCGCCTTGCCGATCGCCACGCCGATCTCCTGGACGATGCCGGCGATGCGTAAGTCCGGGCACAGCGTGTAGGACGGCATCGCCACGGCAAAGCCGCTGCTGACCGCACCATTGGCGAGATGCGACCAGAAACTCTTGTCGAACGCCTTCCAGTAACCGCCATGGATGAACACCACCAACCCTTTGGGCGTGGCGCTGGGGAGGAAGAGATCGAGCCGATTGCGTCGCCCATCGCCATAGGTGATGTCGAGCCGTGCCCGGCCCTGCGCCGAGAGTGCGTCACGAAACGCTTGCGCAGGCTCCACCCACGCGGCCGGCCATCGGTCGCTGCCGGCGATATTCGCACCGTTGGCATAGGCATCATCCCAATCGACGATGTGACGTTCGAACATCTGCGCCCTTCCCCAAAAACGGCATCGCTGTTCCGCTAGCAATGGCCACCGCCACGCCATGCGTCAATGCTCTAGGGCAAAAACATTTTAGGCTTGAAACAAATTTCGACTGGTGCGATCCTGCCCGCACGAACAGCCGACAATGGGAGGTCTGCTGTGCTGCCCGAAGCCTGCAAATGGTCACCCCGTTCGGGTGGCGTCGAGCAAGGCGCGACTTGCGGCACGAAGCCTCCTCAAAAAAAGCAGGACCTTCAGATCACTGGTCAGGCGCCTCGCGCACTGGCCGTCCAGCAGACAGGAGAGCGGCGACATGCTTGGGCCTTCAGCGCATATCGACACGTTCACGCGCGATCACCTGCCGCCGCCGGAGCAATGGCCTGAAATCCTGCTCGACGGCTTCGACTATCCCGAACGCCTCAACGCCGGTGTCGAACTGACCGACAGGCTGGTCGAGAAAGGCCTGGGCGACCACACCGCGCTGATCGGCAATGGCCGCCGCCGCACCTACAAGGAACTGTCCGACTGGACGAACAGGCTGGCCCACGCGCTGGTCGAGAATTATGGGGTCGAGCCGGGCAACCGGGTGCTGATCCGTTCGGCCAACAACCCCGCAATGGTCGCCTGCTGGCTGGCCGCCACCAAGGTTGGCGCCGTGGTCGTCAACACCATGCCGATGCTGCGCGCCGGCGAACTCGCCAAGATCGTCGACAAAGCGGAAATCACCGTCGCGCTCTGCGACACCAGGCTGATGGACGAGATGACCGCCTGCGCCAAGGACAGCGCATTCCTCAAGCAGGTCATCGGTTTCGACGGCACCGCCAACCATGATGCTGAACTCGATCGTGCCGCTCTCGACAAGCCGGTGACGTTCACCGCAGTCGACACCGGCCGCGACGATGTTGCCCTGCTCGGCTTCACCTCGGGCACAACAGGCGTTCCGAAGGCGACGATGCATTTCCACCGCGACCTGCTGATCATCGCCGACGCCTACGCCCGCGAAATCCTGGAGGTGACGCCGGACGACATCTTCGTCGGCTCGCCGCCGCTGGCCTTCACCTTCGGCCTTGGCGGGCTCGCCATCTTTCCGCTGCGCTTCGGTGCGGCGGCGACGCTGCTGGAGCAGGCGACGCCACCCAACATGATCCACATCATCGAGACCTACAAAGCGACGATCTCTTTCACCGCGCCGACTGCCTACCGCGCCATGCTGAAGGCCATGGATGAAGGTGCCGACCTGTCGTCGCTGCGCGTCGCCGTTTCGGCCGGCGAAACCTTGCCCGCTCCGGTTTTCGAAGAGTGGACGCAAAAGACCGGCAAGCCGATCCTCGACGGCATCGGAGCCACCGAGATGCTGCACATCTTCATCTCCAACCGTTTTGACGACATGAAGCCCGCGTCGACCGGAAAGCCGGTGGGCGGCTACGAGGCGCGCGTCGTCGATGACGAGATGCGCGAGGTGCCACGCGGCGCGACCGGCAGGCTTGCAGTGCGCGGACCGACCGGCTGCCGCTACATGGCCGATGACAGGCAGAAGGAATACGTGCGCGACGGCTGGAACCTCACCGGCGATACCTTCACGCAGGACGAGGACGGCTTCTTCCATTTCGCCGCCCGCTCCGACGACATGATCGTCAGCGCCGGCTACAACATTGCCGGACCCGAGGTCGAGGCGGCGCTGCTGGCGCACCCGGACGTCGCCGAATGCGCTGTCATTGGCGCCGAGGACGCCGAACGCGGCCAGATCGTCGAGGCGCATGTCGTGCTAGCGCAGGGCGTCGCGCCCGACGCCCTCACCACCAAGCGCCTGCAGGACCATGTCAAGGCAATGATCGCGCCCTATAAATATCCGCGATCGGTAAAATTCATCGCCGCCCTGCCCAAGACCCAGACCGGCAAGATCCAGCGCTTCCGGCTGCGCACGGAGAAAATCGATTGAGCGAGCCATACGATCCGGCGTCCGAAGGCGCCCAGATGTCGTTCAAGGAGCGCATGTCCTACAGCGACTACCTGCACCTGGAGAAAGTGCTGGAGGCCCAGACGCCGCTGTCATCGGCGCATGACGAGATGCTGTTCATCATCCAGCATCAGACTTCCGAACTCTGGATGAAGCTCGCTCTACACGAGATTGGAGCCGCGATCCGTTCCATCCGCGCCGACCGGCTCGAGCCGAGCTTCAAGATGCTGTCGCGCGTTGCGCGGATCTTCGAGCAGCTGAACAATGCCTGGGATGTGCTGCGGACGATGACGCCGAGCGAATACACCGAGTTCCGCGACGCGCTCGGCCAGTCCTCGGGTTTCCAGTCCTGGCAGTATCGCGCCATCGAGTTCATGGCCGGCAACCGCAACCTGGCCATGCTCGGGCCGCACAAGCACCGGCCCGACCTGAGCGGAAAGCTGGAAGCGATCCTGACCGAACCATCGCTCTACGACGAAGCGCTGCTGCTGCTTGCGCGCAACGGATTCGACATCGGTGCCGATGCCAAGCGCACGGACTGGCGTGAGACGCGAACCGAGAATGAAGAGGTGCTGGTCGCCTGGCAAACCATTTACCGCGATCCGCAGCGCTACTGGATGTTCTACGAACTGGCAGAGAAGCTGGTCGACTTCGAGGATTATTTCCGCCGCTGGCGCTTCAACCACGTCACCACGGTTGAGCGCATCATCGGTCTGAAACGCGGCACCGGCGGCACGTCGGGTGCTTCGTATCTGAAGAAGATGCTCGAGGTGGTGCTGTTCCCGGAACTGTGGACGGTCCGCACCCGGCTCTGACATCGTCGAAATGAAAACAGCGACGCGCGGCGGCGGAACACCCTTCGCGAACAACCGGGGACTGACTGACCATGAGTGGATTTCCTGATCTCGCCGCAGTCGAAGCGATGGATGCCACAGATCCGCTGCGGGCCATGCGCGACCGTTTCATTCTGCCGGAGGGGGTGATCTATCTCGACGGCAATTCACTGGGGGCAGCGTCTCATGCCGTTTTCGGCGAGCTGCAGCAGGCGGCAACCCAGGAATGGGCCCAGGACCTCATCCGAGCCTGGAATACGGCCGGATGGTTCGAGATGCCGATCGAACTCGGCGATCAACTCGGACGCCTGATTGGAGCCGCGGCCGGCCAGACCGTCGTCTGCGACACGACGTCGACCAACATCTACAAGGTGCTGCATGCGGCGCTGGAGATGCGGCCGGGCCGGTCGGTCATCGTCGCCGAGGGTGACAGTTTCCCCACCGACCTGTACATCGCCGAAGGGGTGGCCTCGACACGGGACGGCGTCCTGCTGCGCCTCGCGGGCGTCGACGCGCCCACCATCGAAGAGCTGATCGACGAAAACGTCGCGGTGGTGCTGGTCAACCACGTCAACTACAAATCGGGTGAACTGCGCGACATGGCGGCGCTGACGCGCAAGGCTCATGCGGCCGGAGCGCTGATCGTCTGGGATCTATGCCACACCGCCGGCGCCCTGCCCGTCGAGCTCGATCAGGCAAATGCCGATTTCGCCATCGGCTGCACTTACAAGTACCTCAACGGCGGTCCGGGCGCACCGGCCTTCATCTATGCCGCGCAGCGCCATCACGGCGATATCAGCCAGCCGCTCAGCGGCTGGTGGGGCCATGCGCGGCCCTTTGCCTTCGAACGGGGGTATGTTGCCGGCACCGGTATCCGCCGCTTTCTGTGCGGCACCCAGCCGGTCCTGTCGATGCGGGCGCTCAAAGGCGCGCTTGTCATCTGGAACGACGTCGACATGGCGGCATTGCGAAAAAAGAGCGTCGCGCTGACGGAACTGTTCATCCAGCTCGTCGAAGCAAAGTGCGGCGCCTATGGCCTCACGCTGGAGACCACCCGCGACGCGACCAGGCGCGGCAGCCAGGTGTCGTTCCTTCACGATCACGGCTATCAAATCATGCGGGCGCTGATCGAGCGCGGCGTCATCGGTGATTTTCGCGCGCCATCGACCATCCGTTTCGGCTTCACGCCGCTCTATGTCGGCTACAAGGATGTGTGGCTGGCGGTTGAGGTGCTGGAGGATATTCTGCGCACGGGCGCATGGAAGGACCAGCGTTTCGCCGTCAAGGAAGCCGTTACCTGACGCAACGATCTCCGCGATTTGCCGTCGCCGCCCTCACTGCCCGGCGGATGACGGAGGGCTGAATTCCAGCCACAAATGCCAACAGACGTTGGCGTTTTGGCTCCGTTTCGTTCACGGCAAACCAACGTCCCGAAGATTGATAGCGTCCCTTGTGGAGGTCGATCGGCAGATGATGCCAAGCCTTGGGTCGAGGATGAGCCACAGGTCATTAACCATAATGATTTGAATGTGAGCAGGCGCATTGCCGTGGTTGGCGCCTGTCGATCGCGACCCGCTGGCAAGCCCAAATAATTTCAGCAGCCTTAACAAATTCATTAAACTTTAAACGGTTGCAGAACACAACTGGAACAGATAGTGTTTGTTCTGGGTTTGTTTTTCGATTCTGGTTTCAGGTAATCTGGGGGCCGCCATGCTGACACGCAAGCAACATGAACTGCTGATGTTCATCCATGAACGCCTGAAGGAGAGCGGCATTCCGCCATCCTTCGACGAGATGAAGGAGGCGCTCGACCTTGCCTCCAAATCCGGGATTCATCGGCTGATCACCGCACTTGAGGAGCGCGGCTTTATTCGCCGGTTGCCCAACCGGGCACGCGCGCTGGAAGTGCTGCGATTGCCGGACTCGATCGCGCCCGGCCTCAACGCGGCAAAGAAGTTTTCGCCAAGCGTCATCCAGGGCAGTCTCGGTCAGGGTGGTGCCCTTGGCCGGCAGATCAAGCCGGCGCCTTCGCGGATGCCCTCGCCCGGCAATGATGACGATGCGGTCTCCGCCGTGTCGATCCCGGTCATGGGCCGTATCGCCGCCGGTGTGCCGATCGATGCCATCCAGCATCAGACGCATTCGATCTCGGTGCCGCCGGACATGATCATGGGCGGTGCCCACTATGCGCTGGAGGTCAAGGGCGACTCGATGATCGAGGCCGGTATCTTCGACGGCGACACCGTCATCATCCGCAATGCCGACACGGCGAACCCCGGCGAGATCATCGTGGCGCTGGTCGATGAAGAGGAAGCGACGCTGAAGCGGTTCCGCCGCAAGGGCGCTTCGATTGCTCTCGAAGCCGCCAATCCAGCCTATGAAACCCGTATTTTCGGGCCGGACAGGGTCAAGGTGCAAGGCAAGCTCGTTGGCCTGATCCGCCGCTACTGAGGCGGCTGCGTTTCAGCCACTGGCTTCTCGGGTCTCTTGAAGGGTGGCAGCCCCCTCGCCTCGCGCGAGAATTTGCGTTGCGCATGCCAGGGCCGGTATGGGCTGTCCACGGCGAAGCTGATCGTCGCCGGCGTGGTCGCCGATTGGCGATCGAAGAAGATCGCGGCACTGCCTTTGCGAGCCAGTTGCCGCTTGGTGATGACGAGAACCAGCGGGTTGTGACAGGCGTCATACGCGGTGGCGTCATTGATGACGATCAGCTCGGCGAAACCGCAGGCTTTCCAGGTGTCCTTGCGGTCCTCGACATAGGCAATGATCGCACCGGACGTGTGCCTGGCCACGCAGACGCCTGAGGTGCAATAGAACGGCGATCCCGGCGGTAGCTCAACGGCATCCGCGACGTCGAATTGCCCGTCGCCCTTGTCGAACACCTCCGGCACGACGATGGTTTCGGATATTAGTGCGCGTTTCCAGTTGTCGACGGTGAATTCGTTCGGCCGAGCGCGGCTGACGGCGAGTTCGCCACCGCCGATCGGCAAGGCAACCAGTCGGGCGTCCTCCGAGATCAGCACATCCGGCGTGCGCGTATCCGAGACGGTCAGCAAGCCTGCCAGCGCGAATGGCAGAGCAGCGAGCCGCAGCCAAGTTGTCGCCATTGTCGCGATGACCAGGGCAATTGTCACCAGCAGGACAGATTGCTGCGAAATCAGCCCAACCGCATCGACAGGCGAACGTTCGGAGATCCAACCCGATATGGCGATCATCACCGTCAGACCCTTGCCCATCAGGTAGAGGGCCGGCCAATCCAATCCGAAAGGCATCAGCAGCGCGCTTGCGACAGCCAGGAACATGACGACGGTGACGATCGGCATAACCGCCAGATTGGCGAACAGGCTGAGCGGCGACACACGCTGAAAATGCCAGATGGCAAACAGCGTCGTGGCGCTGCCGGCGATGATGGAGGTCATGGCAAGGCCGGTTGCCGCGAGCACGAACTTTCGCGTCAGGAAACCGGGCATGGATCGCTTTGGGGGCGGCGGTCTTGCTTTTCCCGCGCGGTGAACGGCCCAGCCGGCATAGGCGCCGACCAGAGCCGCGGTCGCGGCGAACGACATCTGAAAACTCGGGCCGACCACCTCATGCGGCGACACCACGATGACGGCGATCGCCGAGATCGCCAGATTGCGCATGGTGAGTGCTGCTCGATCGAACAGCACGGCAATCAGCATCACCGCCAGCATGATGAAGCTGCGCTCGGCGGCAACGACGACTCCAGAGATGATGAGATAGGCCGCGATCGAGAACAGTGCGGCGACGGCGGCATACTTCTTGACCGGGCGACGCGCGGAAAAGTCGGGAAACAACGCGAAGGCGCCGCGCAGCAAGCCCATGATGGTGCCTGCGACCAGCGCCATGTGCAGTCCCGAAATCGAGATGATGTGGTAGATGCCGGTACGTCGCATCGCCTCATTGATGTCATCGGGAATGCCGGCGCGCACGCCGACGATCAGCGCCGCGGCGATCTCGCCTTCGGCGCCGCCGACGCTCGCCCTGATATGGTCGGCGATGGCCTCGCGGGCATTTTCCACGCTAGAGGAAATTCGGGCCGGCAGCGACATGTCGCCACCATCGCTGACGACAAGCTTGGGGTTGCCGAGAAAGAACCCGCTGCCGCCGATGCCGGCAAAATAGCTGTCGAAGGAGAAATCATAGCTGTCCGGCCGCACCGGCCCGGTCGGCGGCAAAAGCTTGGCATATCCAGTGATGAGGGAGCCTGCGGTCACGTCAGCCGGGATCTTGCGTGCCGAAAGCCGCACCCGTTCCGGCGCATAGCGCAGTTTCGGTCTTGCGGTCGATGTCACGTCGATGGTCAGCCGGATACGGCCAGTTTCCATCCGGTCGAGCGAGACGACGCGGCCGGTCACCTGCGTCGAGATTTCCGAGCCCAACATTTGTGTGCCCGCACGCCACGTCTCGACCTTGGCAGCAAGCAGTCCTAGGGCGCACAAAAGCGCCGCCATGAAACACAGATGGGTCTTTGGCCATGAGCGCGAGACCAGCGCACAGATCCCCGTCAAGATGACAACCGCGACAGGTCTCGCAAAGTCGGGTTCAGCCGTCAGCGAAAAATAGCCGATCGCTCCGATCGCCAGGCAGACCGGCACCAGCAGGAAGGCCACGCCCCGGTCGAGTTCCAGGCTCGCCGCCGTGTTCACGCTGTGGCGCAGGCGAGGCAGTGATGTCAGGCTGATTTGCCGGCGCACGCGAACGATCCTGCCGGTTTCGGCAACAGGAACAGAGGCGGCGACATCCGCTTGCAAGGGCGCCTTGCCGGGATCCGGCACAAGGGGCGATGGCGGCGGTAATGGGGCTGGCCGAGGCGCAAACAGGGACCGTTCGCTGACGCCGATGGCAGCGTCCTCGCCCTGATCCGAGCCCCAGCCTCGTCCAGCCATCGGGTCTGCCCCTTGCGCCCTCGACACCCTATGCTACATGAACGCCGGGCGCGCGAAAGCCCGCGCAACCGCACCCCGCTTCAGATGGTTTCCGAGAGTTCCATGTCCGACAAGGTCGTCACCCGTTTTGCCCCTTCGCCCACCGGCTATCTGCACATAGGCGGCGCGCGCACGGCGCTGTTCAACTGGCTGTATGCGAAGCACACTGGCGGCACGATGCTGCTGCGCATCGAGGACACCGACCGCGAACGCTCCAATGAAGCCGCGACGGCTGCCATCCTCGACGGGCTTTCCTGGCTTGGCCTGAGCTGGGACGGCGAGCCGGTGTCGCAGTTCGAGCGTGCGCCGCGCCACCGCGAGGTGGCTGAGGAGCTCGTGCGCAAGGGCAAGGCGTATTATTGCTATGCCACGCCGGCCGAACTGGAGGCCATGCGCGAGGCTGCCAGAGCCAAGGGGCTGCCGCCCCGCTATGACGGCCGCTGGCGCGACCGCGACCCCTCTGAGGCGCCCGCAGGCGTCAAGGGCGCCATTCGTATCAAGGCGCCGACCGAAGGCGAGACCATCGTCCATGACCGTGTCCAGGGCGAGGTGCGCTTTCCCAACAAGGATCTCGATGACTTCATCATCCTGCGTTCTGACGGCAATCCCACTTACATGCATGCCGTCGTCGTCGATGATCATGATATGGGAGTCACCCATATCATTCGCGGCGACGATCATCTGACCAACGCCGCTCGCCAGACCGTGATCTACAACGCCATGGGCTGGAACGTGCCGTCCATGTCGCATATCCCGCTGATCCACGGCGCCGATGGCGCCAAGCTGTCGAAGCGGCACGGCGCGCTTGGCGTCGAGGCCTATCGCGCCATGGGCTACCTGCCGGAGGCGCTGCTCAATTACCTGGCGCGCCTTGGCTGGAGCCATGGCGACGACGAGATCATGTCGATCAAGGATATGATCTCGTGGTTCGACATCGGCGATGTCAACAAGGGCGCGGCGCGCTTCGACTTCGCCAAGCTGGAGGCGATCAACGGCGCGCATATGCGCCGCATGAGCGATGCCCAACTGTTCGACATCTTCATCGCTACCCTGCCCTATCTCGAAGGTGGCCCGGCGATCGCCGCGCGCCTGAACGACAGCACCAAGGCGCAGTTGCTGGCAGCGCTTCCGGGCTTGAAGGACCGCGCCAAGACGCTGGTCGAGCTCGTCGATGGCGCGGCCTTCCTGTTCGCCACGCGCCCCCTGCCGATCGACGACAAGGCGGCCCTTCTGCTTACCGACGATGCCCGCAAGATCCTGCGCAGTGCTCACGAAGCTTTGAACGGGCTTGCGAGTGACTGGACAGCCGCCTCGGCGGAGGCGGCGATACGCGAGGTGGCAGCGGCCGGCAGTCACAAGCTCGGCGCGGTGGCCCAGCCTTTGCGCGCTGCGTTGACCGGCAAAAGCACCTCGCCGGGCGTGTTCGATGTGCTCGCCGTGCTCGGCCGCGAGGAAAGCCTGGCGCGCATCTCAGATCAAATCGATTAGGAGCAAACTGGCCCAAGAAGATTGGCATTGAAAGGCGGGTTTCGCAGTGCAACATTAGGCCTTGGCCCAATCTGGCACGCACCTCCTGAAATGCGGTGGCGAATACGCGCATTGCGGTGATTTTCGACGTGTCGCTCTGCAGAATTTTGCCTTTGCCGGCATGAGGAAACAAGAAGGAGTTTGCAATGACCGAAGCTGCGAAAAAAATGGATTTGGGCGGCAAGACCCAGGAGGCCACGGCAACGATTGCATTCGCCGGCAAGACCCATGAATTCAAGGTGCGAAGTGGTTCGGTCGGGCCTGATGTCATCGACATCGCCTCGCTCTACTCAACCACCGGCGCCTTCACTTACGATCCCGGCTTCACCTCGACGGCAAGCTGCGAGTCCGAAATCACCTTCATCGACGGCGACGCCGGCATCCTCCTCCACCGCGGCTATCCGATCGACCAGTTGGCCGAACATGGCGACTTCCTCGAGGTCTGCTATCTCCTGCTCTACGGTGAATTGCCGACCAAGGCGCAGAAGGACGACTTCGACTACCGCGTGACGCGCCACACCATGGTGCATGAGCAGATGTCGCGCTTTTTCACCGGCTTCCGCCGCGACGCGCACCCGATGGCGGTGATGTGCGGCGTGGTCGGCGCGCTGTCGGCCTTCTACCACGACTCCACCGACATCTCCGACCCCTACCAGCGCATGGTTGCCTCCATGCGGCTGATCGCCAAGATGCCAACGATCGCGGCGATGGCCTACAAATACCACATCGGCCAGCCCTTCATTTACCCGAAGAACGAACTGAACTTCGCCGCCAACTTCCTGCACATGTGCTTTGCCGTGCCGTGCGAGGAATACAAGATCAACCCGGTGCTGGCGCGCGCCATGGAACGCATCTTCATTCTGCACGCCGATCACGAGCAGAACGCCTCGACCTCGACCGTTCGTCTCGCCGGCTCGTCGGGCGCCAACCCGTTCGCGTGCATCGCCGCCGGCATCGCTTGCCTGTGGGGCCCAGCGCATGGCGGCGCCAATGAAGCGGCGCTCAACATGCTTGGCGAGATCGGCCATGTCGATCACATCCCCGAGTTCATCGCTCGCGCCAAGGACAAGAACGACCCGTTCCGCTTGATGGGCTTTGGCCACCGCGTCTACAAGAACTACGATCCGCGCGCCAAGATCATGCAGAAGACGGCGCATGAGGTTCTGGGCGAGCTCGGCATCAAGGACGATCCGCTGCTCGACATCGCCATGGAACTGGAAAAGATCGCGCTGACCGATCCCTATTTCATCGAGAAGAAGCTCTACCCGAATGTCGACTTCTATTCCGGCATTACGCTGAAGGCGCTGGGTTTCCCCACCACCATGTTCACCGTGCTGTTCGCGGTCGCCCGCACCGTCGGCTGGATCGCACAGTGGAAAGAGATGATCGAGGATCCGCGCCAGAAGATCGGCCGCCCGCGCCAGCTCTACACCGGCGCGCCGGAGCGCGACTACGTGCCGATCGCCAAGCGGTGAATTGGGAGTAGGGATCGGGCAGTAGGCAGTAGGGTATGGTCAATTTCCCTACTCCCTACTGACTATTCCCTCTCTTGATATACCGTATCACCACCTGCGCGGCGATCTCGCCGGACGGTCTATCCGTCGCCATGCGCCGCGTGATCTCTGCAAATCCATTCTTCTGCCAGGCGCGCATGCCGCTGTCGGCGAACAGGGCTTCCAATTGCCGGGCCAGATTGTTCGGCTTGATGTAGCCGTCGTAGAATTCCGGAATAAGCGCTCGATCCGATATCAGATTGGGCAGCAGGGCCGACCAGACTGAAACGAGGTACGGCGCCAAGACGCGAGCAACCGGGTCGAGCCTGTAGCAGGAAATCATCGGCACTCCGGCCAGCGCCAGCTCCAGCGATACCGTCCCGGACGCGATCAGCGCCGCATCGGCTTTGCCGAAAGCCTGCCATTTGCGCTGGGGATCGACGATGATCTCAGGCTTTTCATCCCAGCGGTTGACGGAGAATTTGACGAGCTCGGCGACATGCGGAACGGTCGGCAGCAGCAGCCGCAGGCGGTGGCCACGCGCACGCAGAATCGACACCGTCTCGCCGAACGGGTCGAGCAGCCGCCGTACCTCGCCACGCCGCGAACCGGGCAGGACGAGCAGGGTCTTGACGCGATCAGGAGAAAGGTCGCGCGGTAGTTCCTGCGCCTTGGCTGCGGCCAGCAAACCCGCATCGTGGGTCAGGCGATGCCCGACATAGGTGCCCGGTGGCCCGCCGAGCCGCTCGAGCTCCTTGACCTCGAACGGCAGGATGCAGAGGATGTGGTCGACATAGGGCTTCATCGCCACCGCCCTGCCCGGCCGCCACGCCCACACGCTCGGGCAGACATAGTGGATGATCGGAATCGACGGGTTGGCCGCACGCACCTTTTTGGCGACGCGCAACGAAAAGTCCGGACTGTCGATGGTGACCATGCAGTCCGGCTTTTCGTCGGCAACGGTCTTGGCCAGTTGGCTGATCCGCCGCATCAGGCGCGGCAGGTCGCGCAGAACGGCGCTGAACCCCATGAGGGCGATCTCGCCGGCATCGAATGGCGAGACCAGTCCCAGCGCCTGCAAATGACGGCCGCCGAGGCCGACGAGTTGCACCTCGCGCCCCACAGCCTGGCTGAGCGAGCGCACTATGTCGGCACCGAGCAGGTCGCCGGACTCCTCTCCGGCAACGATTGCGATCTTCAATGCCCTGTCAGCCATTGCGCGGCTCCGTGGCGGCACGCAGGCCAAGGACGAACAGGCCGAGTGCATTGGCGCGCGCGATGGTTTCAGGACCTTCGAGGATCAGCGAGCGTCCCGCCTCGACGGCAATGCCGGCGAGTCCGGCCGCATGCGCTGCCTCGATCGTCTGCGGACCGATGGATGGAAGATCGGCGCGCAGTTCCTGACCGGGCTTGGCGCACTTGACGAGGACGCCGCGGGTCTTGCCCGCAATACGGCCGTGGCCGCGCAGCAGCTTCGCACGATCAAGCAGGCCGGCTGTTCCTTCGATGCCTTCCAGCGCGATTGCCCGGCCGCCAACCGCGATCGCCGCCTGGCCGACATCCAGCGCCCCGATGGCCTTTGCTGCCGCAAGGCCTGCCTCAATATCGCGCCAGTCCAATTTTCGCGGCTCGGCCTTGGTCAGCACGCCTTCGGCGGCGACAAGATTCGGCACTACTTCGTGGGCGCCAACGACCTTTACTCCACGCGCTTCGAGGCCCCGTGCCAAGACCTTTAGAAGACCATCATCGCCACGCGCGAGCGCCATGACGACCAAAGGAATCACCGCGATCAGGCTGAGACTGGGGCGCAGCGCAAGCAATCGCGGCCGGCGCTTGATCTCGCCTGCAAGCACCAGATGGGTGATCCGGTGCCGCCGCAGCAAAGGGACGAGCGAGCCTATACCTTCCAGAGCGAGGTTTTCGTGATCGTATCGGGAGAGTTCCGCGATGCGGTCGACCTCGCCTTCCATCAGGATGACGAAGGGCGGATAACCTTGTTCAGCCGAACCGGCCGCGACTTCGACCGGCAGACTGCCGCCGCCGGCAATGATGCCGACCCTGGAGCCCGGCGGAAGATCAAGACGCGCAGCCGCTGTCTCAGTCTTCGTCATCGACATCGTCGCCATCGCCGCCCTTGAGCGACGGCACAGCATAGTGCCGCTTGCCGCGACTGGTGATGAAATCGATGATCTTCATGGCGGTCGGCGACGACGCGAACTCCGCCTTGGCGAACTCGATGTTCTCGCCAACGGTGCGGGAACGATCGAAGATCATCCTGTAAGCCTTGCGCAACACAAGGATTTCGGACCTCGGCAGGCCGGAGCGCTTGAGGCCGATGATGTTGAGACCGCGCAGGCTGGCGCGGTTACCGACCGCGATGGCAAAGGGAATGACATCGCCGACGATCGCGGAGCAGCCGCCGAGAAAGGCGTTGTCGCCGATGCGGACAAACTGATGCACTGCGGTCAGGCCGCCGATATAGACATTGTTGCCGACCTCGCAGTGGCCGCCCAGCGTTGCGCCATTGGCGAACGTCGCATTGTTGCCGACGACGCAATCATGGGCGATATGTGCGTAGGCAAGGAAATTGCCATTGTCGCCGACCGTCGTCTCGCCGCGGCTGGAATCGGTGCCGAGATGCATGGTCACGCCTTCGCGGATCGTGCAGTTCCTGCCGATGACCAAGGTGGTGCGACCGCCCTTGTGCTTGGTGTTCTGCGGCGGTGCGCCCAATGTCGCCATCGGATAGACCTTGGTCGAGGCACCGATCGACGTCGCGCCCATCACCGAGACATGACTGACCAGTTCGACGTCGTCGCCGATCACCACATCGGCACCGACATGGCAGAACGGCCCGATGCGTGCACCTTGGCCGATTTGGGCGCCTTCCTCGACAATGGAGAAAGCATGAATGGATGTCTTGATTTTCATAAGCACTCGATCGTCAGTCGCTGGTGACCATCATGGCTGAAATCTCGGCCTCGGCCGCCTTGGCGCCGTCGACCATGGCTTCACAAGCGAATTTGAGCAGGTTGCCGCGTTTCTTGATTTTCTTGACATGGATCTTCAACTGGTCGCCGGGAACGACCGGTTTGCGGAATTTGGCGTTGTCGATGGTCAGGAAATAGACCAGCGACGGCTTTTCGGTACCCAGGCTGCGGATACAGATGGCGCCGGCCGTCTGCGCCATCGCCTCGACGATAAGCACACCCGGCATGACCGGCTGCTCAGGGAAATGGCCCTGAAAATGCGGCTCGTTTATGGTCACGTTCTTGATGCCGACGGCGGATTCGTCGCCATCGATGTCGACGATACGATCGATCATCAGGAACGGATAGCGGTGCGGCAGGAGCTTCATCAGCCCCATAATGTCGACCGCCTCCAGCGTCGTCGACGCGATCATGTCAGCCATTGCCTCCCTCGCCCTGTTTGCGGGTCCTGGCGAGCTTGCGCAGCATGGCTATCTCCCGCATGGCTTCCGCCATCGGCTGTGCCGGATAGCCGCCCCAGATCTCGCCTGCAGGGACATTGCTCATAAATCCACTTCTGGCGGCAAGCTTGGCCCCTGTCCCAATGGTCAGGTGATCCGCAAGCCCGACGCCGCCGCCCATGGTGACATTGTCACCCACCACCACAGAACCCGAAATACCCGAAAGCCCGGCTATTATGCAATTGCGGCCGATGCGGACGTTATGGGCGATCTGCACGAGATTGTCGATCTTGGTGCCCTGGCCGATGATCGTATCGGACATGGCGCCGCGATCGACGGTGGTGTTGGAGCCGATCTCGACGTCGTCCTGGATAACGACACGGCCGATCTGCGGCACGCGCTCAGGCCCCTTGGCCCCGCCGACGAACCCAAAACCATCCTGGCCTATCCTCGCGCCGCCATGAATGATGACGCGATTGCCGATCAAGGCATACTGGATGCTGGCGCCTGGACCGACATAGCCGTCGCGGCCGATCTGGCAGGATTGTCCAATCACTGCATTTGGGGCGATGACGGTGCCGCTGCCGATCGAAGCACCTGGCCCGACAACCGCGCCGGCCTCGATGACGGCACCGGCTTCGACATGCGCGGTCGCATCGACATGAGCGTGCGGCGAGACGCCGGTCTCACTGGTCATCGGCCCTGGCGTCGCCGCCCTCGGAAACAGCAGGCGCCCGACAAATGCGAAGGCCTGTTGCGGACGCGGATGAACCAGAACGGCAACGCCGGCTGGCGCCTTGCCGGCAAATTCCGCTGGACACAGGACCGCGGCCGCCCGCAGCGACGGCATCAGCGCGGAATTACGCTTGCCGTCGACAAAGACGAGCGCATTCTCGCCGCCCTCGCTGGCCGGCGCGAGCGCTTCGATCGAAATATCGGAGTGGCCGGAATCGACGAGCACCGAGCCGGTCAGATTCGCGACTTCGCCCGCCGTATACCGGCGTGATGGCGCGAAGAACACCGGATCGGTCATTCCAGAAGCTATATCCAGCTAGGTCGGAACATTTCTCCCGGACCCTGAGGACCCGGGAGCATCGTTGGCCGCCGATCAGAAGCGGGTCGATATGCCGAAGTTGAATTCCTGCACGTCGTCGCGCGCTTCCTTCTTGACCGGGATCGCATAGTCGATACGGATCGGACCGAATGGCGATGCCCACATCAGGCCGAGGCCGACCGAGGCACGCAACTTCATGCCGACCGAGTCCTGAGTGACGCCAGCGGTGTCGACCTTGCTTCCATAGAGCGTTGCCGCGTCCGCGAAGACCGCGCCACGCAAGCCAAAGCTCTCCGGAATGACCGGGAGCGGGAACTGGGCCTCTGCCGACGCATTGAAATAGGTCGTGCCGCCGAGATGGTCGCCCGTAGCAGTATCGACAGGACCGATGCCGCCATAGGCGAAGCCACGGATCATGCGATCGGTGCTCTGGAACTGATCGAAAATCCGCAGACCATCGCTGCCGTATCCTTCAACATGGCCAGCGCCACCTGAAATGAGCCCGACCAGGTCGTACTGCTCCGACAGCGTCTGGTAGATGCTGCCGCGGCCCGTGACTTTCACGAACTTGGCATCACCACCGAGGCCTGCGACTTCCACGGTCGTGGTGGCATAGATACCCTCGTGCGGGCTCTTCATATCGTCGATGGTGTTGTAGACCAGCCCGAGGCTGACCGACGACTTGATCCAAGGGCTTTGTTCGATGCCGTCCAGGATAGCCGTGGAAACACTGCAACCGGGATCAGGAACCCCGTCGCCATTTGCATCGCAGCTGTCATCCAGCTCATATTTCTCTTGCGAGATGTTGTACGCCAACTGGGTCGAGATGCTGTCGGTGATCGGCAGACCGAAGCGCACCGTCGCACCCGTGGTATCGCTGTCGTAGTTGTCGTATTCCCTGGTCGACTTGAAGATGTCGAAGCCGGCGGCGATGCGCCGTCCGAGGAAATAAGGCTCGGTGAAGGACAGGCTGTAGTCGCGTGAATTCTTGCCGCCGCCCGCCGACAGCTTGATGAACTGGCCACGACCGAGGAAGTTGCGCTCGGTCACCGATCCTTCGACCGACGGACCGGCCGTGTCGCCACCGGTCGAATAACCAGCGCCCACCGAGAACTCGCCGGTCGATTTCTCGACCACATCGACCACCAGAACGACCTGGTCAGGCTGCGAGCCCGGCACGGTCGAGATGTCGACTTTCTCAAAATAATTCAAGTTTTCCAGGCGCTTTTTCGCGCGCTGGATGAGCACCTGGTTGAAGGCGTCGCCTTCGCTGACGTCGAACTCGCGGCGAATGACATAGTCACGCGTGCGATCATTGCCGCGGATCTCGATGCGCTCGATATAGGCCTTGGTGCCCTGGTCGATCGTGTAGACGACCGAAATGGTGTGGTTCTCGAAATTCCGGTCGCCGCGCGGCGTTACCTGCGCGAAGGCATAGCCGGAACCGGCCACCTTCTCGGTCAGCGCGATGATGGAATCCTCGACGTTCTTGGCGTTGTAGACGTCACCCTTATGGGTCTCGATCACCGATTCCAGCGACTTGCCGTCGACTTCAGGGATTGAGCTCTCGACGCTGACGTCACCGAACGTGTAGCGGTCGCCTTCCTGGACGGTGATGGTGACCGTGTACTTGTTCGTCGCGCTGTCGAGCTCGCCGACAGCAGACACGACCTGGAAGTCGGCATAGCCGTGATTGTAGTAGAAGCGGCGCAGCAGCTCCTCGTCCGCGCGCAGCTTGTCATCGTCATAGACGTCGTCGCGCAGGACGAAGGAAAGCCAGGACGAGCGCTTGGTATTGATGATATCCGCCAGGCGGCGGCTGGAATAGGCACTGTTGCCGACGAAATTGACCGCCGCGATCTGCGTGCGATCGCCTTCAACGATGTTGAAGACAACGTTTACGCGATTGTCGCCAAGCTGCATGACCTGCGTGGTCACGGTCACATCGTCACGACCAATGCGCCTGTATGCAGCCTTGACCGATTCCACGTCGGCATCGAGCGTCGCCTGTGAGAACGTTCCGCGCGGCTTCAGCTGCACCGCCGCCGCAAGTGCATTGTCCTTGAGCTTCTTGTTGTTCTGGAACAGCACCTGGTTGACCACCTGGTACTCGGCGACCTTGACCACCAGCGTCGAGCCGACCTGGTTGATCTGCACGTCCGAAAACAGGCCAGTGCCGAACAGTGCCTTGACCGCACCGTCGATATCGGAACTGGAGAAAGCCTTGCCCGGCTTGATGGTGATGTAATTGCGGATGGTCTCAGCGTCGATACGCTGGTTGCCGCTCACTTCCACTCTGCTGACGACAGCGGCTTCAGCCGCCGATGTGGCAACGAACTGCACTGCGAGCGCGCCTGGCACGACCATGGCCGCGGACAGGGTCACCGCGGACGCGGCGCTTAGAAACTTGGATGCTGCCTTCATCGGGCTTAATAACCTTTTCTCGTAGTCCCCACGGCGAGAAAACCGGACGTGCGGTAATTTCCCCTACCGTATTAACCGGATTTTCCCTACACGCAAGGCTTCTGGTTAATTTGTATTTACTTAACCCTGCGGCGTGGCTTTCGCGTCACTCATATCCCCTTGCATGGTAAACGGCGTCTCAACATCGTCCATGCAGAAGCCAAATTTCTTCATGATTTCAGCACCCAAACAGATCGTTCCAAAAAACGAACCCCATGAAGCACAGCACCAGAAGCAACCCGGCCCGATAGGCCATTTCCATCATCCGTTCCGACACCGGACGGCGAATGACAGCCTCCACCCCGTAGAACAAGAGGTGACCGCCGTCGAGGGGGGGAATCGGCAAAAGGTTCAGAATTCCGATGCCAACGGATAGCAGTGCAACCAGCTGCACGAGCCATTCGAATCCCAGCTTCGCAGCCCTGCCCGCCATGTCGGCGATCTTCACCGGACCGCCCAGCTGACATTTGTCTTCGCGCCCTACAACAAAGCGCTGCAGGAACTGGCCCGTGCGCTGGATGACGTGACCGGTTTCCTCGACCGCCGCCGCGACCGCTCCGACCGGCGTGTAGGTGATGAGCCTCGGCTGACCGAGTTCCTTGTTGTTGACGACACCGATCACGGCGACCTTGACCTTGTTGCCGAGCGCGTCTTCCTGTTCCATCAGCCGCGGCGCCGCGGTCACAGTGACCTCCTGGCCGTCGCGCAACATGACGAAGGTGATTGCGTCGTCGGCACGGCCCGAGACCAGGCGCTGGACGTCGCCAAAGGTTTCGACCTTGTTGCCGTCGACGCTGACGAATCGGTCGCCGGGAAGGATGCCGGCCTTCGCCGCCGGGCTGTCGGCGGTCACCTCGGCCACCATGGGCTCGGCGACATAGCGGCCATAGGCGGTGAACAGCACGGAAAAGACGACGATCGTCAGCAGGAAGTTGAACAATGGTCCGGCCACCACCGTTGCCGCGCGCTTCCAGATCGGCTGCGTGTGAAAGGCGACCCTGCGCTCGTCCTCGGTCAGCGTTTCAATTTCTTCCGACGTGGGCTGGCTCGATGTGGCGTTCATGTCGCCGACGAATTTTACATAGCCGCCAAGCGGTATCGCACACAGTTTCCAGCGCGTGCCGTGGCTGTCGTTGAAGCCGAAGAGTTCCGGGCCGAAGCCGATCGAGAAGGCCCTGACGCCGATGCCGCACCAGCGCCCGACAAGGTAATGGCCCATTTCGTGGACGAACACGACTACGGTCAGCACGAAGAGGAATGGCACCAGCGTGCCGAGGACAAAGCCTTCTGTGCTGAAAAGCGCGTGAAGAATCTCGTTCAAGACAACCCTCAAATTCTTCCACGGCGCAGACTGCGCCGTGACTGTGACACCAATCCGGGCGAATCCAAGGCGCACCGCGCAAAGGACCCTGAAATGACATCGCTCAAACGGGAAACAGACCCTGTGCCGGATGATCGGCGTTCGCCGAAATCCAGCCGATGACGTATAGGGCGAATGCCGCTGCGACAAGCCCGTCGACACGATCCATGACGCCGCCATGGCCCGGGATGAGCGCCCCCGAATCCTTGCGGCCATGGCGGCGCTTGATCCAGGATTCGAACAGGTCGCCTGCCTGCGAGACAATCGACAGCATGAGCGCGACCAGGCCGAGCAATACCAGATTGCCGACACCGGCAGCTGCGGCGAGGACCAGCCCGGCGACGACGCCGCCGACAGCGCCGCCGAGTGCGCCGCTGCGCGTCTTGCCGGGCGAGATAGAGGGCGCCAGTTTCGGCCCCCCAATGGCTCGGCCAACGAAATAGGCAAGGATATCGGTGGCCCAGACGACAGCGAACAGGAACAGGATGGCAATGAGGCCTGAACGATCGCCATCGCGCAGCAAGGCGAGCGACAGGCCTGAAACCGCGGCATAGGCAAGGCCGCTCGCATCCCATTGTCCGGTCTTGCGAACCGAGGCGGCTATCGCCGTTGCGGCAACAATGGCCGCCACAAGCGGCAGCAGCCAGGAGGCGGCCAGACCGCCAATCAAGGCGCCAATGAAGACAACCAGCAGTGCTTCCGGCAGGAAACCAAGGCCCGTTGCCCCGGTTGGCCGCGACATGCGGGTCCATTCATAGAAGATCGCCGCTACGATCACGGCACACAGCAGCCGGAACGGCAAACCGCCGATCCAGGTCAAGCCGAGAGTGATGATGGCGAGCACGATCGCCGAAACGATACGCAGTTGAAGATTGCTCATCCCGCGGCCGGTCGCGAAGCGACGTCATGGCCCCCAAGTCCGCCGAAACGGCGTTCGCGGCCAGCAAACTCACGCAAAGCTTCCGCAAGGTGCTCGCGGCTGAAGTCGGGCCAGTAGCAAGGCAGGAAGACGAGTTCGCTATAGGCGGCTTGCCACAGAAGGAAGTTCGACAGCCGGAGCTCGCCGCTGGTGCGGATGACCAGTTCCGGGTCGGGAATGCCTTGCGTATCGAGCGCGCCGGCAAAGCTTTCGGCTGATATCGCCTCGGCGTCGAGTTCGCCACGCGCCACGGCCGCCGCAAGCTTTTGTGCCGTACGAACGATTTCGTCTCGTCCGCCATAGTTGAAGGCGATCACCAGCGTCAGCGATTCGTTTGCGGCCGTCAGCGTTTCGGCCTCGTCGAGCAGTCCCCTGATATCAGACTGCAACCCTGCCCGGTCACCGATGATTCTAACCCGCACACCGCTCTGGTGCAGTTCAGCAAGGTCACGGCGAATGAACATTTTCAAGAGGCCCATCAGGTCGCTGACCTCGGACTTCGGCCGCGACCAGTTCTCCGACGAGAAAGCATAGACGGTCAGGTAGGAAATGCCGAGCCCAGGTGCCGCGCGCACCGTCTTGCGCAGCGCCTCGACACCGGCACGGTGGCCCGCAAGACGGGGCATGCCGCGCGCCTTGGCCCAGCGTCCGTTTCCGTCCATGATGATCGCGACATGCGCGGGCGTTGCCATGTTCTCGCTTTCGGGTCAGCCGGCGGCCATGACCCTAAACCTGCATGATTTCAGCTTCCTTATCGGAAAGCAGGTGGTCGATGGTGCTGATCGTCTCGTCGGTAAGTTTCTGGACCTGGTCCGAGCGCTTGCGCTGATCGTCTTCGCTGATGTCGCCGTCTTTCTCCGCCTTCTTCAGGAAGTCCATGCCGTCGCGGCGCACATGGCGCGCGGCGACACGGGCGTTCTCGGCGTAGGTGTGCGAGATCTTGACCAGTTCCTTGCGGCGCTGTTCGTTAAGTTCGGGAAGTGGAATCCTGAGGTTGGTGCCGTCTACGATCGGGTTGAACCCCAAATTGGATTCGCGGATCGCGCGGTCGACCGCGCCAACCATCGACTTGTCCCATACCGATACCGAGATCATGCGCGGCTCCGGCACCGAGACGTTGGCGACCTGATTGATCGGCATGGTGGTGCCGTAGGCCTGCACCTGGATCGCATCGAGCAGATTGCTGGAGGCGCGACCGGTCCGCAGCGAGGCCAGATCATGCTTGAACGCGGCAATAGCCCCATCCATGCGCCGCTTGAGATCGTCGTACTCACCACTCATCTTTATCTCCTCGACCCGTCTAATGCGGGCTCACTGCTTCGGGCCGTCTTCGAATCGGACTTTCGAAAACCGGCTTCCCTTTTCGGGTCAGGCCGCCGATCAATCGTCCGCGACGACGGTGCAGCGGCCGCCGCCCCTCAGAATATCGCCGAAACCACCTTTTTCGTGGATCGAATAGACGATTATCGGAATGTTGTTTTCGCGCGCAAGTGCAATCGCAGCAGTATCCATGATGGAAAGGCCGCGATTTATGACTTCGCCATGGCTGATGCGCTCGAAACGCGTCGCATTCGGATCCTTCTTCGGGTCCGCCGAGTAGACGCCGTCGACCTGAGTGCCCTTGAACAGCGCGTCGGCGCCGATTTCAGCGGCGCGAAGGGCCGCGGCCGAATCAGTGGTGAAGAATGGATTGCCGGTGCCGCCGGCAAAGATCACCACCTTGCCCTGGTTCATGTAGGCGGTCGCCTGGCGCTGCGAAAAGCTCTCGCAAAGTTCGGGCATGGCGATCGCCGAAAGCACCACGGCGTCGACGCCGATCTTGTTCAACGACGTGCGCAGCGCCAGCGAGTTGATCACCGTGGCAAGCATGCCCATGTGGTCGCCGGTGACACGGTCGCCGCCCTTGGAGGCAACGGCCACGCCGCGAAAGATGTTGCCGCCGCCGATGACGACGCCGACCTCGATGCCCAATGCACGCGCCTCGGCGATGTCGCCGGCGATGCGATCCACCACTGACACGTCTATGCCGAAATGCTGCTCGCCCATCAACGCTTCGCCCGACGCTTTCAGCAAGACACGTCGGTAGAGGGGCTTCACCGTCATCTGGGCCTCTTCATTTGCATGTGGCGCGTTCCGGGTGGCTGCTCTCGCGCAGGCGCGCCATCCGAAACAATGGCGTTCCGATACACGAAGGGCGCCGCGATGTCACGCGGCGCCCAAACGGCAAATTCGCCGGTTTCCTGTCCTATCAATCAATTGGTGGACACGCTGGCCGACTCTCCTTCGATGAGCACCGGTGACGCGTAGTTGGAGGGCTTGTCGCCGGTTGTCGCGCCGCCGGTAACGCGCGCCTGTATCTGCGAGCCGAAATAGGAATAGGGAAACGGCGCTGTAGTTCTGCTGGCTCTCTCCAGCCGGTCGCGATGCGCTTTCGGAATCTCGAAATCCAGCGCGCCAAGATTGTCATGCATTTGGCTGAGCGTCGTCGCACCGAGGATGACGGTTGCGATCCCCGGCTGCGTCGCCACCCAGTTGAGCGCGACCTGAGGCATGCTGCGGCCGATCTCGGATGCGACCTTCTCGAGTTCGGCCACGATAGCCCAGTTGCGTTGCGTGAACTTTTGGAACCCCGGATGCGTCGAGTTGCGAAATCCGTCGAGGCGGCCCGCGGTTCCGGCCTGAGCCGGCCGATACTTGCCGCTCAGCAGTCCGCTAGCCAGCGGGCTCCACACCATGATGCCGGCGCCATGGCGCGTGCCGAATGGCACGAACTCATTCTCGATCGCGCGTTCGGCCAATGAATATTCGAGCTGCAACGCCGAAACCGGCTCATATCCGCGCAATTCGGCGATCGCCTGTGCGCGGCCCGCATACCAGGCGGGCACGTCGGAAAGGCCGACATGGCGCACCTTGCCCATCCGAACCAGGTCGTCCAGCGTGCGCATGACCTCCTCGGCCGGGGTGAGCCTGTCCCAGACATGCATGAGATAGAGATCGATATAGTCGGTCCCCAACCGTTTCAGCGAAGCATCGACGGCCCGCATGATGTTCTTGCGGCCATTGCCGCCGGCATTCGGATTGCCGGGCTGCATGTTCATGGTGAACTTGCTGGCGATCACCGCCATGTCGCGCAAGCCGCGCTCGGCGATGAATTCGCCAAGCCAGGCTTCGGCCGTGCCGTCTGTGTAGAGATCCGCCGTGTCGAAGAAATTGCCGCCCGCCTCGACATAGGCGTCGAACATCGCCCGCGCCGTATCCCTGTCGGCTCCCCAGCCCCATTCCTTGCCGAAAGTCATCGTGCCCAGCGCCAGCCGGCCGACCCTGAGGCCACTGTTGCCAAGGGTGTAGTAGGTCATGGTCATAATCGTCTTCCAATGCTTGGTGACAGATACCCCGCGCGTCACTGGCCCGGAGTGGTCTTGACCCAGGGATTGCCGCGCTCGTGTGTCATGCGGAACGCAAAGCCATCGACCTTCCAGCCATCTGCGAAACGCGTCAGGTGATGCTCATAGGTGCCCCAGACCTCCCAAAGCGGGTCGCCATTGCCTTCCATCCGGTTCCAGGCATAGCCGTTCGACAGGACAGTCGCCGTGTCCGCCTTGAGAACGACCTGGTGATTGGTGCGCAGATGCAGGCTTGTCTTGCTGCCCTTGAGGTTGGCCGCCCAAGCGCCAATCAGGTCGTCGGAAGCGATGTTAGCCGCTGGCTGTCCGGAGAGACTGCTGAAATCGGCGGTGACCCGATCCGCAAAATAGCCGCGTGCAAGCTTCCAGTCCTGGGCGTCGACGGCCCGGTCGATGGTATCGGCAATGCGAATGACCGCGCGTTCGTCTGCGAGGGCCCGCCAGTCTGATGGCTCCGCCCCGCCGGCGTCCATCGGCGCCAACGCCATGCCTGCCGCGAAAGTTACCTGTCTTAACGCATTCATGTCTCGTCTCCTCGATGCCATCGGCCGATCGCCGATGTGTTGACGAGAATGTGGACCGCGACCTTGGCATCGATAAGATTGCATTGTTCGCAAAGACCATGCGATATCATTCATGAATGGATCGCGATCTGCTCAGCCATCTCCCTGTTGTGGTCGCCGTTGCCCGGCGCGGCGGCTTCGCGCTTGCCGCCGCCGAACTCGGCATGAGCCCTTCGGCAGTCAGCCATGCGGTGCGCATTGTCGAAGAGCGGATTGGCCAGCCTTTGTTCGCACGGACGACGCGCAGCGTTTCGCTCACCGAGGCCGGCAAGGCGCTGGTAGAAACGGCGGCTCCGGCCCTCCAGGATATTGCCGAGCGGATGGACCGCATCCGCAGCGTCAAAGGCAGGCCGTCTGGCCTGCTCAGGATCAACGCCTCCAACATCGCGATGCCATTGGCGGTGACGCCGGTGGTCGCCGCGATGGCCGAGCGCTATCCGGAGGTTACGGTCGAGGTCTTCGCTGACCAAGGCCTGGTCGATATCGTCGGCGAAGGCTTCGATGCCGGCATCCGGCTTGGCGAGATGATCGCCCAGGACATGGTCGCGGTCCGGCTGACGCCGCCATTCTCCGTCGTCGTCGTCGCCTCGCCCGCTTACATCGGAAGGCACGGCCGTCCCGGCAGCGTTGCCGATTTGGCGAACCACAATTGTATTGGCTACCGGCTCGTCCGCTCCGGTGCGCTCTATCGCTGGGATCTGATCGAGGATGGCAAGGACATCGCCATGGAGACGCGGGGCAGCGTTGTCGTGACGGATTCGCTCGCGGCAATCGATCTTGCGCTTGCAGGCGTCGGGCTCGCCTATATGTTCGAGCCGCTGGCGCGCGCCGATCTTGCCGCGGGCCGCCTCGTCCAGGTGCTGCCGCAGACGTCGATCGAGGAACCGGGGCTATTCCTCTATTTCCCGCGCCGGGCGTCGATGGCGCCGAAGCTCAGGGCCTTTATCGACACCGCACAAGAAATCGGCCGGGCATCCTTGCGGACACCCGGCCGAGTTGCCTGAGCTGAGAAGCCCCTTCAGGGGCTATTTGTAAGGATTATTTCTTCACAGCTGCAGCGACTTCCGCGGCGAAATCGGTCTCTTCCTTCTCGATGCCCTCGCCCAGCGCAAAGCGCAGGTAGGCGGTGATCTTGGCCGGGGCGCCGATGTCCTTCTCGGCATCCTTCAGCGCCTTCTCGACAGTGATGTCGGGATTGAGCACGAAGGCCTGCTTCAGGAGCACGACTTCCTCGTAGAACTTGCGCAGACGGCCCTCGACCATCTTCTCGATGATCGCTTCCGGCTTGCCGGACTGGCGCGCCTGGTCGGAGAAGATCGCCTTCTCGCGTTCGACCGCGGCCGGATCGATCTGCTCTGCGGTCAGCGCCAGAGGGTTGGTGGCGGCAACATGCATGGCCACCTGGCGGCCAAAGGCGTTGGCTGCATGCTCATTGCCCGTGGTCTCGATCGCGACCAGCACGCCGAGCTTGCCAAGGCCGTCGGCAACCGCGTTGTGGACGTAGGTAGCGACAGCGCCGTGGGGGACGGTGAGCTTGGCCGAGCGGCGGAAGCCCATGTTTTCGCCGATGGTGCCGACAGCGTCTTTGATGGTGTCGGCAACCGACTTGTCGGAACCTGGATACTTTGCGGCGGCCACAGCCTCCGTCGTGCCATAGGCCAGCGCAACCTTGGCAACGTTGCCGACGATTTCCTGAAACGCGGCGTTGCGGGCCACGAAGTCGGTCTCGGAATTGACTTCCACGACGGCGGCTTCGCGCACGCCATTGTCGACGCCGATCAGACCTTCAGCGGCGGTGCGGCCAGCCTTCTTGTCGGCCTTGGAGATACCCTTCTTGCGCAGCCAGTCGACGGCCTCTTCCATGTTGCCGTTGGTCTCGGTCAACGCGGCCTTGCAATCCATCATGCCCGCGCCGGTCAAGTCGCGGAGTTCTTTGACCTGTGCAGCCGAAATGCTCATTGTCGCCTCTTTGTTTTAAATGCACCGACGCACCATCGGTATTCGATGGTGCGTCTGTTTAGCGTGCCAGAATATGAGAAAGATGAAGGCCGCAACCGGCCTTCGATTATCAAGCTTCGGGAGCTTCCGACGCCGGAGCCGGAGCCGGGTCGAGCGCGGGTTCGACCGGAGCTTCGACCGAAGCGCCGATGTCGACGCCGAGCGCGCCCTGCTGGCGGGCGATGCCGTCGATCGCAGCCTTGGCGATCAGATCGCAATAGAGCTGGATGGCGCGGGCCGCGTCGTCATTGCCGGGGATCGGGAAGTCGATCTTGTCCGGATCGCAGTTCGAATCGATGATGGCGACGACCGGGATGCCGAGGCGCTTGGCCTCGAGGATGGCGATCGCTTCCTTGTTGGTGTCGATCACGAACATCAGGTCGGGCGTCGAGCCCATGTCCTTGATGCCGCCCAGCGCCTTGTCGAGCTTCTCGCGCTCGCGGTCGAGGTTCAGGCGTTCCTTCTTGGTCAACCCTTGCGCCTCGCCGGCCAGCATCTCGTCGAGCTTGCGCAGGCGCTGGATCGAATTCGAGATCGTCTTCCAGTTGGTCAGCATGCCACCGAGCCAACGCGAGTTGACATAATACTGAGCCGAACGCTGCGCAGCATCGGCGACAATGTCGGACGCCTGGCGCTTGGTGCCGACGAACAGCACGCGGCCACCCTTGGCGACGGTGTCGGAAACCTGCTTAAGCGCCTGGTGCAGCAAAGGCACCGTCTGCGACAGGTCGATGATATGGATGTTGTTGCGGGCGCCATAGATGTAGGGCGCCATCTTCGGGTTCCAGCGGTGGGTCTGGTGGCCGAAGTGAATGCCAGCTTCCAAAAGCTGGCGCATGCTGAAATCAGGCAGTGCCATTCAAAGTTCCTTTCCGGTTAGCCTCCACGGACACAGGCATTTTTGGACTTTGTCCTCGAACGCCACCGGAGGTTTCAGCCGGATTTCTCCCGGGCAGACACCAAAGTCCGTGTGTGGAATGAGCGCGCATATAGAGGGGATGCGCGATAAACGCAAGCGCCGCGGGATTTGTGATGCGGCGTGCGACGATCCGCGCCCTGCCGTCAGCGCTTTATCTTCCCGTTCGGCACTCGCACTCGCCGGAAGACCGCGACGATCTCTTCGCGGCTGCATTCGATGGCGCCGAGCCGCACCGCTCGATCGCGCTCGAAGCCGGTTATGTCATAATGCGGCGCCGATGTCTTGGGCGGCCCCTGGTAGGATGAGCGCTTGAGGCCGAGCCGGGCGGCAAAGCGATGCAACTCGTCGGTGTCGTCGGCCAACAGATGGCACCAGCGATGGCCGGCCCAGTTCCAGATCGCTGCGTCGACATAGACCGCCATGAAGCTTGCTGTTTGCCTTCCATCCTCCACCACAGCGGGCCACGTGGCCCGTCAGGATGTCAGGGACGATAGAATGGATTCGGATAGAAAATGAAGCTGCCCTTGGCTGCAAGCTCGGCCACAATGTTGGTGACTGTATCCTGCATGCGACGGTGCAGCTCGGCAACCGCATCGTCGATAGAGTCCGTATGCTCATGCAACCCCAGTGCCTCCGGCACCCGGATGTGGGCGCAACGCGGCCCGACCGGCTGCGGAACGAACCGATTCATCGTGTCGCGCAGCCCACCTCGACAATAGTCGTTGCGGATCCGCTTCAGATGTTCGGCGATATCCTCCTGCGTGATGCGCGGATTGGCGCAGGCCCAGGGTCCGACGCGTTGCAGCCTCTGAACCCTATCGGCGAGCGCGCGGACCTGCCTTTGCCGTTCCGCATCGTCGGTGTTTTCGCGCTGCCAGCGACGCGCACGCCGCAGAAGCTCTGCGGTGTCGATGATGGCAGCGTCGAATGAGATGCTTTCGCCGAGTCGGCGGCCGAGTTCAGCAACCAACGCCTGCTGGCGCTCCGCATAGGTTGCGCCTTCGTCGGATGGCATGCCCGATGCTGCTTCATCGCGGGCCAGCAGCGCCGAATAGACATTGTGGATGCGCTGCGGGAGCGTGTCGGTCGCACGCCGTTCTATTTTCAGGCTTTTCTCGACATAAGCGCATTCCTTCGCCAGCGCCGCTTCGACATTCCCGGTGAAGGCGAGCTTCCAGACGACTGGCGCGATCCAGACCTTGAAATCGGGATCCGTGGCCCGGCCGCGCTTGAGGGCCTCGAGCCCCATCTCGACGGCACCCGGCAGCAAAGGCGCAACGACATTGGCATGCCAGCCGACGCCGCCTTCGGGATGCAGCAGCACGCCATGGCCCTTCAAGGCCCAAGCGACGGAGTGTTCCTTGGCTGCCCCGCTATTGCCGGGAATCTGAGCGATCAGGTTGTTGGCCAGCCAGAACTTCTGCATCAGCCGGCCAAGGCCGTTGACGACACCATTGGTTGCCCATGAGGCCGTGAGCGGGCTGACCTGCGATACGATTTCCTTGTCGATCATCCAGTCGGTGAAGAACTCGGGATGATTGGGCGTGATGAAGGTCGCCTTCCCTGCCCCGCAACTGGCCTTCAGCCGCTCAAGATCGGCGGGGGGAAAGTCGATATGGCGGACATTTGAGACGCCGCGCAGACCGGCCAGGCGATTGAACGGCAAGATATCCCGAAATCCGGGAATGCCGCGCAGCATGACGATCCGGTTGACGGATGTCATGGCCCTGATCAGTGCCGGGTTGGGCCGCGGCGCCACGAATGTATCGATCCTGCTCAAGCTGATCCCCCTCGCGCCTGGACGCCGGGGAGAGGTTGAGAGACGATTGCGGCACGTTCAAGTCGATCGTTACGACCACGCTGCGTCGTGGTAAATCAACTGCCTAGCCCGGCACTATTTGGCGGGACAGGGTTTCGTCTGGTCGAACAGCGACAGGTTGACCAGCTTGCCGGTCATCGAGAAGTCGCCATAGTCCATGACGAGATCGCGGGTGATGCCGTTCTCATGCAGCTTGAAGCTGATACGGTATTCCGGCACCTCTTCGCCCGTCTTGTTGGTGTCGTCGAAATAGGCGATATCGACCGGCCAGTATTTGTCGGTGGCGAGCTTTGCCAGTGCCGAAGCTTCCGGGTCGGCCTTGTCGGCATCGGTTTTCTTGCCGATCACGACGGTGGTGGTCATCACCTTGTTGGCGTCTTCGGAACCGTCGAACAGGTTGGTTTCGTAAAAATTCTCGCCCTTTTCGGCCTTGCCGATCAGCTCGACCAGATGCTGGGTCGGGAATTGGGTTGTCGCCAGCTCGACGCTGTTCTTTTCAGGCTTGTCGATGTCGACCTTCAGGCCCTTGGTCTCTTTGGTGGCGATGCCCTTGACCTCTTTGTCGAGATTCTGGTCGACGAAGGATTTTGTCACGAACGAAAATGTCTTGCCTTCGGCGTCCTCGAAAGTGGTCGTCTGCTGGTCGGTCAGCCTGGTGTTGTCGGCGGTGACGATCTGGGTGACGAAGCGGAATTTCACCGTATAGCCTTCGCAGGCCGAGCCATTGAACTCATAGACCATGCGGCCGGATATGCCTGTGATGCCGGACTGATCGGACGCTTTTTTCAAGGTAAGATCGTAGACGGCGCGGTGGGCTTGCAACGCCGGCGCTGCGAAGGCAGGGCCTATCGAGAAGACCCCCGACAACAGGACGGCATGGAATGCGAGGCGCGTTGCGCGCATGAGGTACTCCGATCGTCGCGACTGATGGCAGGCCGCAGGGAAAGATGGTCCAGCTTAAAAAAAGTCGTGGCGGAAGCGAGGCAAAAATAGCAATTTCGGCCCGGCCGGCGCGGCGTCACCAAGCAATAGGGAAATACCATGAGTGAAACAATCGAAAAGCGGCTAAGCGATCTGGGTGTGACGCTTCCCGTCGCCGCCGCGCCCGCCGCCAACTACGTGCCCTATTGCCGGACCGGGAATCTGCTGTTCACCGCCGGGCAATTGCCGCTCAAGGACGGCAAGCTGCAGGCGAGCGGGCTGTTAGGTCGCGATCTCGATACCGCAGGTGGCAAGGATGCGGCAAAATACTGCGCGATCAACATCCTGGCGCAGGCCAAGGCAGCACTCGGCGACCTCGAGAAGATTAGCCGTCTGGTGAAGATCACCGTTTTCGTCGCCTCGACACCTGAGTTCGTCGAGCAGCATCTGGTTGCCAACGGCGCCTCCGATTTCCTGGTGGCGGCCCTTGGCGAGCGTGGCAAGCATGCACGCTCCGCCGTCGGCACCGCCTGCCTGCCGCTTAATGCCGCAGTGGAAATCGAAGCCGTCTTCGAAATCGAATGAGCCAGGGGACTGATATGACCGACCTATCCTGGCTGACCGCCCGGCCCGTCGCCCATCGCGGGTTCCACGACATGAACAAGACGCGCTGGGAAAACACGCTGTCGGCCTTCGCCGCGGCCGCCGAACGCGGCTATGCCATCGAATGCGACGTCCACCTGTCGTCCGACCGCGTTCCTGTCATCATCCATGACGGAGATCTCAAGCGCCTGACTGGCCAGGATGGTTTCGTCTGGCAGCGCACCGCAGCAGAACTCGCGGCGCTCAGGGTCGGTGGCACGGCGGACCATGTGCCGACGCTGCAGGAAGCGCTTCACCTGGTCGACGGCCGCGTGCCATTGGTGGTCGAGTTGAAAGGCACGCCCGGCTATGACGAAGGCCTGGTGGCAAGCGTCGGCAAGATGCTCAAGCGCTACAAGGGCAAAGCGGCGATCATGTCGTTCGACCACTGGCTGGTCCGCGATTTTCCGAAAGACGCGCCGGGTATCCCCGGGGGTCTCACCGCCTACGGCAAGGACGTCGGGCTGATCGAGGCGCATTTCGCCATGCTGGCGCACGACATCGCCTTCACCTCCTACGCCGCCGGCGACCTGCCGAACCCATTCGTCAGCTTCGTGCGCGAAAGGCTGAAAATGCCTGTTATCACCTGGACGGTGCATGACCAGCCGGCGGTCGACCTGACCTTCAGATATGCCGACCAGATGACGTTCGAGGGGTTCGAGCCCGATCTGGTCAAAGTCGCCTGAGTGTCTGAAACGTGACTTGTACCAGGCCGGACGGAGCTTAAATAAGCCTCATGGATCAGGGCGACGAGGGTGACGGACAAACGGCCAATGCGGACTATTCGATCCGCGTCGCCGCTGGCATTGGCGCCTTCACCTGTGATGAATGGAACGGCTTTGCCGGAACCGCGCGCGGAGATTCAGAAACCAGTTACAATCCTTTGGTTTCCTTCTCTTTTCTAAGTGCGCTCGAAGATTCTGGATGCGCCGTGCGGCGCACCGGCTGGCAGGGCCATCACCTCAGGCTGGAGGACGGGCAAGGCAGATTGCTGGGCGTGGTGCCCTGTTATCTCAAATCGCACAGCCAGGGCGAATATGTGTTCGATCATGGCTGGTCGGATGCCTTCGAGCGCGCCGGCGGCCGTTACTATCCCAAACTGCAAAGTGCCGTGCCGTTCTCCCCGGTCACCGGCCCTCGCCTGCTGGTCAGCAAAGGCGAGGACAGCGCCAAAGTGAAGGCCGGTCTCGCGGCGGGCCTGAAGGCGGTGACGCAAAAACTCGGCGTCTCTTCCGCGCATGTCACCTTCGCGCAAGAGAGCGATGTGGAAGTGCTGGAAGCGGCAGGCTTCCTGCACCGCACCGACCAGCAATTCCATTTCTTCAACGAAGGTTTTTCGACCTATGACGACTTCCTCGCCACCCTTGCCTCGCGCAAGCGAAAGGCGATGAAGAAGGAAAGGCGTGAAGCGCTTGCCCCAGGCATTTGGATCGATCGGCTGACCGGCAAGGACCTCACGGAGAAGGCCTGGGACGATTTCTTCGCCTTCTACATGGACACCGGCAGCCGCAAATGGGGTCGGCCCTATCTCAACCGTCAATTCTTCTCGCTGATCGGCGAACGCATGGCCGACGACATCCTGCTGGTGATGGCCAGGCGCAATGGGCGCTATATTGCCGGCGCCATCAATTTCATCGGCTCGGACGCACTCTATGGCCGCAACTGGGGCTGCATCGAGGACCATCCCTTCCTGCATTTCGAGGTCTGCTACCATCAGGCGATCGACTTCGCCATAGAGCGCAAGCTGAAGGTGGTCGAGGCGGGCGCGCAGGGCGAGCACAAGCTGGCGCGCGGCTACCGGCCGGTGACCATGCATTCCGCGCACTACATTGCGCACCCCGGCCTGCGCAACGCCGTGGCCGACTACCTCAGGCGCGAACGCCACGAGGTGGAGCGGATGAGCGAATATCTGGAAGAGCACACCCCGTTCCGCAAGGATCTCGAGGAGTAGCGGCCGCGTCGCCCGATGATCGATTTTCCAATCGTCTTGCCGATTTTCGGCGGCTTCGCTACACGAAAGGCACAATCTGGAGCGTTCGCCATGATCGAGGCCGCCTACGACACCGACAACATTTTCGCCAAGATCCTGCGCGGCGAAATTCCTTCGCACCGTGTCTATGAGGATGAAGCGGTCATCGCCTTCATGGATGTGATGCCGCAGGGGCCGGGCCATACGCTGGTGGTGCCGAAAGCGCCGTCGCGCAATCTGCTCGACGCCGACCCGTCAATTTTCGGCCATCTCTTAAGCGTCGTTCAGAAAGTGGCGCTGGCGGTGAAAAAGGCCTTTGGCGCCGACGGCGTCACCATCATGCAGTTCAATGAGCCGGCATCGGGGCAGACCGTCTATCATCTGCACGTACATGTCATTCCGCGCTTCGACGGCATCCCGCTGAAGCCGCACACGGGAGGAATGGAGAAGCCGGAGGTGCTGACCGAAAATGCCGAAAAGATCCGGACTGCGCTCGAAAATTGAGAAACGCGAGGTCAGCCGATGTGGCGGACCGGGTCGAGAATATCGAACTGACAAGCGCCGTTCAGCCGAGAAGACGATTCTAGTGCCCGGGCGTGCCGGCGCCGGGACTCAACCGTTTGCAACTCTAATCGTCTGATTAGGAAATATTGAACCGTCTGACGGTAAAATGGTAACGGCGTGGCGAGCTGGGCTTCAAAACCATGGAACATTCGGTTGCGGCATCGGCCCCACTGACGGGGGCCATTGTCGGACGTGCTTTTCCTGGCATCTTGGCGGATGCCTTTTGGCGACACCGGCTGCTGCACGCTATGGCTACCGCTGCGCTGCTTCTGGCAAGCGCAGTCGGGTGGCACACTGGAAACATGCCGGATTTCGGCGTTCTGGCGGAATACGCCGAGTATCTTTTCATCGCCTTCTGGATTTGCGGCTCAGCCCTTGCACTTGGGACGCTTTTCCACCTTGCGCTGGTCCAGCGGGAAACCGAACCGCTGCACACCTTCCTCAAGTCACTGGGTAGATTCTTTGGCGATGCCGAACGCATTGCCAACAGCCTGAATGGCTTGGGTGCCGGTCTTGCCTTCATATCCGCGATCGGTGTGTTGAAGGGAGCCATTGCAATCCTCTCTCCGTTTGCATGGGACAAAGCATTGGCTCACGCCGATCGCATCCTGCATTTCGGTCGAGCCCCGCACGAATGGTTGTGGTTTGTCGTCCAGTCGCCGCTTGCATTGAAAATCATCAACATCGCGTACAATTTCTGGTTCGTCGTGCTCATCATCGCGGTTTTCACCGTGTGCATCACACGAAAGGATACGAAGCTGCGTCATCAGTTCCTGATGAGCTTCATGACGGTGTGGACACTGGGCGGCTTTTTCCTCGCGATGGGCCTGTCGTCGGCTGGCCCTTGCTTTTACGAGCAATTGGGGTTCGGCAACGACTTTCACCCCCTCATGCAAGCACTTGCCGTTGCCGATCGCGTCTATCCGATCTGGGCGCTCAGCACGCAGGATATGCTGTGGAGTGGCTATACCGGCGCAACTACCGGCAGCGTCGGCATATCCGCCTTCCCATCCCTGCACGTTGCGATGGCGGTGCTGTTTGCCCTCTATGCAACACGGCGGTCTCGGCTGGCCGGTCTTGTGATGTGGTTATTCGCCGGCGTCATTATGGTCGGTTCCGTCGTGCTTGGCTGGCACTATGCCTTGGATGGCTATGCGGGTGCATTCCTGATGATCGCGATCTGGAAGGTGTGCGGATATTTGGTGGCCCGTTTCTCGCCGGACCGCATGGCCGCTGAAATCGAGAGCTCCACCATGCAATCGCCGGCGGTTTGCGGGCTGTAAATTCGCCGATCTGGGCGAACCCGCCTGCGGCGGCCATGCCGGTCAAAACGGCTCAAGGGCCGCGCTGGATGGGTTGGATAGTTTCTGAAACGCTGATGGATACGGTGCTTGCCGAAGCTTCTCTGCGATCGTATCCGCGCATTGCCCAGGGCTGAGGAGCGAGGTATCGATCTCCAGATCGTACACGCCGGGCCGGTGGACCTCTTCTTGCCACAGACGCACGGGCAGCGGCACGGGAACATCTGATGAGCCGGTTACATATTCCTTGTCTGCCGCGCTGGCGGCACGCCTTTCCATGATGATTTCCAGCGGGCAGCGAACACCGACAAAAAGCACCGGCAGGCCGGCGAGCCGGCGCGCGCAATCGGCCACAATGTGAAGGGTCTCGAATAGGCGTCGTGATGGCCGACATCCGCCACGACATTCAGCCCCAGCCGGCTGTGGGCGGCGATCGATTCGTAGAGCGCGGCGTACAATCCGGGCACGAGGGCCTCGAGGTCCGGACGCTCGCCGCCGGGCCGCAATCCTATCCCGGGCCGATAGCGTGCCGGCGTAGCCTGCTCGTAGACATCGACGCCGAGATTGATCCAGACGCCATCGAAGCTCTCCTGAACAGCTCTGGCGATGCTTGATTTTCCCGATCGCGGTGCACCGTTCAGAATGATGACCTGCCCGGCCATGTGTTTCCTCGTTCAATGAAAAAGCCCCGTTTCCGGGGCTTTTTCGACTTTCATCAAGGTCAGTTCTTTCTGGGCAGTTGCGGGACGAGACTGCGCTTGCCGCCGTCCTTGCCCTTGGCTTCGGGCTTCTGCGCCACCAGCTTCTTGGCCGCCGGCTTCTTCGCCACGGCCTTTCTGGGCTTCGGCGTTTCTTCCGGCTCTTCCTTCTTCGGCTTCACCGGCGCCTCGTCGGCGAGCGATTCGAGCTTCAGGCCGGTCTCGCCGGTTTCCTTCTTCTCGACGGTGACGCGCACCGTGCCGCCCTTCTTGAGCTTGCCGAACAGCACCTCGTCGGCCAACGGCTTCTTGATGTGCTCCTGGATCACACGGCCGAGCGGCCGCGCTCCCATGCGCTCATCATAGCCCTTGTCGGCGAGCCAGGCGATCGCATCCGCCGACAGGTCGAAGGTGACGCCACGCTCGGAAAGCTGGGCCTCGAGCTGCATGACGAACTTCTGCACCACCTGATGGATGACCGGCACCGGCAGCGAGCCGAACGGGATGATCGCATCGAGCCGGTTGCGGAACTCCGGCGTGAACAACCGGTTGATCGCCTCGACATCGTCGCCTTCGCGCTTGGTCGAGCCGAAGCCGATCGCCGCGCGCTGCGCATCCGACGCGCCCGCATTGGTGGTCATGATCAGGATCACATTGCGGAAGTCGATCTGCTTGCCGTTATGGTCGGTCAGCTTGCCGTGGTCCATCACCTGCAACAGGATGTTGAACAGGTCCGGATGCGCCTTCTCGACCTCGTCGAGCAACAGCACGCAATGCGGATGCTGGTCGACGCCGTCCGTCAGAAGACCGCCCTGGTCGAAGCCGACATAGCCCGGAGGCGCGCCGATCAGCCGCGAGACGGTGTGGCGTTCCATATATTCCGACATGTCGAAGCGGATCAGCTCGACGCCGAGCGAGGCGGCCAACTGCTTGGCCACTTCGGTCTTGCCGACGCCGGTCGGGCCGGAGAACAGGTAGGAGCCGATCGGCTTCTCCGGTTCGCGCAGGCCGGCACGTGCCAGCTTGATCGCCGAGGTCAGCGCGGTGATCGCAGTGTCCTGGCCATAGACGACGCGCTTCAGCTCGATATCGAGGCCCTGCAGCACCTTCTCGTCATCGGCCGAAACCGTCTTCGGCGGGATGCGGGCCATGGTGGCGATGGTCGCCTCGATCTCCTTGATGCCGATCGTCTTCTTGCGCTTGGCTTCCGGCACCAGCATCTGCGAGGCGCCGGTCTCGTCGATCACGTCGATCGCCTTGTCCGGCAGCTTGCGGTCGTTGATGTAGCGTGCCGACAGTTCCACCGAGGCCTTGATCGCCTCGTTGGTGAACTTCACCTTGTGGAACTCCTCATAATAGGGCTTGAGGCCCTTCATGATCTCGATGGCGTCCTCGATGGTCGGCTCGTTGACGTCGATCTTCTGGAAGCGCCGCACCAGGGCACGGTCCTTCTCGAAGAACTGGCGGAATTCCTTGTAGGTGGTCGAGCCGATGCAGCGGATCGCACCCGACGACAGCGCCGGCTTCAACAGGTTGGACGCATCCATGGCGCCGCCTGAAGTAGCCCCTGCCCCGATGACCGTGTGGATCTCGTCGATGAACAGCACGGCGCCAGGATAGTCCTCGAGCTCCTTGACGACCTGCTTCAGCCGTTCCTCGAAATCGCCGCGATAGCGCGTGCCGGCGAGCAGCGTGCCCATGTCGAGCGCGAAGATGGTGGCGTTGTGCAGCACTTCGGGAACGTCGCCCTCGACGATGCGCTTGGCCAGACCCTCGGCGATCGCCGTCTTGCCGACGCCGGGGTCGCCGACATAGAGCGGGTTGTTCTTGGAGCGGCGGCACAGCACCTGGATGGTGCGGTTGATCTCGGATTCGCGGCCGATCAGCGGATCGATCTTGCCGGCCTTGGCCTTGTTGTTGAGATTGACGCAATAAGCCGTCAGCGCGTCCTGCTGCTGCTTCTTCTTGCCGCCTTCCTCTTGCGGCTCGGCGCCGTTCTGGCCGCCCTGCTCGTCATCGGCACCGCGCGGCGAGCGTGTCTCCGACGCGCCCGGACGCTTGGCAATGCCGTGCGAGATGTAGTTGACCGCGTCGTAGCGGGTCATCTGCTGTTCCTGCAGGAAATAGGCGGCATGGCTCTCGCGCTCGGCGAAAATGGCGACGAGCACGTTGGCGCCCGACACTTCCTCGCGGCCGGACGACTGCACATGGATCACCGCGCGCTGGATGACGCGCTGGAAACCGGCGGTCGGCTTGGAGTCCTCGTCGTAACCGGTGACGAGGTTGTCCAGCTCGGTGTCGATATAGGTGAGAACCGTGTGCTTGAGCTCATCGAGATCGACATTGCAGGCGCGCATGACGGCGGCCGCCTCGGTGTCATCGATGAGCGCGAGCAGCAGATGTTCTAGGGTTGCATATTCATGGTGCCGCTCATTGGCGAGCGTCAGCGCCTGGTGAAGCGCCTTTTCCAGGCCTTGGGAGAAAGCCGGCATGTTACCTCACTTCTTCTCCATCACGCATTGCAGCGGATGCTGATTCTGTCGGGCGAAATCCATGACCTGGGACACTTTGGTCTCGGCCACCTCGAATGTATAGACCCCGCACTCGCCCACTCCATGATTGTGAACATGAAGCATGATGCGTGTGGCGGCTTCGCGATCCTTCTGGAAAAAACGCTCCAGCACGTGAACCACGAACTCCATCGGAGTGTAGTCGTCGTTGAGGATGAGGACCCGATAAAGGCTGGGCTTCTTGGTCTTGGTTTTGGTGCGCGTGATGACGGCCGTCCCACGGCCGGCCCCATTGCCGTTACCGTCGCCGTCTTGCATTCGCACCACTCGTCTCGTGGCAGTCAAACCTGAAGTCACGTATTCCTGCCTCTTTCGATTCCCCATGCGAGTTCGACATGTAGGTGTTCGATGTACGATTTTAAGCCCTTCTGGTTAGCTGACAATATGGCTAGGTCACCAACTTGGACGATTTTCGCAATCGTGAAGGGGCGCGGGGCTCTGGAACGGAAATTGACACGAAAAAAGCCCGGCCGCGTTTCCGTGGCCGGGCTTTTTCTCAGGTTCAAAGGCTGAATCTGGGGTCACGTCAGGCGAAATCAGTTCGCCCGGGCAAAATTACTTTGCCTTGGCAACGATCGATTCGAATGGCTTGTAAGCTTCCTTGGCGAGTTCGGCATAGAGATCGCCGATCTTGGTGGCCTCGGCGACGAACGCCTCATAGGACTGCTTGGCGTAGTCCGACTGGATCTCGATCGCCTTTTCCAGCGACTTGGCTGAAAACAGCTTCTCCACAGTGGCGCTGCCGGTTTCAAAACTCTTCTTGGTGTATTCACCAGCCTCGGTGGCAATCGCCTGCGCGCCCTTGGACAGCGACGCGAAGCTCTTCAATCCGGTGTCGGCGAACTCTTTGCCGTATTTGCTGAAGTCCTCATAGGTCTGGGTCATTTCACGATTCCCTTGACGGTTGAGGCGTCCTTCTTCGGGGCGCCCTTGTGCAATGCAAGATAATATATTGTGCGCCGCACAAAAGTCAAGATTTCGCGGGCTTGCGGACCCGCCTGCGCAGCCAATGGCTAAAAATCGAATAAAGAGAACCTCAAGCCCGAAGAAAATGGTGAACGCGGCGGTTACCATAAACGGATTGGTAACGCTGCGCCGGTAGCTTGACCGGAAGCGAGGCAGGACCCTTTGCCGCCTCCAACGCAACGAAGAAATCCAAGGGAAGTACCAGTGCGTAAGGCGTTGTTGGGCATCGTTTCCAAATCCACCTCCCCTCTCAAAACGATGATGATCGTCGCCTTGGCGATGACATTCGTTTTTGGCGACGTTGCCTCGTCGCTGGCGGCCAGGCAGGCGGCCATCGTCGTGGATGCCAAGACCGGTAAGGTGCTTTACTCCGCAGATGCCAACGGCAGGCGCTACCCGGCTTCGCTGACCAAGATGATGACGCTGTACCTGACCTTCGAAGCTATGGCGAAGGGCAAGATCAGCAGGAACACGCCAGTGGTGTTTTCCGCCAAGGCTTCCGCCGAGGCGCCGACGAAACTTGGCGTGAAGCCGGGCGGTTCCGTCACGGTCGAGACCGCGATCCTGTCGATCGTCACCAAATCGGCGAATGACTCGGCGACCGCGCTCGGCGAAATGCTCGGCGGCAATGAAACCACTTTTGCCCGCATGATGACCGCCAAGGCGCGTGCGCTGGGCATGAACGGCACCGTATTTAGAAACGCCAATGGCCTGCCCGACCCCGGCCAGTTCACCACCGCGCGCGACATGGCGACGCTCGGCATCGCGTTGCGCGAGCATTTTCCGCAGTATTACGGCTATTTCTCGCAGCGCTCCTTTCTCTACGGACGCCAGCGCATCAACGGCCACAACCGCCTGCTCGGACGTATCAAGGGTGTCGACGGCATCAAGACGGGCTACACCCGCGCCTCCGGCTTCAACCTCGTCTCGTCGGTTTCCGATGGCAATCGCCGCATCGTCGGCGTGGTCATGGGCGGCACCTCGGGCGGCAGCCGTGACAATCAGATGGCCAACCTGATCAACACCTATCTGCCGAGGGCATCGACTCGCGGCGGTGGCGATCTGGTCGCCAAGGCCGGTGGCAACAACCCGATCACCGCCCTCGCCAAGGTTCTTCTGCCCAAGCATGACGCTCCGACACCGGACGACAGGCCTGTCATAGCGCAGGACGATGCAATCGTTGCCGAGGACGCCACGGTCGCCGAAGACGATACCGCGCAGGCCGAGGAAGCAGCTCCCGTCGTCAAGACCAGAAAGGTCAAGACCGTCATCGTTTCAGCCCCCCAGGTCGCGACGGCCCAGGTGGTAGCGGCCTATGCCGAGCCGACGCCCGCGGCTGTCGACCCGGTCAACACCGCGTCGGTGCCGTCGGGCTGGGCCATTCAGGTCGCCTCGTCGCCCAAGCAGTCCGAGGCCCAGGCCTTTCTCGACAAGACCACCAAGCAGGCGCCCAAGGTGCTGGCGGACGCTTCCGGTTTCACTGTCGCCTTCGACAAGGATGGCGTCACCTACTACCGCGCCCGCTTCGGTGGCTTCGGTTCGAAGACCGCCGCCTGGAAGGCCTGTACCGCTTTGAAGAAGAAGAACATCGAGTGCTACGCCGTCCAGCAGTAGGACGGCGTGCAAGCCATCTCCCGGAAAAATTCTGCGTCGAAGGAGACTAGTTGTGATTGGAGAGCAAGACGTCCTTGGCTTCGTTAATCCGCGCCGCCAGGAAAGACGTGCCGCCGACATCGGGGTGCAGGCGCTGCATCAGGCGGCGGTGCGCCTTGCGGACATCCGCCGCGGCGGCCCCCGCTTCAAGACCAAGGACCTTGTAGGCCTCCTCCTTAGTCATGGCGCCCGGACTTGGCGGAACACCCAGCCCTTCGCCACCGTTCGTCTCAGCGTTTTTGCGCCAGACGGGAAATCTGCCGTCAAGATACGTCTCTAGCAGCTGTCGGCTCTCTGGATCGCTGGAGAGTTCGCGGTAGAGGTGTTGCAATTCCGCCAGCCCCATCGCGCCAAGCATCTTGCCTTCGTGGCGGCCAGCCAGGACCAGTCCTTCGAGGCCGCCGGTATCGTGATCGAGCTCCATTTCCAATGCCGCCGTGCGCACCGTCGAGCGTTTGCCCGGGGCAAGGCCGGCCGGCTGGCCTTTCATTCGCATGGAACCATACCAGGCAATTGCCCCGGTGAGAATCATGCCGCCGATGCCCTCACGGCCGACCACAAGCACGGCGACGCCGACAACTGCCAGAAGGGCCGGCCCGAGCGTTCGCAGCGTGCTCGCCAGTTTCGCCGGCTCGGCACGCAGAAAGATCGTCACCGCGCCGAGAAGCAGCAGAAGCAACGCTACAAAAGCGATGATTGCGCCCATTATTTTCCGCCGCCCCGCAGATGCTCGATCATCAGCCGGTCTTCCGGCCTGCCCCTGGCTTCGAGCGCCTTCAACCCGCCGGTCGCATACACGGCGACGGCCGAAAGCAGCCCTGCCAAGGTCGTGGCAGCCCGCCGATCAAATCGGAACCAAGCCCCCTTGGAAAGCCGCGCAATCTCTTTGAACGCCTTTTCCGCGCCGGAATCATGGCCTTCCTGAAACACGAAGACAGGAACGCCATGAAGGCCGAGGCTGCCGGCCTTTTCGGCCAGATCGTCGATATTCTCTTCCATCGCGTCGCCGATGTAGACCAGCGCATTGACCTTGGCGGCCGCCGTCTGTTTCAGCGCATGCGTCAGGACCTTTCCGATCTGGGTGTGGCCGCTGCGGCATTCGATCCGCGTCATCAGCTGCTTCAAGGCATTGGTGTCGCTCACGAAAGCCGACGAACGGCACTCGCCGAGGCCGCGAAAATAAACCAGTTGCACGCTGAGGGTTCCGGCCTTGCCGACTGCGTCGAACATCTGGCCCTGCAGCGTGCAGGCCAGATCCCAGGTCGGCTGGCGGCTCATCGTCGCGTCGAGGGCAAGGATCAGCCTGCCCGAACCGGTCGCCGACGCGGCAAGTGTCCTCGCCTGACGAATGAAGGCGTCGATCTCGCCGGCGTTGGATTGAGGCTTGACCGGCGCAGGACTGGTCCTCGCTGGCACAGGCTGCTTCTTATCACTCATGAAAAACAAGATGTGGCGTTGCCACATCGCTTGCAAGCCCCACATCGGGCGGTGCAAAGGGCCAGGCGGTGATGCCACCTGGGGTCAGAGCAGACCGAGATCGGCCAGCTCGCGCCTGAGTTTCGGCGGCATCTCGATCAATCCGGCCTTGCCCTTGCCCAGATCGAGCGGCGCGTCCGCCGGTTTCAGGTAGCGCCAGCCCTGAAAAGCCCGGCGCGGCTGCCAGTCGGTGCGTACAACCTCGGGGTCGAGTATCAGATGGCAACGGCCTATGCCTTCACTGTCGGTGAACGGCCGGATTTCGGTGATCAACTGGCGGCACTGCACATTGCCTTTGATCACCCAATAGAGCGAACCGCCATCGGAAACCTCGGCGCCGCGTGTCGGCATCATGCGGGTGGTGTGATACTGCTCGACCGGCTCACCGGCGCGCCGCCGCTCGTCGAGGCGGAAGGCGATCCACTCTTCGAGATCCTCGACGCTGTCGCAGCCGACACAGAGTTTTATGAGATTGAGAGACATCGCTTAAGGTTAGTCCCGCACGCGAACGCGTCAACGACCGGATCGACTTCTCCACAGTGGCGGTTTAGGCCAGCCTTCAGCACTCCACGACGTTGACTGCAAGCCCGCCAAGGCTGGTTTCCTTGTACTTCTCGTTCATGTCGAGGCCGGTCTGGCGCATGGTCTCGATCGCCGCATCGAGCGGTACGAAATGGATGCCGTCGCCCTTGATGGCCAGTGACGCTGCGGTCACCGCCTTGACCGCGCCCAGCGCATTGCGTTCTATGCACGGCACCTGCACCAGCCCGCCGACCGGATCGCAGGTCATGCCGAGATGATGTTCGAGCGCGATCTCGGCGGCATTCTCGACCTGCTCGGGCGTGCCGCCCATGACGGCGCACAGGCCGGCCGCCGCCATCGCCGACGCGGAGCCTACCTCACCCTGACAGCCGACCTCGGCGCCCGAGATCGATGCGTTGGTCTTGATGATGCCGCCAACGGCGGCAGCCGTCAGCAGGAAATCACGAATGCTCGGCTGGTCCGCCTCGGGATGGAAATGCAGCCAGTAGCGCAGCACCGCCGGCAGCGTGCCGGCAGCGCCATTGGTCGGCGCGGTGACCACGCGGCCGCCGGCGGCATTTTCCTCGTTCACGGCCATGGCGTAGATCGACAGCCAGTCATTGGCGAGCAAAGGATTGGGCTTGTTCTGCTGCCACTGCTCCTGCAGCTTATCGTGCAGCATGCGGGCACGGCGGCGCACCTTCAGCCCACCCGGCATGATGCCATCCTGCGACAGGCCACGGTCGATGCAGCCCTTCATGGCGCTCCAGATTCCGTCGAGGCCGGCGTCGAGCTCCTCGCGCGTCATCTGCGTCTCCTCGTTGACGCGTTTCATGTCGGCGATGGAAAGGCCGCTTTTGCCGGCCATGGCCAGCATCTCGACCGCATTCTTGAACGGATAAGGCACTTTCTTGCCTTCGGTTGTCACCGAACCCTTGGCTTTCATCCGCTGCAGTTCTTCTTCGGAAACCACGAAGCCGCCGCCGATCGAATAATAGATGCGCTTGAGCAGCAGGCGGCCGCCGGCGTCATAGGCGTAGAACGCCATGCCGTTGGCGTGACCGGTGAGCGGCGTCTTGCGGTCCAGCACCAGATCGGTGGCCGGATCAAAGCGATAGGAGGGATGGCCGGGCGGCGAAATGCGCTTTTCGGCGGCGATGCGGCTGGCAATGCCATCGGCCTGGTCGGGATCGACCGTCTGCGGCGTCAGACCGGCAAGGCCGAGCATGACGGCGCGATCACTGCCGTGGCCAATGCCGGTGTAGGCGAGTGACCCGTGCAGGCTCGCGCCAAGCCGGTCAACCTTGACGCCCGCCGGACGCGGCCAGTCATTTCCCGCGACCTCGTCGAGAAACCGCGCAGCGGCGGTCATCGGCCCCATCGTGTGCGAACTCGAGGGTCCTATGCCGATCTTGAACAGGTCGAAAACCGAAAGGAACACGCGGCGTTGTCTCCTGGAGTCAGGTCGAGGACTACATATAGGAATTCCCACGATGTTTCCGCTCTTTTGGAAATCGCGGCGCTGCACCCGCCGACCTTGTTTGCTCCGGCAGCGACATTGGTACGATCGCTGTATGCGGACATCGAAGCGATTGCGCTGAATGTGATAAATTCAGTCCATGGGCGATTCCCTCGATCTTTCGACAGCCGATCTCGCGGCGCTGGCCTTCTTCCTCGTCGCGTGGCTGCTGCACACGTTCGCCTCCGATGGCAAGCTGGTCAGCCGCATATCGCTGACGACGGCGATGAATGCACAGCGGCAAGCCTGGATGCGGACCATGGCCGAGCGCGAGATCCGCATCGTCGACACCGCCATTATGAGCGGGCTGCAGCAAGGCACCGCCTTCTTCGCCTCCAGCTCGCTGATCGCCATCGGCGGCTGCTTTGCCCTGCTCGGCGCGTCCGACCGGGTTCTTGAAGTGCTCAGCGACCTGCCCCTGGGTGGCGCGCCGTCGCGCGCGGCCTTCCAGATAAAGGTGTTCGGGCTGGTGCTGATCCTGGCGTTTTCGTTCTTCAAATTCGGCTGGGCGTACCGGCTGTTCAACTATTGCACGATCCTGATCGGCGCCGTGCCGATCCCGCATGGCGAAGCCTCACGCAATCCGGTCACCGAAACGGCGGTGTGGCGTGCGGCGCAAATGAACATGCTGGCCGGCAAGCACTTCAACTCCGGCCTGCGCGGGGTGTTCTTCTCGATCGGTTATCTCGGCTGGTTCGTCGACCCCATGGTGTTCGTGTTGTCGACGCTGTTGCTGCTGGCCGTTCTGGTGCGGCGCCAGTTCTTCTCGGCCGCCAGGCAGGCGGTGATCGGTCAGCCGCCTGGAAAAGGCTGATCGATCCGGCCAGACAGCCAATAGGCAAAAAGCCCGATCCATTCGCGGATGGCCATGGTGGTGGCCTGCAGTGAGTCGGCCGGATTATCGCGGAACAGCCCGATGCCTTCTTTGCCCGAGGTGCGATAGTCGACCGGCCAGGGAACGGTGGCGAAGCCAGCCTTGTCGAACAGCGCCTTGGCGCGCGGCATATGGAAGGCTGAGGTCACGAGCAGCCAGGTCTCGCCGGGCTTCGGCGTGACCAACTCCTTGGTGAAGACCGCGTTCTCATAGGTGTTGCGGGATTTGTTCTCCAGGATCAGACGATCGGCGGCCACGCCAAGCGCGGTGAGCAGGCGCGGCGCGGTTGCGGCATCGCCCTCGCCATCGAGAAACAACGCGCCGGTGCCGCCGGAGACGACCACCTTGGCGGTGGGAAAGCGCCGGGCCAGAACTGCGGTCTCGACCATCCGATCGCCGCTGCTGTTCAACTCATAGCCGCCGCGCGCCAGATTGATGGCGCCCTCAAAGCCGCCGCCGAGCACGACGATGCCGTCGACCTTTGCCGGCAGCGGCGGGCGCGCGAAGCGCTCTTCCAGCGGATTGAGCATCATGGCGCCGAGCGACGTCCAGGCTGACAGCGCAAGGATCAGAAATGCCAGCAAGCTGCCGGTGGCCGCCAGCCGCCGGCGCCCGATCATGGCCGCGAGCAGTCCCGCCAGCAGCAGGAAGATCGCCAGGTTCAGCGGCTGGATGAAGAACCAGAATATCTTGGACAGGTAGAAGAACATCGCTCACCCCATTGCAGCGCCGCGCGGGCGTGGGCGCTCAAAGGACGCTAACACTTTGATTTTGCGTAGCATCCTTCCGAAAATCGATTCCGACTTTCAGGGCATCCGCTAGACGAGCGACGTCCCTACCACCACTTCTCCGGCTGGAACGTGCCTGCGGCCTGCTCGATGACGGCGGCGGTCTGGAACAGGGTTTCCTCGTCGAACGGCCGACCGATCAGCTGCAGCCCGAGCGGCAGGCCCTTGGCGTCGAGCCCGGCGGGCACGGCGATGCCCGGCAGGCCGGCCATGTTCACCGTGACGGTGAAGATGTCGTTGAGGTACATCTTGACCGGATCGGCAGCCATGTCCTCATCGGCGACGCCGAAGGCGGCGGACGGCGTTGCCGGGGTCAGTATGACATCGACGCCGGCGGCGAAGACCGTCTCGAAATCCCGCTTGATCAGATTGCGCACCTTCTGCGCCTGCAGGTAGTAGGCGTCGTAGTAGCCGGCCGACAGCACATAGGTGCCGATCATGATGCGGCGCTTGACCTCGCGGCCGAAACCGGCGGCGCGGGTCTTCTCATACATGTCGACGATATCCTTGCCCGGCACGCGCAAGCCGTAGCGGACGCCATCATAGCGGGCGAGGTTGGATGACGCCTCGGCGGGCGCCACGATGTAATAGGCGGGCAGCGCGTATTTGGTGTGCGGGAGGGAAATGTCGACAATCTCGGCGCCGGCGTCCTTCAGCCAGGCAATGCCCTTCTGCCACAGCGCCTCGATCTCTTCGGGCATGCCGTCGACGCGGTATTCCCTGGGAATGCCGACCTTCATGCCCTTGATCGGCTTGCCGATCGCGGCCTCATAGTCCGGCACTGGCCGGTCGACCGACGTCGTGTCCTTCGGATCGACCGAGGCCATCGACTTCAACAGGATCGCGGCATCGCGCACGTCGCGCGCGATCGGGCCGGCCTGGTCGAGCGACGAGGCGAACGCGACGATACCCCAGCGCGAGCAGCGGCCATAGGTCGGCTTGATGCCGACCGTCCCGGTGAAGGCGGCCGGCTGGCGGATCGAGCCGCCAGTATCCGTCGCGGTCGCGCCGGCGCACAGGAAGGCGGAGACTGCCGTGGCCGACCCGCCGGAAGAGCCACCCGGCACCAACTGCGCATTGTCCAGGCTGCGCACGGTCCTCGTGCCGCCGGCCGAGACGAAGCCGCCGTCGCCTTGATGCGTCGTCGGCATCACCGCAGTATCGAGGCGCGAGCGCCGCCACGGATTGATGACCGGACCATAGTAGGACGTCTCGTTGGACGAACCCATGGCGAACTCGTCCATGTTGAGCTTGCCGAGCATAACGGCGCCGTCGGCCCACAGATTTGACGTAACGGTCGATTCGTAGCGCGGCTTGAACCCGTCGAGCACATGGCTGCAAGCCTGCGTGTGGACGCCTTCGGTGCCGAACAGGTCCTTGATCCCCAACGGAATGCCTTCCAGCGCACCGCCCTCGCCCTTGACCAGCCTGGCGTCGGACGCCTTGGCCATGTCGCGCGCCTTGTCGCCGGTCACGGCGACATAGGCATTGAGCGCCGGATTGGCGCGCTCGATAGCGCCGAGATAGGCCTCGGTGATCTCGGTCGCGGTGATTTCCTTGCCGCGCAGCTTGGCGCGGGCCTGTGAAATCGTCAGCTGGGTCAGGTCGCTCATCAAAGGCTCTTTTCGTAAAACACCGACCACTCAGAATCGGGATAATCCAGCACCGGGCCGCAACGCGAAAACCCGGCGCGCTCGTAGACTGTCCACGCCGCGGGATGACGATCGCCCGTCTCCAGCACCAGTCGCTTCAGTCCCTCGTTGCGCGCCAGCGCCTCGACCCGCTCAACGATTTTCGCGCCGATCTTCTGGCCGCGATGCGACGGCCTGATATACATGCGCTTGACCTCGCCAATGGCGCCGTCATGACGCTTCAGCGCGCCGCAGCCAATGGCCAGGCCTTTATCTCGGGCGATGAAAACCGTCGTGTCCTCACCGGCCATCTGCTCAACCGTCAAATGGTAGCAATGCTCCGGCGGCGTCAGTTCGAGCAAGGTCTCGTTGAGTTCGGTGACCAGCCCGCGCAGGTCGTCCTGGAGCGGCGTCTCAATGGCGATCTCGATTGCCATCGGCGGACTTACTCCACGACCTTCGGCACGAGGAAGAAATTCTCTTCGGTCGCCGGCGCGTTGACGACGATGTCGGCCGCCTTGCCGCCGTCGGTGACGACATCGCTGCGCTTCTTCATGTCCATCGGCGTCACCGAGGTCATTGGCTCGACACCGGAAACATCGACCTCGTTCAGCTGCTCGACGAAGCCCAGAATGGCGTTCAGCTCGCCGGTCATCCGTTCGGCATCCCCTTCGCTCACCGCGATGCGGGCGAGATGCGCGACGCGCTTCACTGTCTGAAGATCTACGGACATGTTTTTGCCTCGGGGAAAACCAGTTCGGGCTATAGCGGCGCCGCGCGCGCTGCGCAACATGCATCGTGCGAGAGACCAGGCTGTGCCGACGGCCCGCTCATCGGCTCTCAGAATACGTCTATGGCAGGGCAACGCCTTCGCACAGATAGTAGCTGCCGCTGTTGCCGCTTGCTTCGCTTTCGTCGTCGACGGGCCGAACCGACACGAGATCGATCTGCTTCGCGTTCATTTGCGTCACCGAGAGAACGTCGGGAAAGACATAACCCGGTTCCTGGCAGATGGCCGTCACCGCCCAGCTCGGCGAAGCCGTCGCCTTGCTGATCTGCAGAAACTCGCAATTGTATTCGACGCTTTGCAGGCCGTATGCCGAAAGCACGATGTTGCCGGCGTCGATCAGCGTTTGCAGCGTGTCCTTCTTGGCCTGTTTGCAAAGCTCCTCGGACTGAAGGTAGACGCCTTCGATGAAATCATCCGCAGCGAGCGCGGGCGACGCCGCGACCAGTATGGAAACGCAAAAAGATTGCCTCAAAGCCATGGTTTTATTCCATTATGGCTGCTTCTAAATCGTAATCGTCTCGCCAATCTTGGGCAAAGCCACCTTGATGCCGGATCCTTCCAGGCCGGCCTCGAACTTGTCGGCGGTCGGGTCGATCATCGGAAAGGTGCCGAAGTGACAGGGAACCACGGTGTCGAACTTGAAGAAGCGCCGGCAGGCAAGTGCGGCCACCGCGCCGCCCATGGTGAAGCGGTCGCCGATCGGCACCAGGCCGATCTTCGGCTCGTGCAGCTCGTTGATCAGCGCCATGTCGGAAAAGATGTCGGTGTCGCCCATGTGGTAGAGCGTCTTGTCTTCCGGGAAATGCAGGACGAGGCCGCCGGGATTGCCGAGATAGGTGTTCTGGCCGCCATCGCCGGGAAAGGAAGATGAATGCAGCGCCTGGACGAAAGTGGTGGTGAAGCCGCCGCAATCGACGGTGCCGCCGATGTTGCCCGGGTTGATCTTCTTGTCGCTGGCGCCCTTGCCGACCAGGTACATGCAGATCTCGAAATTGGCGACTAGCTGGGCGCCGCTTTTGCCAAGCACTTCCAGCGCGCCGCTGATGTGGTCGCTGTGGCCATGCGTCAGCAGTACATGCGTGATTCCCTCCGCCGGTCCCTCCCAGCCGCCCGTCCAGGACGGATTGCCGATCAGATAAGGATCGATGAGGATCTTGGCATCAGCGGTCTCGATGCGAAAGGCCGAGTGGCCGTACCAGGTCAGTTTCATGAATGCATTCCTCGATTTTTATCTTGCCAAAGGATAGAACGCCGACGGCCCCGAGATCAAAGGGTTACTGTGTCCACCACGCGTTTGACAAAACACGTGGTGGTGAAAGGCGAAGGACGGCCGGTGGGCATTATCACGATCGAGGAATTGCCGGCGCGGCTGACCGGCGGCAAGACGCTGGCGGGACTTGACCTCGGCGACAAGACGATCGGCGTCGCGGTCTCGGATCAGAGATTTTCCTTCGCCCATCCGCGCCCGGTCATCATGCGAAGGAAATTCTCGCTCGATGCGGCGGTGCTGCTCGCCTTGCTGCGGAAGGAGAATGCCGGCGCGGTGGTGATTGGGCTGCCGATCAACATGGACGGTTCGGAAGGTCCGCGTGCGCAGAAATCGCGCGCCTTCGTTCGCAACATGGCCCAGATGAGCGACCTGCCCTTCGTGCTCTGGGATGAGAGACTATCGACGGTCGCGGCCGAAAGGACGCTGATCGAGATGGATTTCTCGCGCCGCAAGCGCGCCGGCAAGATCGATTCGGCGGCAGCCGCGTTTATTCTGCAGGGAGTTTTGGACCGGCTTCAGTCGCTCCACGCATCCGCTCGAACGGAACCGGACCCGCCCAGCGCTGTTTGACCCAGCCGGCGATTTCGCGGCGACGGCGGAAAGCCCAAAGCGCCATCAGCAGCAACCCGTCGAAGACGCACGTCTTCGCCACCATGCCGGGAATGATCGCCGGATCGATGCCGAGCATCTGACCATAGAGCTGGAAGAAGAAGTCGTGCATCTGTCGGCTGAGCATCGTGTAGCCGAAATTGATGTCGTTGGCCGACAGATAGAACCAGCCCCAGAAAATCGCCATCGGCGCCGCCCAGAACCCGAAGATGTAACGCATCAGCGGCCTCCCCTGTGATTGGAGCCGGTCTTGGAGACCGTTCGGCCTGATATGAGTGAGAGCAGCGAATTGTGAGCCGCGGCTTTTGCCATGTCATGCGCGACGGCATGGATCTCGCTTTCGCCGGAAGCCGCTGCCACAACCACGGACCGCCGCTCGGCAAGCATGGCGACATAGGACGCCAGAAGTGCCGTCAGCTGCACGGCAACCGCCATGAACAGCCCGTTGATGCCTTGCGCAGCACCTCCGATGACGATCAGCGACAACATGCCGGACGCGCAGATGAAGGCGATGCGGGCGACGCTGTCGGCGCCGGGACTGGTCGCGTCGTTGACCAGGGCTTCGACAAAGGCCCAGAAAAACAGAACCGCGACGACAAGCAATGCGGTGGCGAGCGGCGCCACGACAACGAAATTGTCGAGGTCGACGAAGCGGGTACCCTCGATTGTGGTGCCCAGCACGCCGAGTGCCGCCGCCACACCCCGGTTTCCGTCGATGCAGATGAGCGCAAGCAGGGCGAAAACAATCGCCCAGTGCAAGGCCAGAAAAGAGGTCAGTACCTGTCGCATCGGTGTTCCTGCTTCGCAAAGCAAGAGACGGCCAATCTGAACCATTCCCTGCTCGCGCCGGGACAGTGGGCCTTGCCGTCCGCCATCGCAACGGAAACCATTTGTTAAGGTTAACAGTGATTAGCCATACGCGTGAGGATGCCGCCAACGCGTCAAAACTGTGGATGGCGCCGATTTTTGCGATGCTCGCCGCTCAGTTCACCGGCGGATAGAGCGTGTCGATGATCATGCGTGCATCGTGGCGCGAATCGATCATGCCATAGGTGTTGCGCCATTGGCCGGCCAAACGCGTCTCGACGAAAGCGTCGGCGATCCGCCCTGCCCCCAGGCGGCGCAATTCCGCCGCCGCAGCCGACAGTGCCAACTGCTCGGTCAGCAGCCGGGCCGAACCTTCGTCGGTTGAGGCAACCTGCATCGCCGCCTTCAGAACGCCGATCGTGCCGCGTCCGCCGGCGCCGAGATCACGGTCGATGCCGGCCAGCACATCCTCGAACAGGCCGGGCGCACGGCCGAGCACGCGCAGCACATCAAGCGCCATGACATTGCCCGAGCCTTCCCAGATCGCGTTGACCGGGGCCTCGCGATAGTAGCGGGCGAGTGGCGCCTCCTCGACGTAGCCGTTGCCGCCTAGGCACTCCATCGCCTCATAGAGCAGCGGGGGCGCGATCTTGCAGACCCAGTATTTGACGACCGGCGTCATGGCCCGGGCAAACGCCGCCTCGCCGCGATCGCTGGCCGCCTCGTCGAAGGACCGCGCCAGCCGGAACGACAGCGCGGTGGCGGCGGCGACGTCGAGCGCCATGTCGGCCAGAACGCGCTGCATCAACGGCTGCTCGATCAGGGTCGAACCGAACACCTGGCGATGGCGGGCGTGGTGAACGGCCTCGGCGAGGCCCGCGCGCATGATCGCCGACGAGGCGATGGCACAATCGAGCCGGGTCAGGGTGACCATGTCCATGATCGTCTTCACACCGGCACCGGGTTCGCCGACCATCTCGCCGATGGCATTGACGAATTCGACTTCGGAGGAGGCGTTGGAACGGTTGCCGAGCTTGTCCTTCAGTCGCTGAAAGCGGAAGCCGTTGCCCGAACCGTCACCGAGAACGCGCGGCACGAGGAAGCACGACAGCCCCTCCGGCGCCTGCGCCAGCACCAGGAACGCATCCGACATCGGCGCCGACATGAACCATTTGTGCCCCGTCAGACGATAAAAACCGCTGCCGGCGCGTTCCGCCCTCGTCACATTGGCGCGCACATCGGTGCCGCCCTGCTTCTCGGTCATGCCCATGCCGAGCGTCAGCCCGGTCTTCTCGACCGGCGGTTTCTGGCTCTGGTCGTATTTGCGCGTCGTCACGCGCGGCGCCCATTCGCGAAACAGTTTTGGGCTGGCCATCAAGGCCGCCAGCGAAGCGTTGGTCATGGTGATGGGGCACAGATGCCCGGTCTCGAGCTCCGCCGTCAGATAAAACCGGGCGGCACGGACTTGATGGCGGCGGCCGATCTCGGTGTCGCCGTTCTCCCACACCGAGGAATGCAGCCCGTTGGCCACAGAGCGGCGCATCAAGGCGTGATAGGCGGGATGGAACTCGACCACGTCGATGCGCCGTCCCTGGCGATCATGCGTCCTGAGCTTCGGCGTCTCGACATTGGCGAGGCGCGCCAGTTCCTGCGCCTCCTGCGTCAGCACGAAGCGGCCGAGACCGTCGAGATCTTTGCGCACCGGATCGGAAAAACGCTCCGCGAGCTGGATCAGCAACGGATCGCCCCGCCAGGCGTTGCCGCCCGTCAGCGGCGGCGGCTGGTTCGTCACGTCGTCGGTCACGCCCAATCCCTCTATCGTCAGAAAGCCACGAATCCGAGGCTGTCGGCTAGATATAGCCAAGCCATGCAGCGCGCGCGATGAAAATACCGGCCGATACAATCGGCCATCTATACGAAAAAATTGAGGAGAACGGCTGCAATGCAAAGCTGGCGCTTGCAGCCGCAAAGTCTCCACCCTATAGCAGCGCCTTGAGATGACCGACGCTTCGTCCCCCTATCCTCATCGCCATCTTCTGGGCATCCGCGACCTTTCCCCCGCCGATATCGAGCTGTTGCTCGACAGGGCGGACCGAGCGGTCGCGATCTCGCGGCAGTCCGAGAAGAAAACCTCGACGCTGCGCGGCCGCACACAGATCAACCTCTTTTATGAAGCCTCGACGCGCACGCAGTCGTCGTTCGAGTTGGCCGGAAAGCGGCTCGGCGCCGATGTGATGAACATGTCGGTTGCGAGTTCTTCGGTGAAGAAGGGCGAAACGCTCATCGATACGGCGATGACGCTGAATGCGATGCGGCCCGACATATTGATCATCCGTCACCAATCGGCCGGTGCGGCCGCGCTTCTGGCGCAGAAGGTCGGCTGCTCCGTCGTCAATGCCGGCGACGGCGCGCATGAACACCCGACACAGGCGCTGCTCGATGCGCTGACCATTCGTCGCGCCAAGGGCCCGCTGTCGAAGCTCATCGTGGCAATCTGCGGCGACATCCTGCATTCGCGCGTGGCACGTTCCAACATCATGCTGCTCAACGCGCTCGGCGCGCAGGTGCGCGTCGTCGCACCGTCGACGCTTCTGCCCACCGGCATCGAGAAGATGGGCGTCATCGTCACCCGCTCGATGGCCGAGGGCCTCAAGGACGCCGATGTGGTGATGATGCTGCGCCTGCAGCGCGAGCGCATGGAAGGCGCGTTCGTGCCTTCGGTGCGCGAGTATTTCCGCTATTTCGGCCTCGATGCGGAAAAACTGAAGGCGGCCAAGGGCGATGCGCTGGTGATGCACCCCGGGCCGATGAACCGCGGCGTCGAGATCGCCTCGGAAATCGCCGACGGTCCGCAGAGCGTCATCCAGGAACAGGTCGAAATGGGCGTCGCCGTGCGCATGGCCGTCATGGAAGCGCTGCTTGACCCGCGCCGCAATCATGAAGGCCGCGGCGCATGAGCATAACGGTCTTCGAGCGCGCCCGCATCGTCGACCCGTCGCGCGGCATCGACGAAGTCGGCGCCGTCATCGTCGACGGCCGTAAGATCGTTGCCGCCGGCAAGGCGGCGCTAAACCAGGGCGCGCCCGAGGGCGCAACCGTTATCGACTGCGCCGGCAAGGCGATCATTCCAGGCCTGATCGACGGCCGGGTCTTCATCGGTGAACCGGGCGGCGAGCATCGCGAGACTATCGCGTCGGCAAGTGTCGCGGCGGCGGCCGGCGGCGTCACCTCCATCGTCATGATGCCCGACACCGATCCGGTGATCGACAATGTGGCGCTGGTCGAGTTCGTGCTGCGCACGGCCAAGGACACGGCCATCGTCAACGTCTTTCCAGCGGCGGCGATCACCAAGGGCCTCGACGGGCGCGAAATGACCGAGTTCGGCCTGCTGCGCGAAGCAGGCGCCGTCGCCTTTACCGATGGCCGCCACACCATATCGAGCGCGCTGGTGATGCGCCGCGCGCTGACCTATGCACGCGACTTCGGCGCCACCATCGTGCATGAGACGCAGGATGCGGACCTCGGTTCGTCCGGCGTGATGAACGAGGGCCTCTACGCCAGCTGGCTGGGCCTCTCCGGCATTCCGCGCGAAGCCGAATCCATCCCGCTGGAGCGCGATCTGGCCCTGGCGCGGCTGACGCATGGTTCGTACCATGCAGCAAAGATCTCGACGGCGATGGCAGCAAACGCCGTCACACGTGCGAAAGCCGACGGGGCGACGGTGACGTCAGGCGTGGCGATCCACAATCTGTCGCTCAATGAAAACGATGTCGGCGAATACCGCACCTTCTTCCGCCTGACGCCACCTTTGCGCGCTGAGGAAGACCGTCTGGCAATGATCGAAGCGGTCAGGGACGGCACGATCGACATCATCGTCTCCTCGCACGATCCGCAGGATGTCGACACCAAGCGCCTGCCCTTTGCCGATGCGGCGGCCGGCGCCATCGGGCTGGAGACGCTGCTGGGCGCGGCATTGCGGCTCTATCACAATGGCGATGTGCCGTTGCTCCGGCTGATCGAAACCCTGTCCACCGCTCCGGCAAAACTGTTCGGCCTGCCCGGCGGCACGCTGAAGCCGGGTGCTGTCGCCGATCTTGCGCTTGTCGACCTCGACGAGCCCTGGATCGTCAGCGAAAGCGGCATTCGTTCGCGCTCGAAAAACACCTGTTTCGAAGGCGCGCGGCTGCAAGGCAAGGTCTTGCAAACGCTGGTTGCGGGCCGCACAGTGTTTTCCGCCTGAACCGGCCACGGCGCATCGCGCCTGATCCGGCCGAACTGGGGAAATGCGGGGGAAACAATGATTTACAGCCTCATCCCAGCGCTCGTGTTCGGCTATTTGCTTGGCTCGATTCCGTTCGGGCTCCTGCTCACCCGCGCGGCCGGCCTTGGCGATGTGCGCAAGATCGGCTCCGGCAATATCGGTGCCACCAATGTTCTGCGCACCGGCAACAAGGCCCTTGCCGCCGCGACGCTGCTGCTTGACGCGCTGAAGGGCACGGTCGCCGTGCTGATAGCAGGCCATTTCGCGCCTGACCTGGCGATCTGGGCCGGTCTCGGCGCCTTTCTCGGTCATCTCTTCCCGGTCTGGCTCGGTTTCAAGGGCGGCAAGGGCGTCGCCACCTATCTCGGCGTGCTGATCGGCCTTGCCTGGCAGGTGGCGCTGATCTTTGCCGTCGCCTGGCTGGTGATGGCTTTCCTGTTCCGTTATTCCTCGCTGGCGGCGCTGACGGCGGCGGTCATCGTGCCGATCGCCCTCTACGTCCTGAGCACACCGCAGAATGCGGCCTTGTTCGTGGTGATGAGCATCATCGTTTTCATCAAGCACCGGGAAAACATTTCGCGCCTGCTTGCCGGCACCGAGGGCAAGATCGGAGCCAAGGGGTGAGCGAGCCTGCCGCCGTGGTGAGTGGGCCGGCCGCCGGGCCGCGTCTCAGCGACCGGCAGCGGCTGAGCTGGCTGCGGCTGATCCGCACCAAGAATGTCGGCCCCGCATCCTTTCGCGACCTCATCAACCGTTTCGGTTCGGCCGAGGTGGCGCTGGAGATATTGCCGGAACTGATGATTTCAGGCGGCGCCATCCGGATCGCTCGCATCCCTTCCGTTGCCGAAGCCGAGGCCGAACTGGAATTAGCCGGAAAGGCCGGCGCCCGCTTTGTCGGGATCGGTGAAGCAGATTACCCACCCCTATTGCGCAACATGGACCATCCGCCGCCGTTGCTGGCGGTAAAGGGCAACGCAGCTGTTTTTCGGCTGCCGGGTGTCGCCATCGTTGGGGCACGCAACGCGTCCCTGGCCGGCATCAAGATGGCACGCATGCTGGCGGCCGACCTCGGCCGCGACGGCTACGCTATCGTCTCCGGCCTGGCGCGCGGCATCGACACGGCGGCGCATCAGGGCAGCCTGGCGACCGGCACGATCGGCGTCCTGGCCGGCGGCCTCGACCTGCCTTACCCGCCTGAAAATGCCGGCCTGTGCGAGGAAATCGCCGAGCGTGGCGCCATCATCTCGGAAATGCCGTTCGGCTGGCAGCCGCGCGCCCAGGATTTTCCGCGCCGCAACCGCCTTGTCGCGGGTGCGGTCCTTGGGCTGGTGGTGGTCGAGGCAGCGCAACGCTCGGGCTCCCTGATCAGCGCCAGGCTTGCCGGCGAAATGGGCCGACTGGTCTTCGCTGTACCAGGCTCACCGCTCGATCCACGCGCCGCCGGTACCAACGGCCTACTCAAGGATGGCGCCACCCTGGTCACCGAGGCATCGGATATTTCCAGGGCGATCGCTCCGCTGACCGGCATGCGGGCGCCCGACGTGCCGCCGTTCGAAGAGCCGCCCGACTTCTCGGCCACACCACCGCCCGGCGAAAGCGACCGCGCCCGCGTCGTCGAGGCGCTCGGCCCGACGCCAGTGGCGGTCGACGAGATCATCCGCCACACCCGCCTGCACCCGGCCCAGGTGTTCATGGTGCTGCTGGAACTCGACCTCGCCGGCCGCCTCGAGCGCCATGCCGGAGGGAATGTTTCGCTGGTGTTCGGGGAGCCTTCCGTCTGACGCTGTTCGCATTTTCGCGCCGCCGAACTCCTTCGAGAAGCTCGGCGAGGATGGCCTTTTCAGCCGGCTTTCCGCTTTGCCGCGCCTGCGCTCATCTGTTCGACGCCAAGACCGGCCGGCGATTGTAGGGCAAAGGTCTGATATCCCGAGGCAAAGGTCTCAAGCAAAAGTTGGCTCTTGCCACTCGCGTCCGTTGGCACCAATCTCGCTCAGCCGCTCATCGGTGGATGTCGGCATGACAGGATCTTGCCATGACCCGCGATCAGATGCTCGCCCACCTGCGGTCCGCCGATGCCGTCGCGCGCGAGGCGGCGGCGCATGGGCATCATCCGTTTGGTTGCGTGCTGGTCGGGCCGGACGATCGGGTGCTGATGCGGCAAGGCAATCTCGACACGGTGCGCCACGCCGAGACGGAGATCGCCCGGCGCGCCGCGGCAGCCTACGAGTCGGAGTTCCTGTGGCAATGCACGCTGGTCACAACCTTCGAGCCGTGCGCCATGTGCGCCGGTACGATGTATTGGGCCAATATCGGGCGGCTGGTTTACGGGGTCGAGGAGACCGAACTCCTGGCGCTCACCGGGGATCACGCGGAGAATCCGACGATGAGCCTCTCTTCGCGCACCGTCCTCGATTCCGGCCAGAAAAAGATCGAGGTCTTTGGCCCCTTCCCCGAAATCGCCGACGAGATGCTCGCACCGCACCGCGATTTCTGGAAGCGTTGACGGCTTCCCCACCGGTTGTGGTGTGCCCTTCCCGAGAGATGGGTGACAGTTTATCGCGTGGATTTGGTGAGCGCGATGGGATTCGAACCCATGACCTACTGATTAAAAGTCAGTTGCTCTACCGGCTGAGCTACGCGCTCCCGCGGGCGAAAGGCGGCCCTCGAAATTGCGCGGAACATAGGGAGAGTGCCTCGACCGGTCAACCGGAAAAAAAGGGCTCGCAAACACGGGCGGCTTCGCCCTGTCGCGACACTTGCCAGCTGCGCCATCGGTGGGAGAACAGCCAAGGGAACACTGGCATTTCTGCCCGACAGCGGCATCCAGTCTGGGGAACAATTGTATGCGCCGCTCGTTTTCCCGGCACAGGGACGTCCGCCAAAACCATCGAGGAGAAGACCAATGAACAGAATCACAACGAGCCTGCTGGCGGCCACTCTCTCCGCCACATTCGTTGCGGCGGAGGCAGTGTCGGTTAACGCCCAATCGAACTATGTGCCGCAATCCCAGGCCGCGGTGCCGGATGTGCAGACAGTCCAGTACCGGGAGTGGCGCAAGGACCGCTACAATCGCAATTTTTCGCGTGACCGCAGTTTTTCGCGCGACCGTAATTTTTCCCGCAATCGCGGCGCGTATTGGAACGGCCATCGCGGCTATCGCGAATATCGCCCCGGCTACCGTCGTCACGGCGATTATTGGTTCCCGCTCGCGGCGTTCGCGACTGGCGCGCTGATCACCGGTGCCATCATCAACAACGAGAACAACCGCGTCTACGGAGGCAACGCTCACGTCCAGTGGTGCTACGATCGCTATCGCAGCTACCGTGCTTCGGACAACACGTTCCAGCCGAATTACGGCCCTCGCAAGGAGTGCCGGTCGCCTTACTGATCAAGGCGCGTTTAAGTAGCTGAGATACGTTGAGTGGAGCTCGCGCCGGCAATGGCGCGGGCTTTTGATCGATTGGCCGGACGAGAACAGTTGCCGTCAACTTGCCCAGTTGATGCTCTTGAGCATCAGATAAAAGCCACCGCCGTCCTCTCTGTTGGGACAACGATAGATACCCAACCCATTGCAGATACGGGCCATCACCGCACTGAGTTCCCAACCAACCACTTCCAGCGCATTGTCCGCATCCGTCGCATAGGCTTGGGCCAGTTCGTCAATGCCATTCTGCTCTACGAAGGATCGAGCCAGCTTTGCATCGCTGAGGAGCTCGCTGGGCAGGCTTGAATTTGCCCAAGCCCACAGCCAGTTGCCGGCCTCGGTGCTCGTTGAGCCGACAATCTGGATCTCGGTGACCACCTTGGCGACCCGGTCTTGCGAGAACAGAACCGTTCCGGCCGTCAGGTCGTAGTCATAGCGCGAGCAATCGCCGAGGCGAAACTCCTTGTTCGAGCGTGCATTTTTGGCCTTCAGCTGTTCGATAGCCTCGTCGCGCCAAGCAGGATACCAATCTGGCTGCATTCCTCGCGCCCCATCACCCACCACTGATGGCTGTTTATGACACGCTCAACGTCCGTCGCACAGCATCGCGCCAACCAGCGAGCTTGGCTACGCGCACGGAGCCATCCATGTCCGGCTGGAAGCGTCGTTCCAGCGCCCAGCTCTTCGCGAACTTCCTGGCATCCGGCCAAACGCCAGCTTTCGAGCCGGCCAGCCAGGCTGCACCGAGCGCGGTCGTCTCGAGAATGGTCGGGCGGTCGACCGGTGCATCGAGGATGTCGGCCAGACGCTGCATGGTCCAGTCCGACGCCACCATGCCGCCGTCGACCCGCAGCACGGTCTTGGCCGAAGCCCCCTTCCAGTCCTTGCGCATGGCGTCGAGCAGGTCGCGTGTCTGGTAGGCCACGGATTCAAGCGCGGCGCGGGCAAACTCCGCCGGGCCGGAATTGCGCGTCAGTCCGAAAATGGCGCCGCGTGCCTCGGCGTCCCAATGCGGCGCGCCGAGCCCGACGAAGGCCGGCACCAGATAGACGTTTTGGGTCGCATCGGCTTCATCAGCCAGTTTGCCGCTCTGCTCGGCCTTGCCGATCACCTTAATGCCGTCGCGCAGCCATTGCACGGCCGCTCCGGCAATGAAGATCGACCCTTCCAGCGCATAGGTCGTCTTGCCGTTCAGCCTGTAGGCAATGGTGGTCAAGAGCCGGTTTTTCGAACGCACCAGGTCGCTGCCTGTGTTGAGGAGCGCAAAACAGCCGGTGCCGTAGGTCGATTTCATCATGCCTGGCTCGAAGCAGGCCTGGCCGATGGTCGCGGCGTGCTGGTCGCCGGCGACACCGAGGATTCTTATCTCGGCGCCAAAGAGATTTTTCTCCGTGATTCCATAGTCATCGGCGCAGTCTTTCACCTCGGGAAGCATTTTTGCTGGGATGTTAAGGATCGACAGCAGCTCGTCGTCCCAGGCATTCTCAGCGATGTTGTAGACCAGCGTGCGCGAGGCGTTGGTGGCGTCCGTGGCGTGGACCTTGCCGCCAGTCAGCCGCCAGATCAAAAAGCTGTCGATGGTGCCCGCGAGCAGTTCGCCTTTCTCGGCGCGTTTTCTCGCACCCTTCACCTTGTTCAGTATCCAAGCGATTTTGGTGCCGGAAAAATAGGGATCAAGCAGCAGGCCGGTCTTCTTGGTGAATGTCTTTTCCAGGCCCTGCTTCTTGAGTTTCTGGCACAGCGGCGCGGTGCGCCGGTCCTGCCAGACAATGGCATTGTGGATCGGCTTGCCGGTCGCCTTGTCCCAGATGACGACTGTTTCGCGCTGATTGGTGATACCGAGTGCCGCCACGTCGGAAGCATTCCGGCCGGCCTTCTTCAGCGCCGCCTTCACGGTCGACACCACACTCGCCCAGATATCTTCCGGATCGTGCTCGACCCAGCCGGAGGCCGGATAGTGCTGGGCGAATTCCTTTTGCCCACTGCCGGCGACCTTCATCTCGCCGTCGAACAGGATCGCCCGGGTCGAAGTCGTGCCCTGGTCGATGGCAAGGATATATCTGGTCATTATGCCTCCCCGCTTAGTCTTTTACACAAACAGGGGAGACGGCAAGATGCCGCCTCCCCCCAATGTCATACGGGCGCAGACGCCCGCTTAGAACAATCTTACTTCTGCCAGCTCTTCACCAGCTCGTCGTAATTGATGGTGACCGGCTTTTCCTTCTCGTTCTCGATCTTCAGCTGAGGAGCGAGATTGCCCTTCTTGACCGCGTCGGCGTTCCAGTAGGCGAGGTCATGCTCTTCGGCCATCTTCGGACCGATGTCGCCCTGGATGCCGGCCTTTTCCAGGCGTTCCATGACCTTTTCCTGCTCAGAGCAAAGCGAGTCCATCGCCTCCTGTGCCGTCTTGGCACCCGACGACGCATCGCCGATCGCCTGCCACCAGAGCTGTGCCAGCTTCGGATAGTCCGGAACGTTCGTTCCGGTCGGCGACCACTGAACACGGGCCGGCGAGCGGTAGAACTCGATCAGGCCGCCGAGCTTCGGAGCGCGTTCCGTGAAGCTCTTGTCCTGGATCGTCGACTCGCGGATGAGCGTCAGGCCGACATGGCTCTTCTTCACGTCGACCGTCTTCGACACCACGAACTGCGCATAGAGCCAGGCGGCCTTGGCGCGATCGTCAGGCGTGGACTTGAGAAGCGTCCATGAACCCACATCCTGGTAGCCGAGCTTCATGCCGTCCTTCCAGTAGACGCCATGCGGCGAGGGAGCAAAGCGCCATTTCGGGGTGCCGTCCGCGTTCACGACCGGCAGCCCGTCCTTGACGAAGGAGGCAGTGAAGGCGGTGTAAGTGAACATCTGCTGCGCGACCGTGCCCTGCGACGGGACGGGGCCGGATTCGCCGAACGTCATGCCTTGGGCTTCCGGCGGGGCATAGGCCTTCAGCCAATCCAGGTACTTCTGGATCGAATACACGGAAGCCGGGCCATTGGTGTCGCCGCCGCGCGCGACGCACGAGCCGACAGGCTGCGACTTCTCGTTGACCTTGATGCCCCATTCGTCGACCGGAAGACCGTTCGGCAGGCCCTTGTCGCCATTGCCGGCCATGGACAGCCAGGCATCGGTGAACCGCCAGCCGAGCGACGGATCCTTCTTGCCGTAGTCCATGTGGCCATAGACCTTCTTGCCGTCGATCTCGCGGCCGGTGAAGAACTCGGCGATGTCCTCATAGGCCGACCAGTTGACCGGAACGCCGAGGTCGTAGCCGTACTTGGCCTTGAAATCGGCCTTGTTCTTCTCGTCGTTGAACCAGTCGTAGCGGAACCAGTAGAGATTCGCGAACTGCTGGTCGGGCAGCTGGTAGAGGTCGCCGTCCGGAGCGGTCGTGAACTTGGTGCCGATGAAGTCGGCGAGGTCGAGGTTGGGGTTAGTGACGTCCTTGCCCTCATTCGCCATCCACTTGGTCAGGCTGCGCGCCTGCTGGTAGCGCCAGTGCGTGCCGATCAGGTCGGAGTCGTTGACGTAGGCGTCATAGATATTCTCGCCCGACTGCATCTGCGTCTGCAGCTTTTCGACGACATCGCCTTCCCCGATCAGGTCGTGGGTGATCTTGATGCCGGTGATCGCGGTGAAAGCGGGCGCCAGAACCTTGGACTCATAGCTATGCGTATCGATGGTCTCGGAGACCACCTTGATGTCCATGCCGGCGAAAGGCTTCGCGGCATCGATGAACCACTGCAGCTCGGCTTCCTGGCCGGCGCGATCGAGCGTCGACAAGTCCTTGATTTCGGTATCGAGGAAGGTCTTGGCTTCGTCCATTCCGGCATAGGCCTGGCCTGCTCCCCAGAGCAGGACAAGCGCAGTCGTTGATGTTAAAAATTGCCTTCGCATTTCGTTTCCTCCACTTTTCAAGTTTCAAGTGCGATCTGGAGCGGTCGTCGGCACGCGGTCGCTCCAACAGTTTCCCCCTCTATACGTAGCGGAACACGCCGACGGCGTAGACTACGGAGAGAGCGAGAGCCCACCACAGGTTGGGTCCGACAAGACCCAGCCAAGCGAGATGGATAAAGGCGCTGCCGAGCAGCGAAACAAAGAGGCGGTCGCCGCGCGTCGTCTCAAAGCGCAGGACGCCGACCCGGGGATTGCCGCCAGGCGAGGCGTATTCCCAGACCGCCATGCCACAGAGCAGCACCAGGATCGTGATGAAAAAGATCGCCGTTGGCAGCGTCCATGCCATCCAGGTGAGGTTCATGGTCATACCCTCCCCAGGGCGAAGCCCTTGGCGATGTAATTACGGACGAACCAGATCACGAGCGCGCCTGGAAGGATGGTGAGCACGCCGGCGGCGGCGAGCACGCCCCAGTCGAGCCCGGAGGCCGAGACCGTGCGCGTCATGATCGCCGCGATCGGCTTGGCGGCGGTCGTGGTCAAGGTGCGCGCGATCAGCAGCTCGACCCATGAGAACATGAAGCAGAAGAAGCAGGCCACGCCGACGCCGCTGGCGATCAGCGGCATGAAGATTTTCAGGAAGAAGCGCGGGAAGGAGTAGCCATCGATATAGGCGGTCTCATCGATCTCCTTCGGCACGCCGGACATGAAACCCTCGAGGATCCACACCGCCAGCGGCACGTTGAACAGGCAGTGTGCCAGCGCCACCGCGATATGCGTGTCGATCAGCCCGAAGGCCGAATAGAGCTGGAAGAATGGCAGCGCGAACACTGCCGGCGGCGCCATGCGGTTGGTCAACAGCCAGAAGAAGAGGTGCTTGTCGCCGAGGAACCGGTAGCGCGAGAAAGCGTAGGCAGCCGGCAGCGCCACCGAAACCGAGATCACCATGTTCATGACGACATAGATGATCGAATTGATGTAGCCCTTGTACCAGGACGGGTCGGTGAAGATCACGATGTAGTTGGCCAGGGTCGGGCTCTTCGGCCACAGCGAAAACGCGCCCAGAATCTCCTGATTGGTCTTGAAGCTCATATTGACCAGCCAGTAGATCGGCAGCATCAGAAAGATGATGTAGATCGTCGGCACCAACCACCAGAACCGGGATTCTTCGCCGCGCCGGCGCATCAGCCGCGCAAGCTGGTCCTGCGACAATGTGCTGGCGAGCCCGTCCGAAACCGCCGTCTCACGCACTCGGTCCTGCCTCGTCGTTCCTTCGTTGGCGCCGCTCATCTCAGCGCTCCGCATCGACATTGGTCATGACGGTGTAGAACACCCAAGACAGCAAAAGGATGATCAGGAAGTAGATGATCGACATGGCGGCCGCCGGCCCGAGATCGAACTGACCGATGGCAATCTTGACCAGGTCTATCGACAGGAACGTCGTCGAATTGCCGGGACCTCCGCCGGTGACGACGAACGGCTCGGTGTAGATCATGAATGAGTCCATGAAGCGCAGCAGCACCGCGATCAGAAGCACGCGGTTCATCTTCGGCAGCTGGATGTAGCGGAACACTGCCCAGCGCGATGCACCATCGATCTTGGCCGCCTGATAGAAGGCATCGGGGATCGAGACCAGTCCGGCGTAGCAGAGCAGAACGACGAGGCTTGTCCAGTGCCATACGTCCATCAGGATGACCGTCACCCAGGCGTCGGTCGGATCGTTGACGTAGTTGTAGTCGAAGCCGAGCGACGACAGCGTATAGCCGAGCAGGCCGATGTCGATGCGGCCGAACACCTGCCAAATCGTGCCGACGACGTTCCACGGGATCAGCAGCGGCAGAGCCATCAGCACCAGGCAGACCGGCACGCCCCAGCCTTTCTTGGGCATGTTGAGAGCGATGAAGATGCCGAGCGGGATCTCGATGGCGAGGATGGTTGCGGAAAAGATCAGGTTGCGGACCATCGACAGCCAGAAGCGTTCCGACTCCAGGATCTCGGTGTACCAGTCCGAGCCGTTCCAGAAGAAGACGTTGTTTCCGAACGTGTCCTGCACCGAATAGTTGACCACCGTCATCAGCGGGATCACCGCCGAGAACGCCACCAGCAGGAGGACCGGCAGCACCATGAACCAGGCCTTGTTGTTCCAGGTCTTCTCCATCTAGGCCTCCATCTCGACACGCCAGGAATCGGCATAGATGTTGATGCCGGCCGGGTCGAACCGCACCTTCGGATCGGCGGGCAGGGTCTCGTCCTCACCGATCACAGCAGAGATATCGCGGCCTTCGAGCTTGGCGCGCACCACCTTGTGGCGGCCGAGATCCTCGACCTTGCTGACCTGCACGGCCATGCCTTCGCGGCCGAGCCGGACATATTCGGGACGGATGCCGAGCTCGACGGCGCCGCTGCCTGCCTTTGGCGCGCCCGGCAGTTCGATGCGCTGTGAGCCGAGCGTCGCCGTCTTGCCGTCGATTGCCACCGGCATGACGTTCATGCCCGGCGAGCCGATAAAATAACCGACGAAGGTATGGCGCGGGCGTTCGAACAATTCGGCCGGTGTGCCGATCTGCACGATGCCGCCATCATACATGACCACGACCTGCTCGGCGAAGGTCAGCGCCTCGGTCTGGTCGTGGGTCACATAGACCATGGTGTAACCAAAGCGGCGGTGCAACTGCTTCAGCTGCGAGCGCAGCACCCACTTCATGTGCGGATCGATGACGGTCAGCGGCTCGTCGAAAAGGATGGCGTTGACGTCGGAGCGCACCAGGCCGCGGCCGAGCGAGATCTTCTGCTTCTGGTCGGCGGTCAGGCCCCTCGCCTTCTTCTTCGCCCACGACGCCAGATCGATCATCTCCAGCGTCTCGCGAACCTTCCGATCGACATCGGCTTCCGGCACGCCGCGGTTGCGCAGCGGGAAGGCCAGATTGTCGTAGACGGTCATGGTGTCGTAGATGACCGGGAACTGGAACACCTGCGCGATGTTGCGCTCCTGCGTCGACAAATTGGTCACGTCCTTGCCGTTGAACAGCAACTGGCCGTGCGAGGGGTGCAACAATCCCGAAATGATGTTGAGCAGCGTGGTCTTGCCGCAACCGGAGGGCCCGAGCAGCGCATAGGCGCCGCCGTCCTCGAAGACATGATGCACTTCCCGTAGCGCGAAATCGGCATCCTTCTGCGGGTTCGGCAGGTAGGAATGCCTGACATGGTTGACGTCGATGCGTGCCATCTCTTTGCCCTCAAGCCGCCAGCTTCGGCGCAGTCACGGCGCTGCCGTGCTCGTCGAAAACCATGATGTGGCGCGGATCGATGAACACCTCGACCACCTCGTCCGGCTCGAAATGCCTGATACCATGGGTCAGCATGACCCAGCGCGCATCGGCGAAATCGAGATGGATGAAGCTCTCCGATCCGGTGATCTCGGTGATCGTCACCTTGGCGCGCACCGGTACCGCCGCCGCATTGGGCCGCTCGAGCGACAGGTGGTGCGGCTGAAAACCGATCGTGTACATGGCATCGGCAATGCCGGAGAGCTCGGCCGGCACCGGCAGGTTCACGCCGCCCTCGAGCAGGAAGTCCCGACCCTTCTTGGCGAGCACGATGGTGTTGAGCGGTGGATCGGAAAACGTCCTGGCTGTCACCAGATCTACCGGCTTGCGGAACACCTCGATGGTCGGTCCGAACTGAGTGATCCGCCCTTCAGAAAGCGTCGCCGTGTTGCCGCCGAGCAGCAGCGCCTCGTGCGGCTCGGTCGTGGCGTAGACGAAGATGGTGCCGGCGGCGGCGAAGATCCTGGGCAATTCGGCGCGCAGTTCTTCGCGCAATTTGTAGTCGAGATTGGCGAGCGGTTCATCGAGCAGCACCAGGCTTGCGTTCTTGACGATGGCGCGCGCCAGTGCGGTGCGCTGCTGCTGGCCGCCCGACAGGCTGAGCGGCGTGCGGTCGAGATAGGGCGTCAGCTTGAGAAGAGCGGCGGCTTCACGCACCTGGCTGTCGATCCTGGCCTGCTCGATGCCGGCCACCCGGAGCGGCGAAGCGATGTTCTCATAAACGGTCATCGCCGGATAATTGATGAACTGCTGGTAGACCATGGCGATCTTGCGCTTCTGCACCGGCACGCCGGTGACATTCTGGCCGTCGAACCAGATCGAACCGGAGGTCGGCACGTCCAGGCCGGCCATCAGCCGCATCAGGCTGGTCTTGCCGGAGAGCGTAGGTCCGAGCAGGACGTTGAGCGAGCCGTGCTGGAGCGTCAGCGACACGTCGCTTATATGCTCGGCCGCGCCGACCGCCTTGGTCACGTTTCTCAGTTCCAGCATGACGCCTCCTCCCAGGCCTTCCGCATCAGCTCAAACCCCTCTTCATTCGGCAGCCGCGACATGGCGCCGGCTTATGCCGCGCATGAACTCATCGAGCGCCGCCACCTGCTCGCGGCTGAGATGCAGACCGCGCTTGGTCCGGCGCCACAATACATCTTCCGATGTGACCGCCCATTCGTTTTGAACGAGATAGCGCACCTCGGCCTCGTAGAGATCGGCGCCGAAGTTGCGGCCGAGATCGACGTTCGATTTGGCCAGCCCCAGCAGCATCCTTGCGCGGGTGCCATAGAGCCGGGTCAGCCGGCGAGCCAGGCGCGCGTCGAGGAATGGATAAGCGGTTTTCAATTTCGCCACTTGGGCATCGAAACCGGTGGCCGGGAAATCGCCGCCCGGCAACGGCGCGTTCGCCGTCCATGGCTTGCCGCGTTTGCCGAGAAAACCCTCGATCTTTTCCAGCATCGATTCCGACAGCCGGCGATAGGTGGTGATCTTGCCGCCAAAAGCATTGACGATTGGGGCGGCGCCCTCGCCGCCATCGGCCTTGAGCACGTAGTCGCGCGTCGCTTCCTGCGCCTTGGAGGCTCCGTCATCATAGAGCGGACGGACGGCCGAATAGGTCCAGACGATGTCCGAGCGCTTGACCGGCTGAGCGAAATATTCGCTTGCCGCGGCGCAGAGGTAATCGATCTCGGTGTCGCTGATCTTCACGTCATGCGGATCGCCGGGATAATCCTGGTCGGTGGTGCCGATCAGTGTGAACTCTTCCTCATAGGGAATGGCGAAGATGATGCGGCCATCCTTGTTCTGGAAGAAATAGGCGCGTGGATCGTCGAACTTCCTGGCGATGACAATGTGGCTGCCCTGCACGAGGCGGACATTGTGCACATCGTTCAGCCCGACGACGCCGGACAGCACATGATCGACCCAGGGGCCGGCGGCATTGACCAGCAGTCGCGCCTTGATCTCCTCGGTCTCGCCGCTCTGCAGATCCTCGATCTGGATCGTCCAAAGGCCGTTTTCGCGGCGCGCGCCGGTCACTTTCGTGCGGGTGCGGACCGTGGCGCCGCGGTCGGCGGCATCACGCGCGTTCAGCGCCACCAACCGTGCATCATTGACCCAGCCATCCGAATATTCGAAGGCCTTCTTGAACAGCGGCTTCAAAGGCTTGCCGGCCGGATCCCTGGCCATGTCCAGCGTCCGGGTCGCGGGCAGCAATTTGCGCCCGCCAATGTGATCGTAGAGGAAGAGACCGAGCCTGATCAGCCAGGCCGGACGCAGGCCTTTGGCATAGGGCAGCACGAACCGCATCGGCCAGATGATGTGCGGCGCGTTCTTCCACAAAACCTCGCGCTCCATCAGCGCCTCTCGCACCAGGCGGAATTCGTAGAATTCGAGGTAGCGCAGGCCGCCATGGATCAATTTGGTCGAACCCGAGGAGGTTCCGCTGGCGAGGTCGTTCATCTCGGCGAGAAACACGGAAAAGCCACGACCGACGGCATCACGGGCAATGCCGCAGCCATTGATGCCGCCACCTATGACGAAAATGTCACGGATCGGAGATGCGTCCACAATTCCTCCAACGATTTCGCATTGCACCATTTTGGGCTTTTACGAAACCGTGTCGGAATTATTTCGAAATGATAACGAATGTCAAACGAAATATCACGAGCGCGTGATATCGGGCAGAAACCGCCTAGGCGAGCGACGTCTCGATCAACTGAACCTCGGCCTCCTGGCAGATCTTGCGCACTGACGGGATGTCGCAACGATCGGTGATGAAGGTGTTGACCTGCGACAGATGGCCGATGCGCACCGGTGCGGTTCGCTCGAATTTGGTCTGGTCGGAAACCAGGATGACATGCCTTGCATTGGCGATGATCGCCTGCGCCACCTTGACCTCGCGAAAATCGAAATCGAGCAAGGCGCCGTCATGGTCGATGGCGGATGCACCGATCACCGCATAGTCGACCTTGAACTGCCTGATGAAGTCGACCGCCGCTTCGCCGACCACACCGCCATCGGAACCGCGCACAACCCCGCCGGCGATCACCACCTCGATCGAGGGATATATCCGCATCCTATTGGCAACATTGATGTTATTGGTGATGACCATGAGCCCGTTGTGATCGAGCAACGCCTTGCTGACCGACTCGGTTGTGGTGCCGATGTTGATGAACAGCGAGGCATTGTCGGGGATCAGCCTGGCGGCCGCACGGCCGATCGCCTCCTTCTCGTCGGCGGCGATCTTGCGTCTCGCCTCATATTCCATGTTCTCGATGCCGGAGGGATACAGCGCGCCGCCATGGATGCGCGAGAGCAGCCGCTGGTCGCACAAATCGTTGAGGTCCTTGCGTATGGTCTGCGGCGTCACATTGAAGTGGGTGGCCAGATCATCGACCAGCACGCGGCCATGATCCTTGGCCATCTGGATAATCTCGGCATGGCGTGGCGACAGATACATGGCAACCTCCCGTTTTCGTTTTTCTTGTCTATAGTCGAAAACGAAACCGATGAAAAGGCATGAGCCGGCTAATGAAATGCATGTGATTGCCAAGGTGAATACGAACGCAAACCAGATTGTGCCCGATCAATCCATTGCGCGCGCGATTTCCGTGATGACGGTGAAGGCCGTATCAACATCGGCGGCGGTCGCCTCGAACTGGCCGACCTGGAACCGGATTGCGATCCTGCCATCGACCTTCGTCTGCGTCAGGTAGATGCGGCCATCATCGTTGATCGCATTGACCAGGGCCAGATTGTGCTCGTCCGCGTCGTTTGCGATCTTGTGTCGGAACGAGAACAACGACAGCATCGGTTCGCTGACGATCTCGAAATCCGGCTCCCTTGCCAGCCGCGCCGCCAGCGCTTCGCTCCACCCGACATGATTGCGGATCATCGTGCGCAGATTTTCCAGGCCATGGGCGCGCAGCAGGAACCACAATTTCAGCGCGCGAAATCGCCTGCCAAGCGGCACCGACCATTCGGAATAGTTGATGATGCCGTCGTGGCCGTGTGTCTTCAGATAATCCGGCTTGATGGCCAGCGTCCTCACATGGCTTTCGGGATCGCGCAGGAACTGGATAGAGCAGTCGAACTGGGCGCCCAGCCATTTGTGCGGATTGAAAACGATTGAATCGGCGCCTTCGACGCCTGTCCAGAAATGCCGATATTCCGGACAGATCATCGCCGATCCCGCCCATGCGGCGTCGACGTGAAGATAAAGCCCATGCCGCCGTGCGACCTCGACAACCGCTGCAATATCGTCGGTGCCGCCGGTGCTGGTGCCGCCGACGCAAGCGATGATGCCGGCCGGCAGCATGCCGGCTTCCCTGTCGGCGATGATTGCCGCCTCGAGTGCCGCCGTGTCCATGGCGCGAAAGCGGCCGCCGACCGGAATGCGCACGAGATTGTCCTCGCCGATGCCGGACACCCAGATCGCCCGGTCGATCGACGTGTGCACCTGGTCGGAGGAATAGATGCGCAGCCGCGCCTGCCCTGCCAGGCCTTGTCTGTTGCCTTGCCAGTCGAGCGCCCGTTCGCGCATGGTCAGCACCGCGGCCAGTGTCGCCGACGAGGCTGAATCCTGGATCACCCCGGAAAACCCTTCGGGCAGGCCGAGCGCCTGGCGCATCCAGTCGACGGTGCGCGTTTCGAGTTCGGTCGCCGCCGGTGACGTCTGCCACAGCATGCATTGCGCGGCCATCGCCGAAACCAGATATTCCGCCACCACCGAAGCCGGCGCCGCATTGGCCGGGAAATAGGCGAAGAAGCGGGGATGCTGCCAATGCGTCATTCCCGGCAGGATCTTCTCTTCGAAGTCGGCGAAGATCCGGTCCATCGGCTCGGCGTCTTCGGGCGGAGAAGCCTCAATGCTTCGAAAAATGTCGCCCGGTTCGACCAGCGGCCGCACCGGCCGCTCGCGTAGCGTATTGCGGTAGTCGGCGCCCCAGTCGGCGGCGCGGCGCGACCATTGCCGGAAATCATCGTTGTTCATCCTGTCCTCCCGACATGATCGACCGCCACCATCCATCGCGGCTGGTCTCTTATTATTTAACGCGTGAAATAGATGCAGCCGACAACGGATGCCGCACGCCTCAGCCCGGGAAATCCGGCAGGCTGGCAAAGGCCGTCTTCAGCGCATTCGACCAGCCGTCGGAGATCGTGCGGTAATACTGGTCGTCCTGGCCGATCCGCTTCTTCAATCCGACCTTGAAGGCGTCCTTCTCCAGGAACAGCAGGTCGAGCGGCAAGCCGACGGACAGGTTCGACTTCAAAGTCGAATCGAACGACACCAAAAGCAGCTTCACCGTCTCGGCAAGGCTCATCGTCCTTTCATAGGCACGGATGATGATAGGTTTGCCGTATTTGGTCTCGCCGATCTGGAAAAACGGCGTGTCGTCGGTCGACTCGATGAAATTGCCTTCGGGATAGATCATGAACAGGCGCGGCTCGCTGCCCTTGATCTGGCCGCCGAGGATGAAGGACGCATTGAAGTAGGAATCCGCCTTCTCGCCGGCGGGTGACGAATTGGCGATGACCTCCTTGACCGTGTCCCCAACAATGCGGACCGTTTGGTACATCGACGGCGTTTCGAGCAGCGTGGAATGTCTTTCGGAGATCGCCTTGGTGCGCTCGTCAAGCAGGCTGACCACGGCCTGCGTCGTCGCCAGATTGCCCGCCGACATCAAAACGATGACGCGCTCGCCCGGCTCTTCCCAGACATGCATCTTGCGAAAGGTAGAGATGGAATCCATGCCTGCATTGGTGCGCGTGTCCGACATGAACACGAGCCCGCGATCGATCTTCAGGCCAACGCAATAGGTCATGGAATCTCTTCTAGAGCAATTCCAGGAAAAGTGTGAAGCGGTTTTCCGTCCGGAATTGCGTTAAAACAAGGGGATAGAGCGGTTCGGCGTTTCCTTGAAACGATGAATCGCTCGGCAGCAATCTTGCGAGGATTACTGCTCCACCGTGACGGTGACCGCAAGCTGTTCTTCCGCCTGTCCCAGCCGAATTCCCGACACCGGCGTGGCGTCGCGGTAATCGCGGCCCGTTGCCACCTTTACATAACGCTCGTCGGGTGAAATGCCATTGGCGGCATCGAAGGCAACCCAGCCGAGACCCGAAACATGCGCCTCGGCCCAGGCATGGCTGGCCGCCTGCTCGACTGTGGCTTCCAGCATCAGATAGCCGCTGACATAGCGGGCCGGAAAGCCCATGGCACGCGCCGCGGCGGCAAAGATATGTGTATGATCCTGGCAGACCCCGGTTTTCAGCGCCAAGGCTTCCTCCGCCGGCGTCGTCGCACTGGTGGTGCCGGGCGTGTAGACAACGCGCTCGCCGATGACAGCCATCAGCCGGTGCAGCCTTTCGATGTCGCTGCCCTTGCCGACCGATGCGGCGAGTTCGCGGATACCGCTGCCGATCACCGTCAATGGCGTCTCATGGCTGTACAGCCAGAGCGGCGTAAAGCCCTGGTGCGGCCCCGAGACACCCGCGGTGTCGCGTGTCACCACTTCGCCTGATGCTTCCACCGTGATGAAGTCGCGCTCGCCCTCGACGCTTAGCAGCCTTGTGTCATTGCCGAAATGGTCGACAAAGCGAACTTCTTCGCGCGCGCCTTCGATGGTCAAGGCCCAGGACAGAACGGTCTGCGTCGACCCGCTGACCGGAAGCAGCCGCAGCCGCTGCAACAGATAGTGCACCGGCGCGTCGTAGCGGTATTCGGTCCGATGGGTGATCTTCAGCCGCATGCTTCTATTCCGTTTGTGAGCACGATCTCCGGACAAACGGTTTCATTTGTCTGAGAAAACCGGCTCCCACCTTTCGGGACCATGCTCAATTGAACCGGTAATCTTGTGCGATCTCTTCGCCCAGCTTGGTGTTGTCGCGAATGAAATTCGCCAGGAACTCATGCAGCCCGGCGTCGAATATGCCCTTGATCGACCCGGCTCTCAGCATTGTCTGCGTCTTCTCGGCCGTTGCGTGGCAGGCATGGCGTTCGCCGTAATCGTCGCCGAGGAATTTCAGGTGCTCCGACAGGAAGCGATAGCAGAACATCAGCGAACGCGGCATGCGGACATTGAGGATCAGATAGTCGGCAATGTTGGTCGGCTTGTAATCGGCGTCGTAGACCCAGCGGTAGGAGCGATGCGCCGAGACCGAACGCAGGATCGATTCCCACTGATAATTGTCGAGCGTCGAGCCGACCCAGGAGATCGACGGCAGCAGCACATAATATTTCACGTCGAGGATGCGCGCCGTGTTGTCCGCGCGCTCGACATAGGTGCCGAGCTGCGAGAAGTCGAAGATTTCGTTGCGCAGCATGGTGCCGTAGAACGAGCCGCGGATCAGCGCCGTCTCGCGCTTGATGGCGTCGAGTACGCTGGGCAGGTCGCGCTCGTCGATCGGCTTGGCCAGCATCCGCTTCAGCGACATCCAGGCTTCGTTGATGCTTTCCCAGGTTTCGCGCGTCAGCGCGGTACGCACCATGCGGGCATTGTTGCGGGCCGTCTCGATCGACGCCATCGTGCTCGACGGGTTCGACGTGTCGCGCAACAGGAAGTCGGCGACGTTGGCCGCGGTATAGTCAGAATATTTCTGGCTGAAGGTGACGTCGGAACCGGCGCTGAGCAGCACCGAATTCCACTCTTCCGAGGCACTCTGGGTACGAGTCAGCGCCATGCGCAAACCGGCATCGACCAAGCGCGCCATGTTCTCCGCCCGCTCGATATAGCGATTCATCCAGTAAAGCCCGTTGGCGGTGCGGCCTAAAAGCATCATCGTGCCCCGATTTCGAGCGAATAGCGAATAGTGAGTAGCGAATAGGGGAAAATCAGCTTCATGATTTTTGTTGCAAACTCCTGATCATGGAACGTAGCATTTTCCCGATCTCATCGGCCTTGCTAAGCAAACGCACCACCTCTGCTTCAACCATCAACCCTACTTTTTCAGACAAGATCAGGTGTGTTTCCAACTCTTTGAGAGATCCCTGCGCCATGCGCAGAAATTGAATGAATGATCCCGTACTCTCCCGCCCATGCCCTTCGGCGATGTTTGCTGCAATTGATACGGAAGACCGCCGCATCTGAGAGGTCATCCCGTAGATTTCGCTGCTTGGAAAGGCTTTGGTTACCGAATAGCAATCCACCGCCAACTCGACGGCCGCTTTCCAAACAATTAGGTCCCTGTAAGAATTGATCGCCGTCTTGCTGCCCTCCTTCCCCTATTCGCTACTCACTATTCGCTATTCGCTTTAATCATCCAGCACCCAAGTATCTTTCGTCCCGCCGCCTTGCGAGGAATTCACGACCAGCGAGCCTTTCTTCAGCGCGACACGCGTGAGGCCGCCCGGCACGATCTGGATGCGATCGGAGACCAGCACATAAGGCCTGAGATCGACATGGCGCGGCGCCAGCCCCTTTTCCGTCAGGATCGGGCATGTCGACAGCGCCAGCGTCGGCTGGGCGATGTAATTCGAAGGTTTTGCCTGGAGTTTCTTGGCAAAGGTCTCGCATTCCTTCTTGGTCGCAGCCGGCCCGACCAGCATGCCGTAGCCGCCGGAACCATGGACTTCCTTGATCACCAGCTCGTCGATGTGTTCGAGCACGTATTTCAGGCTGTCCGGCTCCGAGCAGCGCCAGGTCGGAATGTTGCCCAGGATCGCCTTGCGTCCGGTGTAGAATTCAATGATCTCGGGCATGTAGGAATAGATCGCCTTGTCGTCGGCGATGCCGGTGCCAGGCGCATTGGCGATGGTGATGTTGCCGGCCCGATAGACATCCATGATACCGGGTATGCCAAGTGCGGAGTCCGGCCGGAAGGTCAGCGGATCGAGGAAGGAATCGTCCACGCGCCGGTAGAGGACATCGATCTGCTTGTAGCCTTCCGTCGTGCGCATCGCGACATGGCCATCTACGACGCGCAGGTCCTGGCCTTCGACCAGTTGCACGCCCATCTGGTCGGCGAGGAAGGCGTGTTCGAAATAGGCGGAGTTGAAGCTGCCGGGCGTCAGCACCGCAATGGTCGGCGCACCTTTGGTGCTTTGCGGCCGCACCGCCGCCAGCGACTGGCGCAGAAGCTGCGGGTAGTTTTCCACCGGCCGCACCTTGATCTTCTGGAACAGCTCGGGGAACAGCTGCATCATCGTTTCGCGGTTCTCCAGCATGTAGGAGACGCCCGACGGTGTGCGCGCATTGTCCTCCAGCACGTAGAATTCGTCCTCCGAGATGCGGACGATGTCGACGCCGATGATGTGGGTGTAGACGCCGGCCGGCGGCCTTACCCCGATCATCTCCGGCAGGAATGCCTCGTTCCTGGCGATCAACTCCCTGGGAACGCGCCCTGCCCGCAGGATTTCCTGGCGATGGTAGATGTCGTCGAGGAAGGCGTTCAGCGCCTGCACGCGCTGCTCTATGCCTTGCGTGAGGCGGCGCCATTCATTGCCTGAAATGATGCGGGGAACGATATCGAACGGGATCAGCCGCTCAGAAGCTTCCTGCTCGCCATAAACGGCGAAGGTGATGCCGGTCTTGCGGAAGACGCGTTCGGCGTCCTGCATCTTCTCGGTCAGCCTGGCCGGATCCTGCTCCTTCAGCCAGCGATCATAAGCCGAATACGGTCTTCTCAATCCGGAGACTTCCGGAAGCATTTCATCGAACGCTGCCAATCGCATACTCCCCTGTGACGCCATTTCACTGACGTCGCCGGAGAAAATCAAGCGCAATCGGTGATTTGGGAGATACGGGCGATCAGTATGTTGCGCCTGCCTAAAATTGAGGCAGGTGAAATATGACCTTGATCAGCCTTTGCCTCGTGCCCGGGCAAATGCGTTTCCAGGCTAGAAAGCGCGAAACGTGACAACGGTGAACGTGTCCTTGATGCCGGGGAGAATCTGCACCTTCTCATTGACGAAATGGCCGACGTCTTCCTCGTCGTCGACGTAGAATTTGGCGAGCAGATCGTAATTGCCGGCGGTGGAGTAGATTTCCGAGGCGATCTCGGCATCGGCAAGCGCGCTGGCAACCTCATAGGATTTGCCGAGCTCGCATTTGATCTGCACGAAAAACGCCTTCATGGCTTCGTCCCGCTAAACGTCCAAGTCCAGCGGCCCTTCTGGCAGACTGGAGGCGGGCTTTCAAGCGCTGGAATGAATGCTCAGCCGGCTCGGGCCTAGGCTACCGCCTGCTGCAACTCCGCCACTGGCGTGGAACTTGTCACCGATCGCCAGTGAATATTCGCAATCGCTGAAACCGCGATGCGCTGCCAAGCGTATGTTATGATGTGTCTTCGGACAGCAGCATTTCGAGGGAAGATATTTCGCGGGATAACGGAGACAGGCCATGCGCCGCGCCTTTTTCGCAATCGCAGTCGTTCCATTCCTCTTCGCGTCGTCGGTATTGGCCGGCGATGCCGAGATCAAGGCGGGCCAGTCCGTCATCGACAGTCAGCTAAAGGCCCTCATCGCCAATGACGGCGCCACCGCCTACAGCTTCGCCGCCCCGAATGTGAAGCGGATCTTCCCGACCGTCGATGCCTTCATGAACATGGTGACCAACGGCTATCCGCCGGTGCGCAAGCCGCGGACCTATTCCTTCGGCAAGGTCGAGGAGACCGCTCCGGGTTCGATCGTCCAGCAGGTGCTGATCGTCGGCCCCGACGGCAAGGATTACGAGGCGGTCTACACGTTGCAGCAACAGCCCGACGGTACGTTCCAGATCACCGGCTGCAGCCTGCGCGCTTCGAATTCGCTCAGCACTTGAGGCCTCACAGCAACGGGATATCGCCCCTCGCCCAGCCCTCGGTGATTTCCGCGCCGCGCGCCTCGAAGGTGCCGGCCTCGATCGCAGCGCGGATGTCCTGCATCAGTTTCTGGTAGTAGGACAGGTTGTTCCACGTCAAAAGCATTGCGCCGAGCGCTTCTTGAGAGCGCACCAGATGATGCAGATAGGCGCGTGAGTAGTCCCGGGCGGCCGGGCAGTCGCTTTCCTCGTCGAGCGGCCGTGGATCGTCGGCATGGCGGGCGTTGCGCAGATTGACCTTGCCGCGCCTTGTATAGGCAAGGCCGTGGCGGCCGGCCCGTGTCGGCATCACGCAGTCGAACATGTCGATGCCGCGCGCCACCGATTTCAGGATATCGTCGGGCGTGCCGACACCCATCAGATAGCGCGGCTTGTCCGCTGGCAGTTCCGGGCAGGTGATGTCGAGCATCTCGAGCATCACCGCTTGCGGTTCGCCGACGGCCAGGCCGCCGACCGCATAGCCCTTCAGCTCCATCGCGCTCAGCGCCTGCGCCGAGCGCTCCCGCAGCGCCGCGTTGTCGCCGCCTTGCACGATGCCGAACATCGCCTTGCCCGGTTGATCGCCGAACGCCGTCTTGCAGCGCTCGGCCCAACGCAACGACAGCTCCATGGCGCGCTCGATTTCCTTCATCTCGGCCGGCAGCGCCGTGCATTCGTCGAGCTGCATCTGGATATCGGAATCGAGCAATCCCTGGATCTCTATCGAACGCTCCGGCGACATCTCGTAGGCGGCGCCATCGATATGCGAGCGGAAGGTGACGCCCTTTTCGGTCAGCTTTCTCAGCTTCGACAGCGACATCACCTGGAAACCGCCGCTGTCGGTTAGGATCGGATGCGGCCAGCGAGCGAATTCATGCAAACCGCCGAGCCGCGCCACACGCTCGGCGCCGGGCCGCAGCATCAGATGGTAGGTGTTGCCCAGGATGATGTCGGCGCCGACACCGCGCACCTGGTCCATATACATGGCCTTGACGGTGCCGCCGGTGCCGACCGGCATGAAGGCCGGCGTGCGGATTTCGCCGCGTGGCATGTCGATCACGCCGCGCCGCGCCTTGCCGTCGGTTGCCAGAACCTTGAAGCTGAACGGCTTAGCCATTGAATTCCTTGTCGTGGATCGGGGCGTCCGGCGCCTGATTGTCGAGCGACTGGCGGTCGCTCGTCTCCGCTCGGAAAAGCAGGCTTGCGTCGCCATAGGAATAGAATCTGTAACGGTTCTCGATGGCATGGGCATAGGCCGGGCGCATCGTGTCGAGGCCGCTGAAGGCCGAGACAAGCATGAACAGCGTCGAGCGCGGCAGATGGAAATTGGTCATCAGCACGTCGGCCGTGCGAAAACGGTAGCCGGGCGTGATGAAGATATCGGTCGGACCGGACCACGCAGCCAGAGTACCGTCCTCACGCGCGGCACTCTCCAGCAGACGCAGCGAGGTCGTACCGACAGCAACGATGCGCCCACCCCTCGCCTTGGCCGCATTCAGCGCGTCGGCTGTTTCCGCGCTTACCGAGCCTATCTCGGCATGCATCTTGTGGTCGGCGGTGTCGTCCGCCTTCACCGGCAGGAACGTGCCGGCGCCGACATGCAAGGTGACGAAGCGGCGTTCGATGCCCCTGGCGTCAAGCGCTGCAAAAAGCTCCGGCGTGAAATGCAGGCCCGCGGTCGGTGCCGCGACGGCGCCTTCCTCGCTTGCATAGATGGTCTGGTAGTCGGCCCGGTCGCGTTCGTCGTCGTCGCGCTTCGAGGCGATGTAGGGCGGCAGCGGAATATGGCCGACCGCGTGCAGCGCCTCGTCGAGGAACGGCCCCGACAGGTCGAAGCCGAGCAGTGCTTCGCCGCCCTCGCCTTTCTCGATCACCGTGGCGTCGAGCTGACCGAGGAAACAGGAATTGCCGTCATGGCCGAAATGGATGCGGTCGCCGGCGGCTATGCGCTTGCCCGGCCGCATGAAGGCCAGCCAGCGGTCCGGCGCCATGCGCATATGCAGCGTGGCTTCGACCTGCGCCGTCGCTTCGCCCCGCCGCCTTATGCCTTTGAGCTGCGCTGGAATGACCTTGGTGTCGTTGAACACCAGCACGTCGCCGGCCCTGAGCAAGGACGGCAGGTCGCCAACCGTCCAGTCCTCGAGCCCTTCGCCTGATTTGACCAGAAGCATCTTGGCGCTGTCACGCGGCTGCGCCGGGCGGAGCGCGATGCGCTCCTCCGGCAAGTCGAAGTCAAAGAGATCGACGCGCATCAGTAGAGCCGGACGAGCAGCGCTCCGGCCAGCAGCAGCACCGCGCCGGCAACGCGGCCGAGCGAGATTTCACGCACCGCGACGCCGAGGAAGCCGACGCGATCGATGAGCATGCCGGCCAGCAACTGGCCGGTGACCAGAAACGCCATCAGCGCGGCCGCACCTATGCGTGGCGTGAGAATCGTCGACAGCGTGACATAGAAACCGCCCAGCATGCCGCCGGCCACGAACAGCCAGGGCGCCGGCGCCTTCCAGTCGAGCGAGATGCCTTGCAGCTTCACCACCGTGACGGAGATGATACCGAGCACGATCGCGCCCGACAGGAACGAAAACGCAGCCGCCGCGACCGGGAGGCCCAGGCCGCGCGCCAGCTGCGAATTGATCGGCGCCTGAATGGCAATGAAGGCGCCGGACAGGATGCCGAGAAGCGACCAGACGACGCCCATCATTGTCGTTTGCCCTTACTTGACGTCGGCCGCGACCTTCAGCGACACGATCTTGTCGGGATCCTGCACCGGCTCGCCGCGCTTGATCTTGTCGACATTGTCCATGCCTTCGATGACCTGGCCCCAGACCGTGTACTGGCGGTTGAGGAATGCGGCATCGTCGAAGCAGATGAAGAACTGCGAATTGGCCGAGTTCGGGTTCTGCGAGCGGGCCATCGAGCAGGTGCCGCGAGCATGGTTGGCGTTGGAGAATTCAGCCTTCAAATCCGGCTTTTCAGAGCCGCCCATGCCCGCGCGGGACGGCGCGAAGGAAGGCTTGCTCGAATTGCCGAACTTGACGTCGCCGGTCTGCGCCATGAAACCCTCGATGACGCGGTGGAAGACCACGCCGTCATAGGCGCCTTCCCTGGCCAGTTCCTTGATGCGGGCGACATGGCCGGGCGCCAGGTCGGGGAAAAGTTCGATGACGACCTTGCCCTTGGTCGTTTCCATGATGAGCGCGTTCTCGCGATCCTTGATTTCGGCCATGTCAGATATCCTTTTGAGAAAACAGAGTTATTCGACAATTTACTTGTCGGCGGCGATGCGCACCTTAATCATCCGGTCGGGATCGGTGACCGTGCCGTTGTCCGCCTGGTCGCCCTTCTTGATTTGGTCCACCAGTTCCATGCCGCTGACGACATTGCCGACGATCGTGTACTGGCCATCGAGGGGCGGTGCCGGAGCGAACATGATGAAGAACTGCGAATTGGCCGAATTTGGGTCCTGCGAGCGGGCCATACCGACCACGCCGCGCTTATAATGTTCGGTCTGTGAGAATTCGGCCGGCAGGTCGGGCAGGTCGGAACCGCCGGTGCCGGCGGCCTCGGCGCTGAAACCCTTTTTCATATTGCCGAACTTGACGTCGCCGGTCTGCGCCATGAAGCCGTCGATGACGCGATGGAAGGCGACGTTGTCATAGGCGCCTTGGCGCACCAGCTTCTTGATCTGCTCGACATGCTTTGGCGCAAGATCGGGCCTCAGCGCAATGGTGACGTCGCCGTCCTTCAGCGTGATGATCATTGTGTTTTCCGGGTCGGCGGCGAAAGCCGAGACCGACACAGCCACAAGACCGGCGAGCACGACAAGGAACGAGGCTAGCTTTTTCAGCTGCATGGTTTTCTCCGAAAACTTACTTCTTGAACTTGGCTGTGAGCGCACCGGCAACCGCCGCCGGCACGAAGGGGCGAATGTCGCCGCCCATCGAGGCAATCTGGCGAACAAGTGTGGCGGTAATGGTGCGTACCGAAGGACTGGCGGGCAGAAAAACCGTCTGCAGTTGAGGCGCCATGGTCTCGTTCATGCCGGCCATCTGCATCTCATAGTCGAGGTCGGTGCCGTCGCGCAGGCCGCGGATCATGATCGAGGCGCCCTGCTTCCTGGCGGCGTCGATGACCAGCCCGTCGAAGGCGACGACCTTGATGCGGGCACCGTCGCTGCCGAATTCCGTCTTCGTCGCCGTCTCGATCAGCTTCACCCGCTCCTCGAAGGAAAACAGCGGTTGCTTGCCCGGATGGATGCCGATCGCCGCGTAAACGATATCCGCCACGGCCAGCGAGGCCTTCAGCACATCGAGATGGCCGTTGGTCAGCGGGTCGAAGGAGCCGGCATAGAGGGCGATGCGTTCAGTCATGGCAGGTGCTTCTAATGCATGATCCCAAAAAGTGGAAACCGGTTTTTGGAAAAGATCATGCTCAAATGAAAGCTAGAGCCCGTTCCGTCTTCCGTCCATCAAGATGTAACAGGCTCTAACGAGCCTCTCTCGCAAAGGCAAACCGATCGGCGCGCCGGTCGTGAACCTTTTCCGGCACATGAACGACAGATGAACACGCTGATCACGAAGCCTTCACGCAGCGTTCACTAGGTTGCACCTTAATAAGATGAAACCAAAATCCCATCTATCCGTTGTTAGGCGCAGGAGAACACGCACATGCTGATCTACATGCTCGCCACCGCAATGACCGTCGCCATGCTGATCGCCACCGTATTTGGGCTGCATCAGGAGGCGCAACGCATCCGCGTCAAGGCAAACACCAAGCGCTTCGAAGGCTTCGGCCCGCGCAAGCCATATCGTCACTACTGATAAAGCCTGAACTTGCTGCCGCGCCGGCCACCTGGCCGGCGTTGCTATGTCAAAACCCGGGTGCCGGACTTAGTCCGTACCCTCCGGACCGGCGTCAGGCGCCGGAGCGGCATCAGCACCGCCCTCGACCGTCTCATCGCTTTCTTCGTCCGCTTGCGGTTCCGAGATCCGCTCGACCGAAACCACCTTTTCGCCTTCAGCCGTGTTGAAGATGGTCACGCCCTTGGTGGCGCGGCTGGCGAAACGGATGCCGTTGACCGGAACCCGGATGACGGTGCCGCCGTCCGACACCAGCATGATCTGGTCGTCATTGCCGACCGGGAACGTCGCCACCAGCCTGCCAATCTCGGCTGCCTTCGACACATCGGTGGCGCGGATGCCTTTGCCGCCGCGTCCGGTCAGCCGGAAATCATAGGACGACGAACGCTTGCCGTAGCCGAACTCGGTGACGGTCAGCACGTACTGTTCGTGCGCCTTGAGCTCTTCGTATCGGTTGTCGGAAAGCTCCGTCTCCTCGCCGATCTCCTCATTGGTCAGCGCGATCTCTTCCTCTTCGCCGGTCGTTTCCGTGGCAAGCCGCCGCTCCGCCGCCGCGCGCTTCAGGTAAGCGGCGCGTTCCGCTGGCGAAGCATCGACATGCTCTATCACCGACATCGAGATGATGCGGTCGGTCTCGGCCATGGTTATGCCGCGCACACCGACCGAATTGCGGCTCTGGAAGACGCGCACGTCGCCGACGGAGAAGCGTATGCACTGGCCGGAACTGGCGGTCAGTAGCACGTCGTCCTTGTCGGTGCAGGTCTCGACGCCGAGGATCTCGTCGCCTTCTTCCTCCAGCTTCATGGCGATCTTGCCGTTGCGGTTGACCTGGACGAAGTCGGATAGATCGTTGCGGCGCACGGTGCCGCGCGTGGTGGCGAACATCACGTAAAGTTCGCCCCAGCTGGCCTCGTCCTCCGGCAGCGGCATGATGGTGGTGATGCGCTCGCCCTGCTCCAGCGGCAGCATGTTGATCAGCGCCTTGCCGCGTGACTGCGGATTGCCGATCGGCAGCCGCCAGACCTTTTCCTTGTAGACGATGCCGCGCGAGGAGAAGAACAGCACCGGCGTATGGGTGTTGGCCACGAACAGCCGGGTGACGAAATCCTCTTCCTTGGTCGACATGCCGGAGCGGCCCTTGCCGCCGCGACGCTGCGCCCGGTAGAGCGACAGCGGCACGCGCTTGATGTAGCCGGAATGGCTCACCGTCACGACCATGTCCTCGCGCTGGATCAGGTCCTCGTCTTCCATGTCCGAACCGCCGTCGGTGAGTTCGGTGCGGCGCGGCGTGCCGAACTCGTCGCGCACGGCAGCAAGCTCGTCCTTGACGATCTGCTGGACGCGCGCGCGGGACGACAAAATGTCCAGGTAATCGATGATTTCGGCGCCGATCGTGTTCAACTCGTCGGCGATCTCGTCGCGGCCGAGCGCGGTCAGGCGCTGCAGGCGCAGTTCGAGGATGGCGCGCGCCTGTTCCTCTGACAGATTGTAGGTGCCGTCTTCGTTGATGCGGTGACGCGGGTCATCGATCAGGAGGATCAGCGATTCCACGTCGCCAGAGGGCCAGCGCCGCTCCATCAACTGCTCACGCGCCGTCTGCGGATCCGGCGCGGTGCGGATCAGCTTGATGATCTCGTCGATGTTGGCGACTGCGATGGCGAGACCGACCAGCACATGGGCGCGGTCGCGCGCCTTGCGCAGCAGGAATTTCGTCCGCCTTGTGATCACCTCCTCACGGAAGGCGACGAACGCCTTCAGCATATCGGTCAGGTTCATCACTTCCGGCTTGCCGCCGTTCAGTGCCACCATATTGGCGCCGAAGGAGGTCTGCAGCGGCGTGAAGCGGTAGAGCTGGTTGAGGATGACGTCGGCAACGGCGTCGCGCTTCAACTCGATGACGACGCGGTAGCCCTGGCGGTCGCTCTCGTCGCGGATATCGGAAATGCCCTCGATGCGCTTGTCGCGCACCAGTTCAGCCATCTTCTCGATCATCGACGACTTGTTCACCTGGTAGGGAACCTCGGTGATGATGATCGACTCGCGGTCGTTGCCGCGCTGTTCGATGTTGACCTTGCCGCGCATGACGATGGAGCCACGGCCGGTCGAATAGGCGTTGTAGATGCCCGAACGGCCAAGCACGATGCCGCCGGTGGGGAAATCCGGTCCCGGAATGATCTCCATCAACGCCGGCAGGTCGATCGCCGGATTGTCGATGAGGGCGATGGCGCCGTTGCAGATTTCGCTGAGATTATGCGGTGGAATGTTGGTCGCCATGCCGACGGCGATGCCGCCCGAGCCGTTGACCAAAAGGTTGGGAAACCGTGCCGGCAGAACCTTCGGTTCGCTGCCCGACGCGTCGTAAGTGTCCTGGAAATCGACGGTATCCTTGTCGATATCCTCCAAAAGCTCGTGCGCGACCTTGGTCAGCCGCGCTTCCGTGTAGCGCATCGCCGCAGGCGGATCGCCGTCGATGGAACCGAAATTGCCCTGCCCGTCGATCAACGGAACGCGCAGCGACCAGTCCTGCGCCATGCGCACCAAGGCGTCATAGATGGAGGCGTCGCCATGCGGATGGTATTTACCCATCACGTCGGCGACCGGACGCGCCGACTTCACATATTTGCGGTTCCAGTGGTAGCCGCTCTCATGGGCGGCGAAGAGAATGCGGCGATGCACCGGCTTCAGGCCGTCGCGCACGTCCGGCAGCGCACGGCTGACGATCACGCTCATAGCGTAATCGAGATAGGAGCGCTGCATCTCCTCGACGATGGATATCGGCTCGATGCCGGTGGGGCCGCCGTCGGCGCCGCGCGGTGTCTTCTGGTCGGTCAAATCGGATCACAATCTAATCAGGAATCACTTGGTGCTTATATAGGAAGCAAGCCCGAAACTCCAACCTTCACGGCACTTTTCCAGTGTCATTTTCAGTGGTAATTTCAAATGGATACCGCTGATTGCGACGATATGGCCAAGGCAGTTTTCGCCGCCCTGACGCAAAAGCCTGCGTGTCTGCCTTGGCGGGCATGGGGCCGATTCACGAAGCAGAAACGGCCCATGCGCCACGGCGGCTGCGATACTGGCCCGGCGTCTCCCCGATGATCCGCCGAAAACGACGATTGAAGGTCGACAGATCGTTGAAGCCTGCCTCGAAGGCGATCGCCGAGACCGCATCGTTCGACAGGCGTAGCCGCACCGCCGCCCTGTGCAATCGCGTCCTGAGCAGGAATTGGTAGGGCGTCATGCCCGCCACCTGCCGGAAGATGCGCAGGAAGTGATACGGACTGGTTGCTGTCTCATCGGCAAGCGCTGAAAGCGAGACAGGCCCATCGGCGTCCAGTTCGATCCGCCGCACTGCCTCGGCCACCCGTTTCTGATCGCGGCGGCTGGGCGCGCGCCCGACATGCGTAGCGCCAGAGGCTGTAGCCACGGCAGCACCGGCCAAGCGCAGGGAAAGTTCCTCGAAGGCGTCGATGTAGGCCATCTCGCGCGCGGTCTCCGCTTCGGCCAGGAGCGGCGCCAGTACCGGCAAAGGCGGCAGGCGCGCCGCCTCGAAAGCCAGCTTCCTGGCGCCCGGAACGCCAGCTGCGATCCGTTCCATGTAAGCCGGCTCGAAATGGAACGAGAGGCAACGGTCGCCGCTGCCATGCTCGTGCCCGCATTCGTAACATGTGCCGGGATTGCCGAGCAGGAGCGCGCCGGGCGCCAGCATCGCCGTGCCTTGCTGGGCGCGGTAGCGAAACGTGCCGCTGGTGACCGCAGCGACGCAGAAATCCTGATGCGCTTCCTCGAACGGCCGGTCGCCGGCGCCGGCCGTGCAAATGACGTCCGTCACGTGCCAACCGGCTCCGAATGCGAGACTATGCGTGGTCGTCGTCATAGTCGAAATATAGCAATTTTTCCCAAGCCCAGAACCCCGTCACCGCCTAGTCCTAACGGTCTCCTGACAAGAAGAGACCGCAGCCATGTTCGATCAATCCTCGTTTGCCGAAGCCCTGCATAGCTCCGGACCGATCGAAGGGCTTGCCGAAAAACTGAGCCTTTACGGCCGCTTCGTCGGCGCCTGGACGTTTGAGGCCTCGCGCCACCTCGAGGACGGCACTGTGCTGACAGGGCGTGGCGAGGTGCATTTCGGCTGGGTGCTGGAAGGCCGGGCGATCCAGGACGTGTGGATCCTGCCCGCGCGGGACGCCGGTCCATCGCCATCCTTGGGCACATGGACTTTTTACGGCACGACGCTGCGCGTCTATGATCCCGGCGCGGATGCCTGGCACATCTTCTGGAGCGACCCGCGCAACCAGTATTTCAGCCGCCAGCTCGGCCGCGCCGAGGGTGACACGATCGTGCAAGTGGGCGCCGACGACACCGGCAGCTCGGTACGCTGGAGCTTTTCACGCATCACCGAAAACTCCTTCCGCTGGCTGGGCGAACGCTCGCAAGACAATGGCGCGACATGGCGGCTGGAAGTCGAGTTCCTGGCGCGGCGAGCGGTTTGATCTCCGAGGATTGCAGCAGCCCAGAATAAAAGCGTCGCGATCCTTCGCGCTGCCCTCTGTCCCGCATCAACCACTTTCTCACGAACGGTTCCCACCGAACGGGCTTTGCTCTACCAGTATTCTGGCACGGGCACAGCCCGGCGGGAGGGTCAGAGATGCCGAGTTTCGACAGCCTGTTCAACGCTTTCGTCACCATTCTCGTGACCATCGACCCGCCCGGCCTGGCGCCGCTGTTCCTCGCCGTGACGCGCGGCATGAACCGCGAGGAGCGCCAGCAGGTTTCGGTGCGCGCCTCGATCATCGGTTTCCTAGTGATGGCGCTGTTTGCGGTTGCCGGGGCCTCGATCCTGTCGGTGTTCGGCATAACGTTGCCGGCCTTCCGCGTCGCCGGCGGTTTCCTGCTGTTCTTCATCGCCTTCGAGATGGTGTTCGAGCGCCGGCAGGACCGCAAGGAGAAGATCGGCGACGTCGCCATCACCAAGGACATGATCCACAACATCGCCGCCTTCCCGCTGGCGATCCCACTGATCGCGGGCCCTGGTGCCATTTCGGCAACTGTGCTGCTTTCCGGCTCGTTTCAAGGCTTTGCCGCGCAGGCGGCGCTGGTCGGCATCATCTTCGTCTGCCTCGCCATCACCTATCTGGTGTTCGTGCTGTCGGAACGCATAGACCGCATCCTCGGCCAGACCGGCCGCTCGATCCTGACCCGTCTGCTTGGCGTCATCCTGGCGGCACTGGCTGTGCAATTCGTCGCCGACGGTATCAAGGCGCTGATAGCAGGCTGAGAGGCTGACGCGGCGAGAACCCGAAGCCGGTTCTATTTCGCCGTCGTGTCGATGACCTCGAAATCGTGGGTAATCGTGGCGGTCTCGGCCAGCATCGCGGAGGCCGAGCAATATTTTTCGATCGAAAGGTCGATCGCGCGTTTCACCTTGACGCTGGAGAGTGCCCTGCCCTTGACGACGAAATGCATGTGAATGCGGGTGAACACTCTTGGCTCGGTTTCGGCCCGCTCGGCATCAAGCTCGACCACGCAGTCCTCGACCGCCTCGCGGCCCTTTTCGAGGATATGCACGACATCATAGGCCGAACAGCCACCGGTGCCGATCAGCACCAGCTCCATCGGGCTTGGACCCGGCGTCCTGCCTTCCGGTCCGTGCGCTGTTCCGAGCACGACCATGTGACCGCTGCCGGATTCCCCGACGAAGGTGCGCTCCTCGACCCACTTTACGCGCGCTTTCACCCAACTCGTCCTCTCACCGTATTTCGTTGATCGGCCCGGTCAGCCTCAATCACGATGCAAAACCCCGAAAGTCCATGAACGACTCTCGGGGCACTGTGTCTGACATAACTGTTGCGATCAGAACGGGATTTCGTCATCCAATTCGCGCGACGAACCACCGCCGCCGCCGCTCTTGGCACCGCCGCCACCGCGATTGAAGCCTTCGCTCGGGCTGGACTGGCCGAAATCGGAACCACGGCTGCTGCCGCCACCGGTATAGCCGCCGACCTGACCGCCCTCGCCCTGTCCGCGTGCGTCGAGCATCTGCAGCTCACCGCGGAATTTCTGCAGAACGACTTCCGTCGTGTACTTGTCGGCACCGGTCTGGTCCTGCCATTTGCGCGTCTGCAACTGGCCCTCGACATAGACCTTCATGCCCTTCTTTAGATACTGCTCCGCCACCTTGGCGATGCCCTCATTGAAGATGACGACGTTGTGCCACTCGGTTTTTTCCTTGCGTTCGCCGGAATTCTTGTCGCGCCAGCTTTCCGATGTGGCGATGCGGATGTTGACGACCGGTTCACCCGAATTCAGGCGACGGATTTCGGGATCCGCGCCGAGATTGCCGACCAGAATGACCTTGTTGACGCTACCCGCCATGATATTTCTCCGCGCTCATCCGAAACAAATTTTTGTCGCAGCACCTTACAGGCTGCAGGCGATCGCCGCTTGCCATGGCTGCCTTTACCCACAAGGTTTTTGTTCCCTTTTCGTTCTTATCCGCATCGCTGCTTATTGTCAAGGAATGGCAGCAACGCCGAAGCCGATCATATGGGCCTGAAAAGACCGCTTGCCAAATCAATAAGTATGCACTTATGCTTTTGGCATGATCGAAGCAGAGATTTTTCGCGCACTGGCCGACCCGACGCGCCGCGCCGTCTTTGAGCGGCTGGCCGCCGGCGAGATGAGCGTGTCGGAATTGCGCACCGGGATGACGGTGTCGCAGCCCGCGGTGTCGCAGCATCTGGCGGTGCTGCGTGGCGCCGGGCTGGTGGTCGAGCGGCGAGCCGGCCGCAACGCCTATTACCGCGCCGATCCGCAGGGGCTCGCCCCCTTGCTCTCCTGGATCGAACGCTACCGGACCTTCTGGCCGGAGCGCATCGAAAGGCTGAAGGCGGTTTTGAAGGACATGGATCAATGAAGAAGGCGGGATCAACGACCAACCACGGCCAAGGCGACGCCCCGGATGCGCTCGAGTTCGAGTACGAGCTTGCCGAGCCGCCGGAAAAGGTCTGGCGGGCCCTGACCGTACCGGAATTGCTGGCCGCCTGGATGATGCCGAACGACATCAGCCCCGAGATCGGCAACCGTTTTGCCTTCGCCGGACCGGACACGCCGATCGAATGCGAAATCCTCGACGCCGAACCCGAGAAGCTGCTGCGCTATTCCTGGCGGGAGCAGCCGGGCGACGCCGCCAGGCAGGGGCCGCTCGACAGTACCGTCACCTTCACACTTGCCCGAACCGTTTCCGGCGGCACGCATCTGCGCATCGTCCATGACGGCTTTGCCCGCAAGACCATGCCTGCCGTCGCCATGGCAGGCGCCGGCTGCCGGGTTTCGCTCGGTGCGAACAGGTCATCTAAGCCAATCGCCGCAAACACGCCTCGCCTCCTGCTTCGCGCGGCCTGAAAACAAAACGGACGGAGAGAGACAATGAGCGGTGTTGCCAGTCTGGTGCCGATGGTCATCGAGCAATCGAGCCGCGGCGAACGTGCCTTCGACATCTTTTCGCGGCTGCTGCGCGAGCGCATCATCTTCATCAATGGCGAGATCAACGATGACATCTCGGCGCTGGTCTGCGCGCAGCTTTTGTCGCTGGAATCGGACAATCCCGACAAGGAGATCTCGCTCTACATCAACTCGCCGGGCGGCGTGGTGACCAGCGGATTCGCCATCTACGATACGATGCAATATATCAGCTGCCCGGTGTCCACCGTATGCATGGGCTTTGCCGCCTCGATGGGCTCGTTCCTGCTGATGGCAGGCACACCGGGGCGTCGGATTTCCCTGCCGAATGCCACCATCCTGCTGCATCAGCCGCTGGGCGGGTTCCAAGGCCAAGCCTCCGACATCCAGCGCCATGCCGAGCGCATCGGCCGGACGAAACGGCACATGGCCGAACTTTACGCGCAGCATTGCGGCCGCAGCTATGAAGAGGTGGAACGCACGCTCGACCGCGACCACTTCATGACCGCCCGCGAGGCCCAGTCCTGGGGCATCGTCGACCATGTTTTCGACACGCGAAAGAAAGCGGCGTAAGCCAGGGTCGGATCGGAGACCGTCCGGCAGTTAGTCGAAGATTTGACGATGCCGGTCTGGTTCCATCGGCGACGCGCCACTATAGTCCTGCGATGACCGACACTCATCAGTCCAGATCATTGCACCGCGTCATCGCCGTTGTAGCGCTCGCCATTGCGGGCCTCATCAGCGGCGCGGCACTTGCCGACGACAGTTCGTCGTCGACGCAAAAAAGCGCCCTTCCCGGCGTAACCGGCGACTACCGCATCGCCAAGCCGGCTCCCGAGCCGGACGATGCGCTGCCAGCCGGCGAGAACGGTACATTCAAGATCGGCGATACCGATGTCAGGATTTCCGGCAGCATCACCGTCGATGTCGGCGCCGGCTCGATCGGGCCGCCGCGCCACTGACAGCGCGTGTCGCGCTGCGCCTGTCGCCCACAAGACAATCCGCACATGAAAACGGCCCCGCCGTGCTTTGCGCAAACGGACGGGGCCTTTTTGGATCTCAAATCCAATTTTACCGGGAGTGTACTGCCGGCGTTTGATTTCGGATGCACCGCGGCATTCAGCCGACGATCCGACTAGTAGTCTCTGATTTTTACGAGAGATGGCAGGTCACGGTTTGCCGGCTGGCGAAAACGCTGAACCCTGGCACTTATGCCTGCCTCGGCTCCAGTGACAACTGGAACCCTGGGGGACGATCCGGTGGCGTCATAGCTCCGCTCCTCTGTCCGTTGCGATTGTTGTCAATTCGAAGCACAAATCGCAAATGCCTGCGGCGTCTCGCAGGCCACCTTTGGGCGGCGAGGCCATCGAAAGACGGCCGGCTTCGTTGACTGCTGGAGACTGCTCCCCTCAGTTGGTGGCGTCAACCATCAATAGCCGGTTACCGAAAAATGTGATCGCCGGGAGGTTACGTGCAAGTCAGTTTTTGCACAGCTTTGTCAGGAGCGTGTTCGGCCTTTGTTCTTTCCGCTTGCCCGTTCACGCGAAAGACGCTTAAACGCTCTCGTCGGGAATTGTGGCGTATCTCGACGTGGCGGCAAAACTACCTACATAGGGGATGGCCGGGAAAACCCGCCATTCCAGGAAATTCCAGATTCTGAGGCGGCGACCGGCTATGGCCGACCATAAATATCTTTCCATTCGCGGGGCGCGCGAACACAATCTGAAGAATGTCGATCTCGACTTGCCGCGTGACAGCCTGATTGTCATGACCGGCCTGTCGGGATCCGGCAAGTCATCGCTTGCCTTCGACACGATCTATGCCGAGGGCCAGCGCCGCTACGTCGAAAGCCTGTCGGCCTACGCGCGGCAATTCCTTGAGATGATGCAGAAGCCTGACGTCGACCAGATCGACGGCCTGTCGCCCGCCATTTCCATCGAGCAGAAGACCACCTCGAAGAACCCGCGTTCAACGGTCGGCACCGTCACCGAGATCTACGACTATATGCGGCTGCTTTTTGCGCGCGTCGGCATCCCCTATTCGCCAGCCACCGGCCTGCCGATCGAGAGCCAGACGGTTTCGCAGATGGTCGACCGCGTGCTGGCGATCGAGGAAGGCACGCGCCTGTTCATCCTGGCGCCGATGGTGCGCGGCCGCAAAGGCGAGTACCGCAAGGAACTCTTGGAGCTGCAGAAGAAGGGCTTTCAACGCGTCAAGGTCGACGGCGTCTTCTATGAGATCGCCGACGTGCCGGCGCTGGACAAGAAGTACAAGCATGACCTCGACGTCGTCGTCGACCGCATCGTCGTGCGCGGCGATCTGGCGACGCGGCTCGCCGATTCCATCGAAACGGCGCTGAAGCTGGCCGATGGGCTGGCGGTCGCCGAATTCGCCGACAAGCCGCTCGATGCCAGCCAGACCGGCGAGGATTCGGTCAACAAGTCGAAGAACGAGACGCATGAGCGCATCCTGTTCTCGGAAAAGTTCGCTTGCCCGGTCTCCGGCTTCACCATTCCGGAAATCGAACCGCGGCTGTTCTCGTTCAACAACCCGTTCGGCGCCTGCCCGACCTGCGACGGTCTCGGCAGCCAGCGTGCCATCGACGGCAATCTGATCGTTCCGGACGAGAACATCTCGCTGCGGGACGGCGCCGTCAGCCCGTGGGCGAAATCGACTTCCCCCTATTACGCTCAAACGCTGGAAGCGCTGGGCAAGGCCTATGGCTTCAAGCTTGGCGACAAGTTCAAGGATTTGTCCGAAGAGGCCAAGGAAGCTATCCTGCACGGCACGGGTGAGCGCGAAATCACCTTCCAGTATGATGACGGCCTGCGCTCCTACAAGACCACCAAGACCTTTGAAGGCGTCATTCCCAATCTCGAGCGGCGCTGGAAAGAGACCGAATCCGCCTGGATGCGTGAAGAGATCGAGCGCTTCATGTCGGCCACGCCCTGCCCGGCCTGCAAGGGTTATCGGCTGAAGCCCGAGTCGCTGGCGGTGAAAATCGCCGGCAGGCACATCGGCGAAGTCACCGAGCTTTCCATTCGCAAGGCCGACCAGTGGTTCACTGACCTGCCGGCGTCGCTCAACGACAAGCAGAACGAGATCGCGGTGCGCGTCTTGAAGGAAATCCGCGAGCGGCTGCGCTTCCTCAACGATGTCGGGCTCGACTATCTGACGCTGTCGCGCAATTCCGGCACGCTGTCGGGCGGCGAGAGCCAGCGCATCCGGCTGGCATCGCAGATCGGCTCCGGTCTCACCGGCGTGCTCTATGTGCTGGACGAACCGTCGATCGGCCTGCATCAGCGCGACAATGCCCGCCTCCTCGATACGCTGAAGCACCTGCGCGATATCGGCAACACGGTGATCGTCGTCGAGCATGACGAGGACGCCATCCTGCATGCCGACTATGTCGTCGACATGGGTCCGGCCGCCGGCATCCATGGCGGCGAGATCATCGCCCAGGGCACGCCGCAGCAGGTAATGGCCAATCCCAATTCGATCACCGGCAAATATCTGTCCGGCGCGCTCGAAGTGGCGACGCCCGGCGTGCGGCGTGAAGCGAAGAAGAACCGCCGCCTGAAGATCGTCGGCGCGCGCGGCAACAATCTGAAGAACGTCACCGCCGAAATCCCGCTCGGCACCTTCACCGCCGTCACCGGCGTGTCGGGCGGCGGCAAGTCGACCTTCCTGATCGAAACCCTGTTCAAGGCTGCCTCGCGCCGCATCATGGGCTCGCGCGAGCACCCGGCCGACCACGACCGCATCGAGGGCCTCGAATTCCTCGACAAGGTCATCGACATCGACCAGTCGCCCATTGGCAGGACCCCGCGTTCGAATCCCGCCACCTATACAGGCGCTTTCACACCGATCCGCGATTGGTTCGCGGGCCTGCCGGAAGCCAAGGCGCGCGGCTATCAGCCCGGACGTTTTTCGTTCAACGTCAAGGGCGGCCGTTGCGAGGCCTGCCAGGGCGACGGCGTCATCAAGATCGAGATGCACTTCTTGCCCGACGTCTACGTCACCTGCGACGTCTGCCACGGCAAACGCTATAACAGAGAGACGCTCGACGTCGTGTTCAAGGGCAAGTCGATCGCCGACGTGCTCGACATGACAGTCGAGGAAGGCGTCGACTTCTTCGCCGCCGTGCCCGGCGTGCGCGACAAGCTCGATACGCTGAAGCAGGTCGGCCTCGGCTACATCCATATCGGCCAGCAGGCGACGACGCTGTCAGGCGGCGAGGCGCAGCGCATCAAGCTGGCCAAGGAACTGTCGCGCAAGGCAACTGGCAAGACGCTCTATATCCTCGACGAGCCGACCACCGGCCTGCATTTCCACGACGTCGCCAAGCTGTTGGAAGTGCTGCATGAACTGGTCGACCAGGGCAACACGGTGGTGGTCATCGAGCACAATCTCGAAGTGATCAAGACCGCCGACTGGGTGCTCGACCTCGGCCCCGAAGGCGGCGACGGCGGCGGCGAACTGGTTGCCTCCGGCACGCCGGAAGCGATCGTGCGCGAGAAGCGCAGCTACACCGGCCAGTTCCTCAAGGAGCTGCTGGAGCGGCGCCCCGGAGGCAAGCGCGAAGCGGCGGAGTGATCGGACCGGTTGGCGCCTGGAGAGCTTTTGAATGAAAATCAGAAGAGCGCTTGCCGGTGATCTCCAAACCGTCGTCTCGCTGACGCAAGCGGCCTATGCGCCTTACACTGCACTGTTAGGCGCACCGCCGATCCCAGTCACCGAGGACTACGCGCCGCGCATCGCGCGTGGTGAGGTGTGGGTGTTGGAAAGTGGCGGCGGACTTGCCGGACTGATCACGCTGGAACGGCATGACGACCACGCGATGATCTTCTCCGTCGCGGTCTCTCCTGACTTTCAGGGCAAGGGCTTCGGCATTGCGCTGCTGAAACACGCGGATGAGCTGACCCGTCTCTGGGGCTGCCCGAGGTGCGGCTTTACACCAACGCCAGGATGGAACGGAACATCGCGCTCTATCTGGCCTATGGTTTCCACGAAACGGGTCGCCGGCCCAATCCCTATCGGCCGGGATGGGTGCTGGTCGACATGGCGAAATCGGTCCACGAGAGCACAGCGGCCTGATTTCTGAACTTGGGAGGATGACAATGAGCACATCGGGAACGATCCGCGCCGGCATGGGCGGCTGGACCTTCGAGCCTTGGGATACGTCCTTCTATCCCGACAAGCTTTCCAAGGCCAAGCAGCTGAACTACGCCACTCGCCAGGTGCCGAGCATCGAGGTCAACGGCACTTACTATTCCAGCTTCAAGGAACCGACCTTCGTCAAATGGGCCAACGAGGCGCCGGACGGTTTCGTGTACTCGCTAAAGGGCAACCGCTTCGTCACCAACCGGCGCGTGCTGGGCGAGGCCGGCGAATCGATGACGCGCTTCCTCGGCTCGGGCGTTGCCGCACTCGGGGAAAAGCTCGGGCCGATCCTGTGGCAGTTCGCGCCGACCAAGAAATTCGATCCGGACGATTTCGAAGCCTTTTTGAAACTGCTGCCGGAAAAGCAGGACGGCGTTGCGCTGCGCCACGCGGTCGAGGTCCGCAACGACAGTTTTGTCGTGCCGGAATTCGCAGCACTTGCCCGAAAATACAAGGCCGCGATCGTCTACGCCGACCATGCCAAATATCCCGATATCGCCGACGTCACCGCCGATTTCGTCTACGCCCGGCTGCAGACCGGTAGCGATGACAATCCCGACTGCTACACGCCGAAAGGCCTCGATGAATGGGCCGCGCGGGTAAAGATCTGGGCGCAAGGCAAGCAGCCCGCCGACCTGCGGCGCGCCGACCCCGCCACCGATGCGCCGGTCAAGCCGCGCGACGTGTTCGTCTACTTCATCACGGAGGGCAAGGTGCGAGCGCCGTTCGGCGCCATGGCACTGATGAAGCGGGTGGACCAGGGTCTGCCGGTGCCCTGACGCTGCGGAATCATGGCATCTTCGCCATCGTCGTAACCTTATCGATACCTCCTTGCTGCATGAATCCAGCTGAACCAGTCGCAAATCTGGGCCGCCGCAGGCAAGGACGAGGGGCATGTCGCTCGACTACACTTCACTTCTGCTGGCTGTCGGTTTTTCCGCTGCCTGCCTGAGCCTGACCTTGTTTGGCATGTGGCTGACCGCTCGCTCGGAAAAGTTCCTGCTGACATGGGCGGTCAGCCTGGTGTTCGTGGTCGGCGATATTTTTTTCTATGACGCCTATATCGATATGCCCGGGCGCCTGCTGGGCATCGCCACGCTGGCTTTCCTCCTGCTCGGTTTCTCGACAATGCTGGGCGCGGCCTACCAGTTCAGAACCGGCGGCTCGCCAGTGCCGCGAACGGCGTTTGGCAGCGCCATTTCGCTGGCCGTGACATTGCCTCCCATGGCTCTAGGCTATGACGGGCTGGGCTTCATGTTCGAAAATGCCTTCGCCGCCTTGCTTCTGTTCGCAACGGCGGTCGAATACTGGAAAGGCCGCGACGAAGCCCCTGCCCTGACAACCGGTATCACCGCGCTCTATTCGGCCACGGCCGCATCCTTTGCTCTCTGCGCCATGGTTTTGGCTTGGGAGGGAAAGCTGGTCCTTGGACATGCGCCAAGCAACTGGGCCGAGGAACTGAGCCTCATCATCGTTATCGCCAGCATGACCGGCATCGGAGCGCTTTCCCTGGCCCTGAACCAAGGGCGTCTGGCCCGGCATCACCGCCACAATGCCCTGACCGACCCGCTGACCGGCCTGCTCAACCGCCGCGCCCTATTCGACCTGCACGGCGATGCGCCGGTCGGTGCCTTCACGGCGGTGGTCGTCTTCGACCTCGACAACTTCAAGGCCATCAACGACGAATTCGGCCACGCCGCCGGCGATGAGGTGCTGAAGGTATTTGCACGGGAACTCGCCAGCAATCTTCGCCCGGGTGATGTCGCCGCGCGCATGGGCGGCGAGGAATTCGCGCTGGTGCTGAAGCGGACCTTGCCCGAAACGGTGGAGGCCACCGCCGAGGCCATCCGGGCAGCTTTCGCCGCGCACCACATCGAAACCGAGACAGGCTCGCTGATATGCACGGTCAGTGCCGGATTTGCTTTCGGCACCAAGGAAGGCCTCGGCTTCGACAAGGTGCTCAATGCCGCCGACAAGGCGCTCTATGACGCCAAGCGCGCCGGCCGCAACCGCGTCACGGCTTCTCCGTTCAAGCGCGCAGGCTGATCGCGTGTGTCAACACCGGCCTCTGATCGTGGCGAGACGAATGCAGCTCCTAGGCCGCCATGACAATCTCATTGAAGGTATCGAGATCGACATAGAAGACCTTGGTGATCTCCTCGATCAGATCGTCGTAATCGCAGCCCTGTGATCTCAAGATGTTGATGGCAGCGATGATATCGACACGTTCGATAAGCCGCCGCTTCTGGTAATCCTCGACGTAACGTTCCATGGCTGTCCCTTAGCCTGTGTGCCCAAACGCGTTTGAACGACAGAGATCGCAGGAGGGAAGCTAGGCAGCCTTGCTTGCGTGAAACTTGCCCGGCATTGGCCGTGCTCCTCGATCTGCGATAAACCAGACTGGTACGGAAGCGGCCGACTCACAAAAGCCTAGGAAAAGACTAGCACGCAGTTGCCGATGCACCAGAGACGCTGGTGCAGGGCCGGAGAAATACTGGACTTGCCAAGGACTTCGGATCGTCAACTGAAGTGCGTTGGCGATTCTAGACCGTCAGGAACTTCCTGACATCAGCACGGTCCAGATCTTCCGCCGGACCGGTATGGACGATCACGCCACGGTCCATGATGTTGACTTCGTCGGCCAACTCGCGACAGAAATCGAGATATTGTTCGACCAGAAGCACGGCGATGCCGGCCTGGTCACGCAGGTAGCGGATGGCGCGGCCGATGTCCTTGATGATCGACGGCTGGATGCCCTCGGTCGGCTCGTCGAGCACCAGCAGTTTCGGCCGCATCACCAGCGCCCGTCCGATGGCGAGCTGCTGCTGCTGGCCCCCGGAAAGATCACCGCCGCGGCGGCCGAGCATCTGCTTCAGCACCGGGAACAATTCGAAGACATGCGCCGGAATGTTGCGGTCGGCCCGTTTCAGCGGCGCAAAGCCTGATTCCAGGTTCTCCCGCACGGTGAGCAGCGGAAAGACCTCCCTGCCCTGCGGTACGAATGCGATGCCCGACCGGGCGCGGTCATACGCCGCGCTCCGGTCGAGCGCCTTCCCCTCGAAGGCAACGCTTCCGCTCGTCAGCCGGTGGTGGCCGACGATCGATCTCATCAAACTGGTCTTGCCGACGCCGTTGCGGCCGAGCACGCAGGTGATCTTGCCGGCGCCCGCCTTCAGCGACACGCCGCGCAGTGCCTGGGCGGCGCCGTAGTGCAGCGTGGCATTGGAAACTTCGAGCATGTCAGCGCCTTTTCCAGAACCGCAGAAACGACAGATCGAAATGATGGAACTGCACCCGCCAGACCATGCTCATCTCCCCAGATAGACTTCGACGACACGCTCGTCGGCCGACACGAAATCGAGTGTGCCTTCCGAGAGCACCGAGCCCTCATGCAGGCAGGTGACCTTGACGCCGAGCTCGCGCACGAAATGCATGTCATGCTCGACGACGATGACCGAATGGTCGCGGGCGATGTCCTTGAGCAGACGAGCGGTTTCCTCGGTCTCGGCATCGGTCATGCCGGCGACCGGTTCGTCGACCAGAAGCAGTTTCGGGTCCTGTGCCAGGAGCATGCCGATCTCGAGCCACTGCTTTTGTCCATGGCTCAGATTGGCCGCCAGTTCGTCACGCTTGTCGCCAAGCCGGATGATGCCGAGGATGTCATCGATCTGCCGCGTCTCGGCGGTCGAGCGGCGATGGAACAGCGCCGGGAAGATCGAGCGCGGTCCCTTCAGCGCCAACATCAGGTTTTCCTCGATCGTGTGGCTTTCGAACACGGTCGGCTTCTGAAACTTGCGGCCGATGCCCATCATGGCGATTTCGGCCTCGTCATGCTTGGTCAGATCGACCTGGCCGTCGAAGAACACGTCGCCTTCGTCGGGCCGCGTCTTGCCGGTGACGATGTCCATCATCGTCGTCTTGCCGGCGCCGTTGGGGCCGATGATGGCGCGCATCTCACCCTTGTCGAGCACCAGCGACAGATTGTTGATGGCGCGAAAGCCGTCGAAGGAGACCGAGACGCCGTCGAGATAAAGGATCGTGTTCGACTTTGACATGGTCGCTCACTCCGCCGGCTGCGGTTCGGGGTTGCTGGCGGACCAGTTGCCGGGCTTGCTCGCCTCGCTGCGAACGATTTTAGCCGGCGTCGGAACGTCGGGGTCGCTGCCGGCTTCCTCGGCAATCGAAGCTGCTCGCAACGCCCTGGCGTTGCCGCGCCAACTGTCCCACATGCCGATGATGCCTTTGGGCAGCAAAAGCGTGACGGCGACGAACAGCCCGCCCAGTGCAAACAGCCAGAACTCCGGTAGCACGCCGGTGAACCAGGATTTGCCGGCATTGACCAGCAGCGCACCGATGATCGGCCCGACGATGGTGCCGCGCCCGCCGACAGCCGCCCAGACGACGACTTCAATCGAATTGGCCGGCTCGAACTCGCCCGGATTGATGATGCCGACCTGCGGCACGTAGAGCGCGCCGGCTATGCCGGCCATGACAGCCGAGACGGTGAAGGCGAACAGTTTCACGTTCTCGGCCCGCCAGCCGAGGAAGCGCGTGCGGCTCTCGGCATCGCGCACCGCCATCAGGAGCTTGCCGTATTTGGAGCCGACGATCGCCCAGGTGACGAAGACGGCAAGTGCCAGCATCACGGCGCTGGCCGCGAACAGCGCCGAACGCGTCGCGTCGGCCTGCACGTTGAAGCCGAGAATATCCTTGAAATCGGTCAGGCCGTTGTTGCCGCCGAACCCCATGTCGTTGCGAAAAAAGGCAAGCAGCAGCGCGTAGGTCATCGCCTGGGTGATGATCGAGAGATAAACGCCGGTGACGCGGCTGCGGAAGGCGAACCAGCCAAAGACGAAAGCGAGCAGGCCGGGCACCGCGAGCACCATGAGGCCGGCGAACCAGAAATGGTCGAAACCGTACCAGAACCAGGGCAATTCCTTGTAGTTCAGGAACACCATGAAGTCGGGCAAGATGGGATTGCCGTAAACGCCGCGCGAACCGATCTGCCGCATCAGATACATGCCCATCGCATAGCCGCCGAGCGCGAAGAAGGCGCCGTGACCGAGCGAGAGGATGCCGCAATAGCCCCAGACCAGGTCAAGCGCCAAGGCGAGCAGCGCATAGCAGAGATATTTGCCTGTCAGCGCGACGATGTAGGAAGGGACGTAGAAGGCGCTGGTGGGAGACACCGCAAGGTTGAGCAGCGGCACAAGGACGGCCACCGCCAGCAGGATGAAGATCGTGATGGCGATGCGGCGGTCCGCGCCGGCGGCAAAGAAGCGTCCCGTGATCATGCTTCCACCGCCCTGCCCTTGAGCGCGAACAGGCCGCGCGGGCGCTTCTGGATGAACAGGATGATCAGCACCAGCACGACGATCTTGCCGAGCACCGCGCCCGCATAGGGCTCGAGGAACTTGTTGACGATGCCGAGCGAGAAGGCGCCGACCAGCGTGCCCCACAGATTGCCGACGCCGCCGAAGACGACGACCATGAAGCTGTCGATGATGTAGCCGCGACCGAGATTGGGCGAGACGTTGTCGATCTGGCTGAGCGCGACGCCGGCAATGCCTGCAATGCCGGAGCCGAGCGCGAAGGTCAGCGCGTCTACCCATGGCGTCCTGATGCCCATCGAGGCGGCCATGCGCCGGTTGGCGGTGACGGCGCGCATCTGCAGGCCCCAGGGCGTGCGCTTCATCACGTAGAGCAGGATGCCGAAGACAGCGAGCGCGAAAACCAGGATCCACAGCCGGTTCCAGGTGATCGCCAACTGTCCGAGATTGAACGAGCCCGACATCCAGGATGGGTTGCCGACCTCCTGGTTGGTCGGCCCGAAGATCGAGCGCACGGCCTGCTGCAGGATCAGCGAGACGCCCCATGTCGCCAGCAGCGTTTCAAGCGGCCGGCCATAGAGGAAACGGATGACGCCGCGCTCGATGATCAGGCCAACAAGGGCCGCGACGAGGAAGGCCAGCGGCAGCGCAATGACCAGCGACCAGTCGAACAGGCCGGGAAAGGAGGTGCGGATCACCTGCTGGACGACGAAGGTCGTGTAGGCGCCGAGCATGACCATCTCGCCATGCGCCATGTTGATGACACCCATGACGCCGAAGGTAATGGCAAGGCCGATTGCCGCCAGCAGCAGCACCGAGCCCAGCGAGATGCCGTACCAGATGTTCTGCCCGGCATCCCAGAAGGCCAGCGTCGAATTGATGTTGGCGATTGCGGTCGTCGCCGCTTGCTTGACCGCGTCGGTGGAATTCGCCTCGACCGAGGTGAGCAGGGAAACCGCATCGCGGTCGCCACGCGCGCCGATCAGGGCAATTGCAGCGAGCTTGTCGGCTTCGGGCCGGTCGGAGACCAGAACGGAGGCGGCACGAGCCTGTTCGAGCAGCGCCTTGACGCTGGCCACGGTCTCACTGGCGATTGCCGTGTCGAGCGGTCCGATGTTTGCGGCGTCGGGAGTCTTGAACATGGTGTCGGCGGCGGCAACACGCACGGCCGGGTCCTTGGCGCCGAGCGTCAGCGTGCCCAACGCATCGCGTATGACGCGACGCAGCGTGTTGTTGACCTTGATCTTGGTGATGCCGTCCTTGGCCGCTTCGCCCGACGCCTCGCCGCTCAACGGGTCGGAAAGCTGGACGCTTTCGCCCGCTTCCTTGCCGACAAACACAAGGGAATCAGCCTTGCGGACATACAGGTTGCCGTCGGCAAGTGCCGCAAGCGGCCGCTCTACCGCCGGATCGCCGGCGGCCGCCAGTTCGTGGACGACGGCCCCGATCTCGGAAAAGCCCTTGGCCGTGGCGAATTTGGCGATGATGCCGCGCAGATCGGCTTCGCCGGCGCCGGAGGACGACAGTGTCGCCAGCAGGAACAACAGCATCAAACCCGTGCGGATCAAGATCATCGGTCTCTGGTAACCCCTGAAGGTTGAAGTGGGCGTGGGGGCCGCGGGGGGGGCCCCGCGGCCGCGCCGGGGGCGGGGGGGGGGGGGGCGCGGGGGGCCCCCGGGGGGGGGGGTGGGGGGGCCGGGCGCCCCCCCGGCGGGGGGGGCGCGGTGGGTG
>NZ_JBVVQW010000003.1:357216-532779 GCF_055811655.1 Mesorhizobium sp. WSM4809
CCCCCCCCCCCCGCCCCCCCCCCCCCCCCCCCGGCGGGCCCGCCCACCTCGCGGGGGGCCGCCACCCCCCTGGGGGGCGTGGGGGGCGCCGGGGGGGGGCCGCCGCGGGCGCGCCCGCGCGCGGTCATGGGCATGGACCTGAAGGTCCAGCCCGGGGAGGATCAGTTCGTGCCCTTGCCGCCGCACTTGCCGGTGGCAACATTGAAGTTGCCGCAGGACAGAGGCGCGCGCCAATCGGAGATCAGGTCCTTGGAATCAGGCAGATAGTCGGACCACTCGTCACCCATCACCAGGCCCGGCGTGCGCGACACGGTTTCGAACTGGCCGTCGGCCTGGATTTCGCCGATCAGCACCGGCTTGGTGATGTGGTGGTTCGGCATCATCGTCGAATAGCCGCCGGTCAGGTTCGGCACCGACACGCCGATCATGGCGTCGATGACCTTGTCCGGATCGGTGGTGCCGGCCTTCTCGACCGCCTTCACCCACATGTTGAAGCCGATATAATGGGCTTCCATCGGATCGTTGGTGGTGCGCTTGTCGTTCTTGATGAACTTGTGCCAGTCGGCGATGAACTTCTTGTTCTCGGGCGTGTCGACGCTCTCGAAATAGTTCCAGGCGGCGAGATGGCCGACCAGCGGCGCGGTGTCGAGACCGGCTAGCTCTTCCTCGCCGACCGAGAAGGCCATGACCGGGATGTCCTCGGCCTTGATGCCCTGGTTGCCGAGTTCCTTGTAGAACGGCACGTTGGCGTCGCCGTTGACGGTCGAGACGACGGCGGTCTTCTTGCCGGCCGAACCGAACTTCTTGATCGCCGAAACTTCGGTCTGCCAGTCGGAGAAGCCGAACGGCGTGTAATTGACCATGATGTCTTCAGCCGCCACGCCCTTGGCCTTCAGATAGGCCTCGAGGATCTTGTTGGTGGTGCGCGGATAGACGTAGTCGGTGCCTTCCAGCACCCAGCGCTTCACCGAACCACCATCCTCGCTCATCAGATAGTCGACAGCCGGGATGGCCTGCTGGTTCGGCGCCGCACCGGTGTAGAACACGTTGCGCTCGCTTTCCTCGCCCTCATACTGGACGGGGTAGAACAGGATATTGTCGAGTTCCGAGAACACCGGCAGCACCGATTTGCGCGACACCGAGGTCCAGCAGCCGAACACCGCCGCGACCTTGTCCTTGGAGATCAGTTCGCGCGCTTTTTCGGCAAACAGCGGCCAGTTGGAAGCCGGATCGACGACGACCGCCTCGAGCTTCTTGCCGAGCAGACCACCCTTGGCGTTCTGCTCGTCGATGAGCATCAGCATGGCGTCCTTCAGCGTCGTCTCCGAAATCGCCATGGTCCCCGACAGCGAATGGAGAATGCCGACCTTGATCGTGTCGTCGGCGGCCTTGACCGGAGCGGACGTCAACAGGCCGGCGGCGACCACACCAGCCGAAAACATTTTTGTTATTGTCGAGAAATTACCCCTCATATTACAGACTCCCAAGCTAGTTGATTGCACCGCAACACTACAAAGCAACCCCCATGCCAACCGCTCTGGCAATCCCGAAAGGCACAAATAAATTATAGATATCAGCACCTTGGCATATAGGGCTTACAAAACAAAGAGAGGTGGCCAGAAATCGATTGAGGGAATTTTGCGCAGCTTGCGCAGCCTCTGCCTATTTTTCGATCATTTGCCAAATCTGCCTAGATTTTGAACTCACCAGTGCCTCAGGCGACCGATGTTGCGGCGCGGTGCAAAAATAGGGCAAGCTCGCTCTTCAAGCGAGCGACGTCATGGTTTCAGGTATTTCACGTATTTTCATCGGCATACTGCTTCTGGCTGCAGCAACCGTGGCCGCGCGAGCCGATTTCAGCGACGGCAAGATGCCTGACGGCGCCTATCATTGCGAAGTGTACCTGCTTGGCATGTTCCTCAGCCTCGGCGACATCACCATCAAGGGGAACGTCTACAGCGGCCCCGTCTACACCAGCCTTAGCGTCTTCGGCACCGCGCGGCAGGGCTACAACTACCAAATGGACGCAAACGGCGTGATCTCGGGGCTGGGGCCGCTGGGCGGATATACCGCCGGCGGCAATTCACTGTCGCTGACCCAGGCGACGCTGGACGGCGAAACCGTGCCCTCCTTCGACATCATCATGAAGCAGCCCGACGGCGCCTTCACCGCCTCGACCTGCACAAAGCAGTGAGGCGGCAAGAAAAAGGCGCGGAACCTTGCCGGTTCCGCGCCAGCAGTCCGTCGGGAGGATGTGACTAGATCGTCTTGGCCGACATCTGCGCGGCGATGTAGTCGGCCTGGCGGATCGCCAGCGACACGATCGTCAGGGTCGGGTTTTCGGCGGCCCCGGTGGTGAACTGGCTGCCATCCGACACGAACAGGTTCTTGATGTCGTGCGCCTGGCCGTGCTTGTTGACGACGCCGTCTTCCGCTTTCTCGCTCATCCGGTTGGTACCGAGATTGTGGGTCGACGGATAGGGCGGCGTCGGGAAGGTGCGGGTGGCGCCGACCGCATCATAGAGTGCCGTAGCCTGCTTGTAGGCGTGGTTACGCATCGCGGTGTCGTTTGGATGATCGTCGAAATGCACGTCGGCGATCGGCATGCCGTGCGCGTCCTTCTCGTCGGCATGCAGCGCGATGCGGTTCTCCGCGCGCGGCATGTCCTCACCGACGATCCAAAGGCCGGCCATGTGGTCGTAGTGATCGAGTGCTGTGGTGAACGAGCGCCCCCATGCGCCCGGATCAAGAAACGCTGCCATGAACGGCAGGCCGAGCGACAGCGTCTCGAACTCGTAGCCACCAACGAAACCGCGCGATGGATCATGCCGCGCCTCGTCGCGGATGATGCCGGCCATGGTCGTGCCGCGATACATGTGCACCGGTCTGTCGAAGATGGCATAGACCGAGCCGGTGGTGTGACGCATGTAGTTCTTGCCGACCTGACCCGACGAGTTGGCAAGCCCATCGGGGAATTTCCCCGACGCCGAATTGAGCAGCAGCCGCGGGCTCTCGATCGAATTGCCGGCAACCGCGACGATGCGCGCCTTCTGCTCCTGCAGCTTGCCGTCTTTGTCGGCGTAGACAACGCCGGTCACCTTTCCGCTGGCGTCATGGTTGATCTTGATCGCCATGGCATTCGGCCTGACTTCGAGATGGCCTGTCGCCTCTCCCTTGGGTATCTCGGTGTAGAGCGTCGACCATTTGGCGCCCCATTTACAGCCCTGGAAGCAGAAGCCGGTCTGCTGGCAGGACATGCGGTCGTCGCGATCGACCGAGTTGATCGCCATGTTGCCGGTGTGGCATTCCTTGTAGCCGAGCTTGTCGGCGCCGGCCTTCAACACCTTGAAATTGTTGTTGCCCGGCAGCCGCGGCCAGTCATTGGTGCCGGTGACGCCCATCTTGGCTTCAGCCTGGGCATAGTAGGGCTCCATCTCGGCCAGCGTGATCGGCCAATCGAGCAGGTTGGCGCCTTCCAGTTTGCCGTAGGTCGACAGCCCCTTGAACTCATGCTCCTGGAAGCGCAGCGAAGCTCCCGCCCAATGCGTGGTCGAACCGCCGACCGACTTGACGATCCAGGCCGGCAGGTTGGGAAAGTCCTTGGCCACACGCCAGTCGCCCGACGTGGTGCGCTTGTCCGTCCAGGCGAGCTGGCTGAACGAACCCCACTCGTCATTGATGAAGTCTTCGTATTCGTGGCGCGCGCCGGCTTCCAGGATGACGACGTCGACACCCTTCTGGGCGAGTTCGTTGCCGAGCGTGCCGCCGCCGGCGCCCGAGCCGATGATGACGACCACGCCATCGTTGTTCAGATCAAATGAAGCTGCCATGGTTTCCTCCCATGATTTCTGTTTGCGGGTTCAAGAACGACGGGGCTCAGAGCCACTCGATGTCGTCGAAACCGCGCGCGATGTAGCCGCCCTTGGAATAGGACTCGCCCTCGTAACCGAAGATCGGCCACACCTCTTTCTGGTTGTAGAGGCTGACCACGAGGCCACCCCGAATGGCCTGGAAGAACGGCGTCGCCTCGATTTGCTTCAGCACGGCGACGCGCTGGTCCTCCCAGCCAAGGCCGCGGTAGCCGCCGTCACCGGACTTCTTGTCGAGGTCGGCGATGCCATCTTCGAGCATAGTCTTGTAGGCGGCGTCCTTGCCGGCCTGTTCGTCGTGGCCTTTCACGGCAATGGCGTAATATTTGTCCGGAACCTTATCGTGCGGATAGATGTCACGCGCCATCTGGATCAGCGTCGCCATGGTTTCGGGCTTGAGTGCCGATGTCTCCAGTCCCCAGGCATGCTCGGGGCTGATGACGGCGCCGCCTGAGATGACGAGCAGCGCGCCGATGCTGCCGCGTTTGAGAAGCTCGCGACGGGACAGCCCGGGCTTCGCGTCATAGATCGTGACCATTTTATTCCTCCCTGCTTGCTATGTGCGCTCTCTTCAGAACGCCGTTGCTGGCGCGCTGCCCCCGTCAGGGGACGGCTGCGATGTCTCCTATTGGAAGCGACCTCCGCGTTGCAGAACCTCGATCTTGTAGCCGTCGGGATCCTCGATGAAGAAAAAGCGGGCGATCAGCGACCCGTCGCGGTTGAACTCGACGATTTTCTTCGGGTTGAGCCCTAGCGCGCCGAGACGATCATGTTCGCCGTCGAGATCGACGACCGAGACCGCCAGATGGCCGTAGCCGTCGCCGAGCCCGTAAGGCTCCTGCCGATCCTTGTTCACGGTCAGTTCGAGCTCGAACCCTGCCTCGGCATTGCTGAGGTAAATGAGCGTGAATGTCTCGAAATCCAGCCTGTCGGCGACATCGAGCCCGAAGGCGTTTCTGTAGAAATCGAGCGATCGGGCTTCGTCGAGAACCCGGATCATACTGTGGATCGCCTTGGCCAAATCAGTCTCCGTTCTGGTGTGGAGGCGATTATGCGCGGCACGGGAAAAAGGTGGTGGCAGCCGGTTACCACGCCCGCAGCCGCGAACGGGACGAAAGTCCGATTGCCGGACCGGCAATTTTGCCCGAGAATGCATGTGGGGACAGGTCAAGCAGTATCAAACTGCACGCCCGTCCACCCAAGACCAACAATCATGGGAGGTTTGTCGGATGTGCAGGGTGTTTGCGGGCCAGGATCCCGAAGGCTATCGCCAGATCAACCGGTCGATTCGCATCGACGGCCACTCGACCAGCATCCAGCTCGAAGCGACATTCTGGGCTTTGCTGGACGAAATCGCCGAAAACCAGGATTTGACGACGCCAAAATTCATTTCGAAGCTTTATGACGAAGCCATCGAGATCAACGGCGCCATCCCGAACTTTGCGTCGATGCTGCGCACCACCTGCGCGCTCTATCTGCGGGGCCATCGGCCGGGAATGGATGAGCAGATGGTGCCGAAGCGGGAGGCTGCTTAGCCCGCTTCCACAGCGACAGCGAGCGCCAGACGGGTCATGTCGGTGAAAAGCGCCTGGCGCTCGGAATAGTCGGTCTGTTCGCCGGTCTCGATGTTGTCGACCACGACACACATCGACAGCGCGCGCGCTCCGAAATGCTGCGATATGCGATATAGCGCGCTGGTTTCCATATCCACGGCCAGGGCTCCTTGCGCCCGCGCAACGGCAAAACGGGCGCGCCCCTCCGGGTGATAGAAGATGTCGCTGCACACCGTCAGGCCGGCATGATGGTCGATGCCGAATTCTACCGCCTTGGCCAGTGACGATGCGAGGAGCGCCGGGTCGGGGCCAGCGGGTCCATAAAGGCCGAAAACCTGGCCGCTCTGGGCGCTTTCCGCCTGTGCCGATTGCGAGATGACAAGGCTGCGCAGTTTTGCCTTTGCGGTCAGGCTGCCGCAGGTGCCGGTGCGGATCAACGTCCGGGCGCCATAATGGTCCAGCAATTCATGCGCATAGATCAGAAACGATGAAACGCCGATGCCCGTCGCCTGAATGCTGACGGGTTTGCCGCCAAACAGCCCGGTGAAGCCAAGCGCGCCGCGGCGGCGATTGATGCAGCGCGGCGCTTCCAGGAACGTTTGCGCCATCCACTCGGCGCGCTGCGGGTCACCCGGCAACAAAACCGTGTCGGCGTAGTCGTCCTTGTCCGCTTCGTTGTGCGGCGTCACCAGTTGCTCCCCTAAGCCTTCCTGCCGTTTCACCCGCAATCATGGCGTTGTCACGGCGTTGTGCAAGGTGGAACATGGGAAAGGCTCTAAGACTCCAGCACGTCCTTGACGATCGTCGCCAGTTGCTTGAGCGAAAACGGCTTGGGCAGAAAGCCGAAATGCGCATCTGCCGGGAGGTTTCTGGCGAATGCGTCCTCGGCGTAGCCGGACACGAAGACGAACTTGATGTCCGGCTGGCGCTTGCGCAATTCACCAAGCAGTGTCGGTCCGTCCATTTCCGGCATGACCACGTCGGAAACGACGATATCGACCTTGCCGCCCAGCGCCTCGAACACTTCCAGCGCCTCGACGCCCGACGATGCCTCGTGCACGGTGTAGCCACGCGAGGTCAGCGCCCGCATGCCGCCCATGCGCACGGCATCCTCGTCCTCGACGAGCAGCACCGTGGCCGAGCCCGACAGATCCTTGGCCGGATCGGCGACCTTTGCCGGCGTCGCCGGCGCATCGCCGGGCTCGCCTGCTTTTTTCGCTTTGGCGATGTGACGCGGCAGGAAAATGCGGAAAGTCGAGCCTTTGCCGACTTCGGAATCGCAGAAGATGAAGCCGCCGGTCTGCTTGATGATGCCATAGACCATCGACAGGCCAAGGCCAGTGCCCTTGCCGACTTCCTTGGTTGTGAAGAAAGGCTCGAAAATCTTCTTCAGCACGTCGGGCGCGATGCCGCTGCCGGTGTCCTCGACTTCGACCACGACATAGTCCGCCGGGGCGAGTTCGCGGTAGGAAAAGGCCTTGCACTCCTCGGCGGTCACATTGCGGGTGCGCACGGTGAGATCGCCGCCCGCCGGCATTGCGTCGCGCGCGTTGACCGCAAGGTTGACGACCACCTGCTCGAACTGCCCGATATCGACCTTGACCGGCCACAGGTCGCGGCCATGATCAACCTTCAGCTTGATGTCGTTGCCGACAAGGCGGGCGAGCAGCATCCTGAGATCGGCGAGTACGTCGGTCAGGTTGAGCACTTCCGGCCGCAATGTCTGCTTGCGCGAGAAGGCCAGAAGCTGCCGCACCAGCGAAGCCGCCCGGTTGGCGTTCTGCTTGATGTTCATGATGTCGGGGAAGGAGGGGTCCGACGGACGGTGATTGGTCAACAAAAGGTCGGACGCCATGATGATGGCGGTCAGCACATTGTTGAAATCATGCGCGATGCCGCCGGCAAGCTGGCCGACCGCCTGCATCTTCTGGCTCTGCGCCATCTGCCCTTCGAGCGCCTTCTGCTCCGTCGTCTCGACGGCGTAGACGATGGCCGACTCCTCGGCGCCCTCGCCACCGGTGCCGTCGGCGACGGCATTGACGTAGAAGCGGATGTGCCGTTCGTCGTTGCCGGGCAAAAGCGTGTCGATCGGCTCGATGTCGGCCTGCCGCTGCTGCGCTTTCTCGAAGGCAGCCGCGAAGGCCGGCCGGTCGCGTTCGTGGATCACCGTGTCGAGCCTTACGCGACGGTCGACGGCGTCGCGATCGACGACAGACGAAAACAGCGACAGGAACGGCGCATTGGTGCGCAGGATGCGCCCATTGTGGTCGACGCCGGCGATCGCCATCGGTGTCGAGTTGAAGAAGCGGGTGAAGCGCACTTCCGAAGCCCGCAAATCGGCAGAGGCATCCTCGCCTTGCGTGCGGTTGAGCACGATCGTGCGTGTCGGCCCGTTCAATCCTTCGCGGCTGGCCGAAACACGGTGCATGAAGCGCACCGGCAGCGCTTCGCCCGTCGTGGTCGTCAGGTCGAGATCGATCACCGCGTTGCGTGTGGTGCCGGGGTCGGCCTTGACCGAGCGGACCAGCGCCATGCCGTCGCCGGCCACGATCTTCGACAGAGACACGGCGCCGGGCGTGAAGCTGGTGAGGTCGATGCCAAGCCATTCGGCGAGCGTGGCGTTGATATAGGTGACGCGGCCCTCCTGGTCGGCCGAAAAGAAGCCGGCCGGCGCGTGGTCGAGGTGATCGATCGCCTTCTGCAGGTCGAGGAAGAAGCGCTCCTGCTCGGCCCGCTCCTGCGAGATGTCGGCAAGCTGCCAGGCCAGCATCGGCAGCCGCTGGCCTGGAACGCTGAAGGCGCGGGCGCGGGCCCGGTACCAGCGGGCGCCAGGCTCGGCACCGGGCCGAATGGACTGTGCGAGCCTAAACTCGCCGTCGCCCGACTGGCCGTCGCGCAGGCCGGACGCCAGGCGATAGATCGTCACCGAGGCTTCGGGGACATCCGAGAGCAATCCCTCGACGGTCTTCAGATCGGCAGCGGACGATGCTCCGGTCATATCCGCATAGGCGCGATTGGCGTAGACGACGCGGCCCTTGGTGTCGGTGACGAGAAGCCCCTGCGACATCGAATCGACGAAGGATTTCGACAGTTCGTCGCCTGTCGAGCGTGGCGTGACCTGCACGAAGCCGATCGCCGTCGCAAACAGAAAGCCGACGCCGATCATCGCCAGCACGCCGAGCATGCCGAGCAGGAAAGGATCGCCGAGGCGCTCGCGGAAAAGCCCGAAGACGATCGCCGCCCCCGTCAGAACGACGATGAAAATGATAAGCCGGGTGACCGCGCCGGGTCGCGTATTCTGGTCGACGATCGGTACCGGATAGAAATCGCCGCGCGCTTCCTTGGCCATGTGCCCCCTGCTCGTGAATTCCGGTGTTCCGACACCCGCCCCTAGCGGGTTGAATCACATTCTCCTAGTCCGGAAAAGGCCTGGGCGGCAAATGTCGGATAAAAATGATGTCTTCCGGGCTTCGGAGTTTTTCTAGCTGTTCACCGGCGTGAAACGCAACTTGCGGTAGCCCGCTGCAACGGTCTAGTGTCTCGTCACTTCCAAGGGCGATCAGGGGAACCCAATGCAATGGCTCGATAGCGTGGCAGGTCCCGGTTATGCCGCAGCATTGCTGTGGACGTTTGCAGCGCTTGTCCTGCTGGTCATCGTTCTCGTCATCATCAAGCTGGTGCGCAACCTGACATTCGGAACCTTCGTCGCCGGTGGCCGGAACCGCAAGACGCGACTGGCCGTCATGGATGCCACCGCCGTCGACAGCCATCGCAGGTTGGTGCTGATACGCCGTGACGATATCGAGCACCTGCTTCTGATCGGCGGCCCGACCGACGTCGTCGTCGAGCGCGATATCCGACTTTCGGCGCTACGCCGGCCGGCATTGACTGGAGACGGTGGCTTGCAGCCGGTCCCGGCCACCGCGGCCCCGGCAGCAACAAGGCCACGTCCGCCGCAACCCGCTCCGCCGCCGGCCAGACAGGCACCCGCTCCACAGCCGGTGAACACGACGCCCGCCCGCCCGCGTCCAACAGCGCCGCCGGCACCTGCACCGAAGCCGGCAACGCAAAGCTATCAGCCGACCAATGTCACGCCGTTGCCGGCCTACGGCTCCGCCAATGCCAACACCGCCCGGCACGCCCCGCCACCACCGCAGCCGGTGCAAGACAGCATCGACGACACGCTGATGAGGGAGCTCGAAGTGTCGCTAGACCAGCCCCGTTCGGGCGGCCCGGTGGGCAAGCCGGCGGCGCCGCAGTCGCTCGACGACGAGATGACCAAGCTTCTCGGCGAACTCTCCAGTCAGAAGAGATGAGCGACGGCCGGGTCGCTATCCCGCGAAACATCGCCGCCGGTCCGCTACCGAACCACCTCGTCCAAGCGCAAAATATCAAGGGTTTGCGGCCTTCGCGCGCCTCAGAGCGGTGGATGCCGCACCAATAGAAATGGCCGGAAAACCGGCCATTTTCAGGATCGAGTTCGTTCGGGACAGCCGGCCGTGCGCCGCCGGCCTTGACCTTCAGTCGTCGCGATAGACTTTTTCGCGGCGCTCATGCCGCTCCTGCGCTTCGATCGACAATGTCGCGATCGGACGCGCATCGAGCCGCTTCAGCGCGATCGGCTCGCCGGTCTCTTCGCAATAGCCGTAAGTGCCTTCGTCGATGCGCTGCAGGGCGGAGTCGATCTTTGCAATGAGCTTGCGCTGACGGTCACGGGCCCTGAGTTCGATGGCACGGTCGGTTTCCGAAGAGGCGCGATCGGCCAGATCGGGGTGGTTGGCGTTTTCTTGCTGCAGGATTTCCAGTGTTTCGCGCGCTTCGCGCAATATGTCATTCTTCCAGGTGACGAGCTTTGAGCGGAAGTAGGATTTCTGCCGCTCGTTCATGAACGGCTCGTCTTCGGAGGGTACGTAATCGGCGGTAACGATGTCGTTCATTCGACTCACCCAAACTGCCCCAAATTTGGCGCCTATATATTCGTCGTCCGACGCCTGCACAAGCGCAATCGGCCGCTGTTTCACGCAATTGTTAAAGTACCCCGCCACGGGTCTTTGCAGCCGCGTACGGTCGCTTTGGTACAAACTCCGCCGAGACACTTTGGATCCGGTGGCACATGCTTTCCGAGATCGGCCGTGATCCCGGGGCGAACGCAAGCGCCTTTGCAGCAAGCAGCATTGGGTGATTCGCTGTGTCTGAAGAGCACGGGCATTGTGCGCAACGCCGTTCTCGTGGCTAATCCCGGGAGGCTTCGGCATTCGGAGGTTGGGTGAGCAGGCTTTATCTGTTGCGACATGCAAAGGCTGGCTGGGCACTGCCCGGTATGCGGGATTTCGATCGCCCGCTCGACGCGTCCGGCCGTTCCGATGCCGAAATGATGGGCGCCGCCATGCGCTCCCGCCTCTATGTTCCGGACCGCACGCTCTGCTCCAATGCCAAACGCGCCAAGGAGACGCTGGAAAGCCTGGCCGGCCAGACCGACACCGGCCGGGTCCTGTTCTTCGACGCGCTCTACAGCGCGGACGCGGCCGGTTACCTCCACCTTATCCGCGACAATGGCGGATCGGGCTCATTGCTGGTCATTGGCCACAACCCGATGATGGAAGACCTCACCATGGCAGTTTCGGGCGACGGCGACGAAACCGCGCGGGCCACGCTGAACCACGGGTTTCCGACCGCGGGCCTGGCGGTCGTCCGCTTCGACGGCGATCTTGCCAGCGCCGCCCAAGGCGCCGGCTATCTCGAAGCGTTCCTGACGCCGGCCGATCTCTGAAGCCATTTCAAAGCCTGGTTGTAGAGCCTATATCGGACGGACCGAAGTCCGAGAGAGCATATTTTGGCATCATCGCTGACCACCTTCACCGACGAGGCGAGGATTGCCCTCGACACGCTGTCAGGCCGCGCCACCGGGCTTTTTTCCCCATCGCTGCGCCTCGGCGTGACCGGATTGTCCCGCGCCGGCAAAACGGTGTTCATATCGGCCCTAGTCCACAATTTGATCCATGGCGGCCGCCTGCCGCTGTTCGAGGCGCAGAAATCTGGGCGCATCGCCCGCGCCTTCCTCGAGCAGCAGCCCGACGACGCGGTGCCGCGTTTCCAGTACGAGGACCACATCGCCGCCCTGGTCAACGATCGTGCCTGGCCCGATTCGACGCGCGCCATTTCGGAACTGCGGCTGACCATCGAATATGAATCGGCTTCCGGCTGGAGCCGCATGTTTTCTTCAGGCAGACTGTCGGTCGATATCGTCGATTATCCCGGCGAATGGCTGCTCGATCTGCCCCTGCTCGGCAAATCCTTCGCCGATTTTTCGCACGAAGCCTTTGAAATGGCCGTTCTGCCGGTGCGCGAGGACCTGTCGCAGGCTTGGCGGGCGCTGTCGGCTGGGATCGATCCGGACGCCGATGCCGACGAGATGACGGCGCGCCGCCTGGCCGAAAGCTTCGCCGCCTATCTGAAGGCCTGCAAGCTCGACGAGCGGGCGCTTTCGACTTTGCCGCCCGGCCGTTTCCTGATGCCGGGCGATCTCGAAGGCTCGCCGGCACTGACTTTCGCGCCCCTGGCCGGGATCGGCGACAGGCGTCCGCGCGCAGGGTCGCTGCACGCCATGATGGACCGGCGCTACGAGGCCTACAAGACCCATGTCGTCAAACCCTTCTTCCGCGAACACATCACCCGCCTCGATCGCCAGATCGTGCTGATCGACGCCATGCAGGCGCTGAACGCCGGCCCCGGCGCCATGGCCGACCTGGAACGCGCGGTAACCGAGATCCTTAGCTGTTTCCGACCCGGCCGGGGCAGTTTCCTCACCGACCTGTTCTCGCGGCGGATCGACCGCATCCTGGTTGCCGCGACCAAAGCCGACCATCTGCATCACGAAAGCCATGACCGCCTGCAGTCGATCGTGCGGCGGCTTGCCGACCGCGCCGTGGCACGGGCGAATTTCACCGGCGCCGACGTCGATGTGGTCGCCATGGCGGCGGTGCGCGCGACGCGCGAAGGCACCGTCAAGCAAGGCCGAGAGACGTTGCCAGTCATTATCGGCACGCCGATCGCCGGCGAGAAGATCAACGCCGAAACCTTCGATGGAAAAACTGAAACAGCCATATTTCCTGGTGATTTACCGGAGAAAATTGATGCGGTTTTTGATCTTTCGGGAGCCGATCACAAGCAGGATGCCGCGGACCCTGCAATCCGCTTCGTCCGTTTCCGTCCCCCAAAGCTAGAACGCACGGCCGAAGGTATCACCCTGTCGCTGCCGCATATCAGGCTCGACCGTGCCTTGCAGTTCCTGATCGGAGATCATCTGGCATGACCGCGCCCCGCAAGCCGGCAGCGTTCCGCATCGAGCCGGAAGCCGAACCAAGGCAAGAGGAGCCGCAGGCGCGCCGTGCCCAGGCCGACATCCAGCGTAAACCCCGCGCGATGAAGACCGATGTCGCGATGGTCATCCCGGCGGAAGTCGATGTCTTCGACGAGCCCGACTTCATTGCCGCGGAGCCGCCGCCGGCCATTGCCCCCAGGAAGCGTTCGCTGCTCGGCAGCATCTTCTTCGGCGCCTTTGGCGTGCTTGTTTCGCTGGCGGTCGGCCTATGGACCGACGAACTCATACGCGACCTCTTCGCGCGCGCCGAATGGCTGGGCTGGCTGGCGGCGGGCATGGCCGCCATTGCCGTGCTGGCGCTTGTGGTTATCCTGATTCGCGAATTCCTGGCGATCGCCCGCCTCGCCGAGGTCGAAAAGCTGCAGAAGCGTGCGCTCGACGCGATCGCCCGCGACGATCCCAAGGCGGCACGATCGGTCGTCGACGAATTGTCGGCCTTTGTCGCGGCCAAACCCGAAACCGCGGCCGGCCGGCGCGCGCTGGCCGAACTGCGCGGCGAAATCATCGACGGCGGCAATCTCGTGCGCCTGGCCGAGGCAGAAATTCTGGGCCCCCTCGATGCCAGGGCGAAGGTGATGATTCTCGAAGCCGCCAAACGCGTTTCGCTGGTGACGGCGGTCAGTCCACGCGCACTCGTCGATGTCGCCTATGTCGTGTTCGAGGCGGGGCGGCTCATTCGCCGTCTCTCGGAACTCTATGGCGGGCGGCCCGGAACGCTGGGTTTCTTCCGCCTGGCGCGCAGCGTGCTGGCGCATCTGGCGGTCACCGGCTCGATCGCCGTCGGTGACAGTTTCGTCCAGCAGATCGTCGGCCACGGCCTGGCCGCGCGCCTTTCGGCCAAGCTTGGCGAGGGCGTCGTCAACGGCATGATGACGGCGCGCATCGGCATCGCCGCGATGGAGACGGCGCGACCCCTGCCCTTCAGCGCCGCCAAGCGTCCCGGATTGGGCGACTTCCTCTCGGCGCTGACATCGTTCGCAACCAGGAAAGACGGTGAAACGACCCGATCCGGCAAGTGAGCCGGCTGGAGTGTCTGGATCTTCGGAATTGTTACCGGACTGCTTTGCGGCGGCCTCGCGGTGACGAAGCATTAACCAATCTTGTTCATGGTCAGACGGGTTCCAAACAGCATCTTTGTTGCCGGGTGTCGTCGATGAAAAGCGTAATTCTATCCAGCGTCCTGCCCCTGGCAACGGTGATTGCGGCAGTCGTCGGCCTTGCCGGAGTGGCCTCTGCGGCGGAGCCGGACAAGCAGTTCTTCCAGGCGGCAGAAGGCAAGTGGATCGGACCCGGCGAAATTGTCGCCGGCAAGTACAAAGGCACCAAGTTCAACTGCAGCTTCACCGGCTCGACGCCCGACGGCAAGGTCGGCATGTCGCTCGACGGCGGCTGCCGGGTTGGCATGTTCACCCAGCAGATGTCGGCCAAGATCGAGCGCAAGGGCCGCGAGGGCTACAAGGGCAGCTTTATGGGTGGCGCGGCCGGTTCCGGCCTCGACATCATCGGCGGCAACGTCGTCGATCCCCGCAAAGTGGTCTTCACCATCAACCGCAACCAGCTCCGCGGCGTCATGCAGGCTCGCATCCCTGACGACAATTCGATGACAGTGACTATTGCCGTGCGCGTCGACGACCAATTGGTGCCGGTGATCGGCATGAGCCTGAAGCGCGTCGACGCAGTCGAAGTCGGCTCCATCGCGCCGAACTGAAAAATCCGAAAAAAAGGCGGCGACCCAACGGTCACCGCCCTCTCCCTTGACCAATCGAATCAGGCGCTTAGGCCTTGATCTCAAATCAGGGCGTTAGCCTTTGATTGTGGCCGTCAGTTCGTCATAGGCCTTGCAGGCGTCGGCCAATGTCGTAGCGCCCTGATACTTGGTTGTCACCGCCTGGACCTTGGCCGTCAGATCAGCCGCTTTGGACGGGTCCTTGGTAATCGCTTCCTGCAGCGCGGTAGCCATGTCCTGCGCCTTCTTGGTCGCGATTTCCGCCGTGCACTCGGGCGCCTTCGAGCAAGCCGAACCGGCAAGCACCGCCAGGCCGACGGCAACAAACAAAAACTTCTTCATGTCAGTCATCTCCTCAAAAAGGGCGCGACTTGATCGTCGATCACCCTCCAATGGCCGAAGCCGAGCGTCCTTAGCCTTCGATTGCGGCAAGATGCAACGTGTTCCCGGCCTCAACTTGTGTATCGCGCCTGCAACATCGGCGGCGGCCCGGATTCAGGCTATTTTATCGGCGGCAGCAAAGTTCAGCTGCGTGGCTGCAGCAGCGCCAAGACGGCGGTCGATGCGGCAAGGACAGCAGTCAGAGTCAAAGGCCCGGTCGCGCCATAGGTGTCCACGACATAGCCGCCGACAACCGCGCCGATGGTGATGGCAATTTGGAAAGAGGTGACCATCAGGCTGCCCGCTGCCTCCAGCGCATCAGGCGCCGCGCGCGACATATTGGTCGGCAGCACCACCGGCGCCATGCCAAAGGCGAAACCCCACAGCGTAACGAAGCCGAAGGCAACGCCGATATGCGAGCCCCAAAGCAGCAAAGTAAGTGCCGCAACCGCCATCAACGCTGCGGTGACTGCGAGGGCCATGTGGATGTTGGTGTCGGCCATGCGGCCGCCGGCAACATTACCGATCACGGCAGCGATGCCAAACCCGAGCAGAGCCAGGGCAATCGGTCCGGTTGTAAGGAGTGTCACCTGTTCGAGGAAGGGACGCACATAGACCGAGCCGGCAAAATGCCCCGTCATCAGCAAAACAATGGCCAGCATGCCGAGTTGGATGCCGCGCCGCCGGGTCAGCCGAAATACATCTGCAAGGCTGTTGCTTGCCGTTGCAGGCAAGGTCGGCAGGCTGAGAAGCTGCAGCAGCATGGCAAGCGCGGCCAGCCCCGCCGTCATGGCCATGGCACTGCGCCACCCAATCCAGTCACTGATCAGCGCGCCCATCGACGGTGCGGCAATGGTGGCAAGCGAGACGCCGAGGGTGACGATCGCCATGCCCCGACCTGTCGCATTGGCGCCAACCAGCCTCGCCACGACGGCGACCGAAAGTGCCCAGAAAGCGCTGAGAGCGATGCCCAGCCCGGCCCGGCCCAACAGCAACAGCCAGAAATCGGTCGCCAGCGCCGCCAGGATATTGGAACCGACCGCGAGGGCGCTGAGACCAACCAGCACCGCCTTGCGATTCAAGCGGCCGATGAGAACATTGCTCAACATGGCCGTCACAGCGCCGACGGAAGCGGTGGCGGTGACGACCTGGCCGGCCGTCCCCTCGCTGATGCCGAGATCGCGTGCCATTGGCGTCAGCAGACCTGCGGGCAGGAATTCGGCCGACACCAGGGCAAAGCTGGTGGCCGCCAATGAAATGACCGCGAACCAGGTGGCTGCGCTCCATGCGGCTGGTGCATCGGCATCAAGGCCAATCGCGGCGTCTTCAAGCTGTAATGTTGTGTCAGTCACGGAAAGATCTCCAAAGTTTGGAGGTCTTAAATAGGCGAGTCCGCTCGGATGATATGTATCTTAGAATCCGAAATTCATATCCATTCGTCCGGGAATTGTGCGGCGCACAACGCCCGGCGAGACATTGGTGATGCGCTTGAACGCGCGCGCGAAGGATGCCTCGGAATCATATCCCAAACGGGTAGCGACTTCGGCAACCGACAAGCCGTTTTGGCCCAGCAATTCGCGGGCAAGCTGCATGCGCAGGCGGGCGAGATAGTGTGCGGCACCCTCCCCCAATACCGCACTGAAACGCTCGGCGAAAATCGAACGCGATTGGCCTGCCACGCCGGCCAGGCTTCCCAGCGTCCAGTTGTGGCCGGGGCTGCGGTGCATGGCCGCCAAAGCGCGGCCTATATGGGGGTCGCGGATGGCTGCGAGCCAACCGGTGGTCGAGGCTCCGTTGCAATTGACCCAGCAGCGTATGAGCCGGGCCGTCAGCAAGTCGGCCATACGCGACAGAATCGTGGCGCTGCCCATCTGCGGTTGCGAGGCCTCCACCGTCATGGCCGCCAGCAAAGGACCGACGACCGGGTCATTGCCGGCCACGTCGCAACCCTTGATGACAGGAGGCATCAACGTTATCAATGGGTTGAGTGCATAGGAGTCCAAGGCCATGGAGCCGCAGAAAAGGGTGCTCGTGGCGCCCGTTCCTTGCCGTACCACTTCGCAGACGTTGCCCCCCAACTTGATCACCTTGCAACCTTCGAGCGAGTCCCCTGCAACGTCCGGCGCGCTCGCCAGCCGATGGGCGATGCCTTGCGGCAGCAGCACCAGATCGCCATCGCGCAACTCCTGCCAGCCTTGCGATTCAGTATGAATCCAGCACGGGCCCTGGCCGACAAAGTGAAACCGAAGCAGCTGTTGTTGCGGAAAGTCTATGCTCCATGGGTGCCGGAGCTCGCAGCGGCCATAGTTGACACCACTCAAGCGAAAGTCTTGCAGAACTTCGCTGAGCGCATCCATCGGGATATGTGGCGTCGAAGACGGACGGGACGAATAGTCAGGCATGTGCCTGATATAGATGCCGAACGTCCGGCAGGCAAGCGGGGACCGTTGTTCCACCAGGTGAATCGTTGCAGCGGCGCCCTACCCTTCCCGGCAGATTTCTCGCCTTGCCTCCCACTCCAACTGCATGCAAGGAGTTTCTGCTAGACACAGGGACAACAGGCATGGCGGCGGAAGCATCGGGCAGTGATCTGGTTCAGGTGGTGGCACTGCTTGCTGCCGGCGTCGTTGCCGTTCCGATCTTCAAGCGCATGGGCCTTGGCTCGATCCTCGGCTATCTGGCCGCCGGCGTGGTGATCGGTCCGTTCGGCCTCGGCGTCTTTTCCGAATCGGAAGCCATTCTTCATGTCGCCGAGCTCGGTGTGGTGATGTTCCTGTTCATCATCGGGCTGGAAATGCAGCCATCGCGGCTGTGGGGCCTGCGCCGCGAGATCTTCGGCCTCGGCGCGCTGCAGGTCGGCGTCTGCGCGCTGCTGCTGACCGGTGTCGGCATGGCGGGAGGGTTTCCGATCGCGCAATCCTTCGTCGCCGGCGCCGGCTTCGTGCTGACCTCGACGGCGATCGTCATGCAACTCCTGGAGGAACGCGGTGAAATCGCCGCACCGAAAGGCCAGCGCATCGTATCGGTCCTGCTGCTCGAGGACCTTGCCATCGTGCCGCTGCTGGCCCTGATCGCGTTCCTGGCACCCGGTGGGGCCGACACCAGCCTGTCGGAGCGGCTGACCGAAATCGGCATCGGCCTTGCCGCGATCATCGGCCTGGTGGTGGCCGGCCGTTATCTGCTCAACCCGTTCTTCCGCATCCTGGCGGATGCCCGTGCCCGCGAGGTGATGACGGCGGCGGCACTTCTGGTCGTCCTTGGCTCCGCCCTCGCCATGCAGCTCAGCGGCCTGTCGATGGCGATGGGTGCCTTCCTGGCCGGCGTGCTTTTGTCTGAATCGACCTTCCGCCACCAACTCGAAGCCGACATCGAACCCTTCCGCGGCATCCTGCTTGGCCTGTTCTTTCTCGCGGTAGGCATGTCGCTCGACCTGCATGTGGTCGCGGCGAACTGGCGGCTGATCGCCATCTATGTCGTCGCCTACATGGTGATGAAGGCATTCGGTATCTACATCGTCGCCCGCATCCTGAAATCAGGCCACCGCGAAGCCCTGGAGCGCGCGGTCTTCATGGCACAAGGCGGCGAATTCGCCTTTGTCCTTTACTCGGCGGCCGCGGCGGTCGGCATCATCGATGGCCAGGCCAACGCGACGCTGACGGCGATCGTCATCATCTCCATGGTGCTGACGCCGCTGGCCATCATCGCCTTGCGCTATCTGACGCCGCGTGACGAGCAGTCGCTCGACGGGGTCGATGTCGCCGATGGCCTGACCGGCAGCGTGCTGGTCATTGGTTTCGGCCGCTTCGGCCAGATCGCGAGCCAGCCGCTGCTGCTGCGCGGCATCGACGTCTCGATCATCGACAATGACGTCGAAATGATCCAGGCGGCGGCCGATTTCGGCTTCAAGGTCTATTATGGCGACGGCACGCGACTGGACATCCTGCATGCCGCCGGCGCCGGCCGTGCGCGCGCCGTGCTGATCTGCGTCGACAAGGCCGATGTGGCTGTTCGCATCGCCCAGTTGATCAAGGCTGAGTTTCCTTTGCTCACCGTGCTGGCCCGCGCTTTCGATCGTGGTACCGCGCTGCAGCTCATTCGCGCCGGCGTCGACTACCAGCTGCGCGAAACCTTCGAATCCGCACTTGTTTTCGGCGGCTCGGCCCTGGAATCGCTGGGCGTCGATCCCGAAGACGTGGCTGAAACGATCGAAGACGTCAGGCGCCGCGACACCGATCGCTTCCAAACCCAGCTTGCCGAAGGCATTCGCGCCGGACAGCGCTTCCTGAGAGGCAATATCGGTACGCCGATTCCGACACCGCTCTCCACGCCGCGCCGGCCTGGTCAGGCACTCAATGAAGAAACCGCGGGTGTGCTGCACAAGTCCGAACCCGCCGATTGAGCAAGGAATTAGGCATGGAATTGGACAGCAGGGCCCTGTCGGTCACCAAATTCTGGCGCGATGCCGGCGAGGATGCCTGGTTCGAGAAGAACGAGGCATTCGATGCCGAGTTCCGCGACCGCTTTCTCGGCCTGCACTACGCCGCCGCGCGGCGTGAATGCGACGATTGGCTGGAACACGCCGAAGGCGCGCTGGCGCTGATGATCCTGCTCGACCAGTTTCCGCGGAACTGTTTTCGCGGCACCGGCCATATGTACGCGACCGATCCGCTCGCCAGATATTTCGCGGAGAGGGCGGTCGCGGCTGGCCATGACCTGGCACTCGAGGAAAGACTCCGTGTTTTCCTTTATCTGCCGTACGAGCATTCGGAACTGCTGGCCGACCAGGACATTTCGGTCGAGCTGACGCAGGCCAGGGCCGAGCCCTACCTGAAATACGCTGTCGAACACCGCGATATCATTCAGAATTTCGGCCGTTTTCCGCACCGAAACAAGATGCTTGGCCGCGAAACCACCCCGCAGGAGCAGACGTTCCTGGATGGCGGCGGTTTCTCCGGTTAAAGACCCCGCTCCAAGGTGTGTTGAGATTCAGGTCAGGCCGAGTCGAAAACGGTGGGTTCCGAGAACCGGAGCGGAGCGTACATTTGGGTACGTGAGCACCGGAAGCGCAGGAACTCGCCGTTTGCAGGCCGGCATCACTTGAATATCAACGCACCTAGGCCAACCACCAATCCCGGCCGGAGGACAATCGCTCGATGCCTGAAGTATCGACGGCGACCAGCCGGTCGGTGATGCTGCGACCGCTGACAACCAGGCCGGGCGCGATCTCGGCCAGCGGCGCCAGCACGAAGGCACGCTCCAGCATGCGCGGATGCGGCACCTCCAGCCCGGTCTCGTGGATGACGCGGTCGCCGAACACCAGAATGTCGATGTCGATCAGCCGCGGCCCCCAGCGCTCCTCCCGGACCCGCTTCAGCTTGCGCTCCGCATCGAGGCAGAGGTCGAGCAAGGCACGCGGTGCAAGCACGGTGGAAATCTCGGCGGCCGCATTGAGAAAATCCGGCTGATCGAGCTTGCCCCATGGCGGCGTGCGATAAAGCGAGGAGACGCCGGTGACGCGCGTATCCGCGTCGGCATCCAGCATGCGCAGCGCCGCGCCCATGGATTTCGCCGGATCGCCAAGATTGCCGCCAAGGCTGAGATAAACGGTACTATTCGGGCCAGACAACGGTCACCTCGACATAATCGAGCACGCCGGGCACCGGTGCGTTCGGCTTGCGCACCGTGATCTCGGCTTTCTTAATCTGCGGAAAACGCGCCGTCAGCGCACGGGCCACTTCGAGCGCCAGCGACTCGATCAGAAAACGGCGCTGCCCGGTGATGATCTTTTCAATGACGGTGAATGCAATGCCGTAGTGGACTGTATCCTCGATCGAATCCTCGGCAAGTGCGCGGCCTGGATCGACGGTGAGAACAGCATCGACATAGAAGCGCTGGCCGAGCCTTTCCTCCTCGTCCAGCACGCCGTGCCGGGCAAAGAAAGCGCAGTTCTTCATGCGGATGACATACATCGCTCAGTTTCTCGCCTGGTCCGTCCGACGCGCCAGCATAGCATCCGCGAGCGCCAAAGCGTCCACGTTGAATGCGACATCGTGGACGCGAAACAGATCGGCGCCCTGGAGCCTCAATATAACGCTGGTCGCCGCTGTTCCGACCCCTCTGTCGGCGGCATCACGGCCGGTGACCGTGCCGATGAAGCGTTTTCGCGACGTACCGGCCATCAGCGGCAGGCCGAGGGCATGCAATTCCGAAAAGCGTGCCATCAGGTCGAGATTTTCCTCCGCCGTCTCCTTGGCGAATCCGAAACCGGGATCGAGCACGATACGATCGTCGGCGATGCCGTTCTGGCGGGCGATTTCCAGCGACCTTCGCAGGAACGTCAGTTGATCGGCAATCGCATCCGGCAGCTTCTGGCGATCCCGCCCAGTATGCATGATGACAAGCCCCGCGCCGGTGTCGGCGGCGACACGCGCAATATCGGGCTCGCGCTGCAAACCCCAGACATCGTTGACGATATGCGCGCCGGCGGCGACCGCCAGCCGCGCCGTGTCGGCACGATAGGTGTCGACCGAAATCAGCACCTCGCTCACGCCCGCCAGCGCTTCGATCACCGGCAGGATGCGGTCCTGTTCCTGGCTGGCCGATACCGCAGCAGCACCTGGGCGCGTCGATTCTCCGCCGACATCGACAACCAGTGCCCCTTCCCCGATCATGCGGCGCGCCTGGGCCAGCGCCTTTTCAGGGGCGTCGAACTGGCCGCCGTCGGAAAAGCTATCGGGCGTGACATTGAGGATGCCGACGACCACGGCCTTGCCGCCAAGGTCGAGATGGCGTCCATGCGCCAACTGCCATCGCCGGGCCGTCATTGCTCATCGACCATGGAGTTCATCAATCATGTGTGATCCCTGGCGGATCAATTTCATTGCGCCGGCAACGGCCGTAAAGCAAGGTGATCGAAGAGGCAACATGATGAAGCGAGCCATGCTTGGCATGAAAAGACGGTCCCTGGGCGTGAAACGATCCTTGGCTTGCGCGCTGCTGCTCGCTATGACCCCGCTTCCGGCGGCGACCGCCAATCTCGTCAAGACGTACAGCTATTTCGCCATCGGCGGCAGCACGCTCGACGACATCGAGGCACAACTCTCCAAACGCGGGCCGGAGGTGAAAAGTACCGGCAACCGGCACCCGGGCGCCACGCAAATGGCCTTCACCACCCGTGTCAGCTATGCGCAGACACCGAGTTCCTGCCGGATCGCCGACGCAGTGGTGACCGTCAAGGTGAAGGTGATCCTTCCCGAGTGGCGCCGCCCGCGCAAGGCCGATGCCGATGTCAGGCTGTTCTGGGATACGCTGTCCGCCGACATCAAGCGCCATGAGGAGCGCCATGTCGAAATCGCCAAGAACCATGGCGGCGAACTCGAAGAGGCCTTGAAGGCCACCTACCCGCAAAAGAACTGCGACGCCGCCAAGGCCAAGGCGGCAGCCATCACCGCGGCTGTTCTGGCCAGGCACGACCGCGCCCAGCTTCAGTTCGACCGCGTCGAAAGCGTCAATTTCGAAAGCCGCATCTTGCGGCTGCTGCGCTACCGCATGGAGCGCATCGGGAATGGCCGACTGCCGCCGGCCTGAACGCACCCGAACTGAAAGCCAAAATCGCTGGAGGTAGTGCCAGATTCGAAAAACTTTCGAGCCCCTGTCGAAACCGGCCTATATGGGACGACATATGTCAGGCTCGCCAGACGCGAGCTTAAAACACCAATGCGATCCAAACGGTCAAGAAACCGGAACGGCTGAACAGGGCCGGTCAAATCGCAAGCTTATGGATGAACGATCATGGACCAGGCTGTCGATAACAAAACGATGGCGGAAACCGGCACGCCGATAACAGAGAGCGAAAAGAACGCCATTATTGGCGGCGTGCTGTTGTCGATGCTGTTGGCGGCACTCGACCAGACCATTGTTGCGCCAGCCATGCCGACCATTGGGCATGCGCTCGGAAACGCACACTATCTGCCATGGATCGTCACCGGTTATCTCCTGACCGCTACCGCCGTGGCCCCGCTCTACGGCAAGATTTCCGACGTCTACGGCCGCCGGCCGACTGTCTATGCCGCGATCCTGATCTTTTTGGCGGGATCGCTGGTCAGTGCGATGGCTCCCAACATGTTTGTGCTGGTTGTCGGGCGGGCGATCCAGGGCGCAGGTGGCGGCGGCTTGTTCGCTTTGACGCAGACCGTCGTCGGCGATCTCGTTCCGCCGCGCGAGCGGGCACGCTATGCCGCCTGGTTCTCCGGAACATGGGCTGTCGCCAGCGTTGCCGGTCCGTTGCTCGGCGGCACTTTCGCCGAGCACCTGCACTGGTCACTGATCTTCTGGATCAACATTCCGCTTGGTGTTCTTGCGATGGCGATCATCAACAAGCCGCTCAAGAAACTGCCGGTTGCCGCAAAGCGCCATCGCATCGACGGCCTGGGCGCGTTGCTTCTGATCGTTGCCACGGCGCTGCTGCTGCTCGCATTGAACTGGGGCGGCAGCGCCTATCCCTGGATTTCGCTTGAAGTCATCGGCGTTCTCTGCGGTTCGGCGATTTTCTGGGGCGCTTTTGCCTTGCGGCTTATGCGAGCCGCCGAGCCGCTCATCTCACTCGAAGTGCTTGGCAATCCAATCGTTCTGGCGGGCACGCTTTCGATGTTCCTGCTTCAGGCCGCAAGCGTCGGCATGGCTGTGTACCTGCCCGTCTATCTTCAGGCGGTGCTCGGCCTGTCGGCCGCAGAGTCGGGCATCGCGATGCTCGGGCTTCTGCTGGGGACCGTCGGCGGCGCGGCATTCAGCGGGCGTGTGATACCGCATTTCTCCCACTACAAGCGCATCGCGATGGTGGGCGTCGTCTTCAGCATGCTGTGCCTCTGCCTGCTGGCCGTCGTCGCAGGATATGCAACGCTGCTGGAGGTAGAGGTCTTGACGATCTGCATCGGGTTTGGAACCGGAACGACGTTTCCGGTCACCACCGTGTCGGTCCAGAACGCCGTCGATCGCGTGCATCTCGGCGTCGCGACGGGCGTGCTGACATTCCTGCGTTCGCTTGGCAGTGCGCTTGGTGTCGCGATGCTCGGCGCGGTCGCTCTGGGCTACGGCTTGCCACTTGCCGGTGAAGGCGTGCGGATCGTGGGCCATAGCGCGACGGTCGAGCCGTTCGTGATGATCTTTGCCGTCGCCGCCGTTACATTGCTGCTGGGGCTGATCACGCTGACGCTGATGCCCGAAAAGGAGCTTCGCGGTTACGCCGACAATGCGGCGCCCATCCTCGCCGAGTAAGCTTCAGCCGGAGACGCCGAGCTTCTTCTGCAGGCTGGTCGATGAGGTCGTGTACTGGAAAACGATGCGCTCGCCGGGGCTGATGATGCGCTTGGCGGCCTGCGCCATCAGCGCCACTTCGTGGAAGCCAGACAGGATCAGCTTCAGCTTGCCCGGATACCAGTTGATGTCGCCGACCGCGAAGATACCGGGCACCGATGTCTGGAACTTCTCGGTATCGACCGGAATAAGGTTCTCGTGAAGGTTGAGACCCCACTCCGCGATCGGTCCGAGCTTCATGGTCAGGCCGAAGAACGGCAGCATGCGCGTGCAAGGCACCTCGACATCGCCGTCAGGTCCCTTGATGGTGGCCGATGACAGTTGGCCGTCGGCACCGGTCAATCCGGTCACCTGCCCGACCTGGAACTCCAGCTGCCTCATCTCCTGCATGGCATACATCTTGTTGACGCTGTCGGGGGCGGCACGGAACTCGGGCCGCCGGTGCACAAGCGTCACGCTCTTTGCCACCGGCTGCAGGTTCAGCGTCCAGTCGAGTGCCGAGTCGCCGCCGCCGACAATAACGAGGTCATGGCCGCGAAAATCCTCCATCCGGCGCACCGAATAGAAGACGCTCTTGCCTTCATAGGGCTCTATGCCGGGGATCGGCGGACGCTTGGGCTGGAAGGAGCCGCCGCCGGCGGCAATCACCACCACCTTGGCCTCGAACACCTCGTTTTCGTCGGTGGTGACGCGAAAACTGCCATCCTCCAGTTTTTCCAGGCTGGAAACCATTCGGTTGTAGCTGAAATCAGGCTTGAACGGCGCGATCTGCTCGAGCAATTTGTCGACCAGCCCCTGCGCCGAGATCGAAGGCCAGCCTGGAATGTCGTAGATCGGCTTTTCCGGATAGAGTTCCGCGCACTGGCCGCCCGGCCGATCGAGAATGTCGATCAGGTGGCACTTCATGTCGAACAGGCCGAGCTCGAACACGGCAAACAGGCCAACCGGCCCTGCCCCGACAATAAGCACGTCTGTCCTGATAATGTCGGTCATGCCTGTGCCTCGCTGCGCATGACCCCGAAAATCGGATCGATTTTCGGAAAGGATCATGCGCAAAATAAAGTCCTACAGCGTCCTTTGCGCGCCCAAGAGGACGCGCGGCGCTGTAGTGAAACAACAGGACACTGCATGACCATCGCTCCGCTGCCAAGCCGCAGCGGGAAAAATCAGTTGGCAAAGATACTGCGCTTATCCCTGACGGGCAGGCACCCGCACAATGAGACCGTCGAGCGCGTCTCGCACCTTGATCTGGCACGACAGCCGTGAGTTCGGCTGGACGTCGTAAGCGAAGTCCAGCATGTCCTCTTCCATCGCTTCCGGCTCGCCGACTTCAGCCGTCCAGGCTTCGTCGACATAGACGTGACAGGTGGCACAGGCGCAGGCACCGCCGCATTCGGCTTCGATCCCGGGCACGGCGTTGCGGATCGCGTTCTCCATGACCGTAGAGCCGTTCTCGGCGTCCATGTCGAAATGCGTGCCGTCATGGGCGATGAAAGTCAGCTTGGTCATTTGTCACCTGAAGGGAGTTCCAGCCGAGATAATCACTCCGGCTGACAAGTCAACTGCCGCATGAAAGCGCCGCCCGATGACGTTTTTCCGCAAATCGGGTTCAGCGCGGATTCAGCGGTTGATGGCGGCGATGAAATCGCGCACTTCGTCGATCAGCATGCCAAGCCGTTTGAGCGTCTGGCCGTCTTCCGGCCGGTGCTCGATCTCGGTGGCGCAATCGGCGATGGCAAAGGCGCCGACGCCCCGTGCCGAACCCTTCAATCCATGGGCGAGCAGAAGCCGGTCCTTGATGTCGGCGTCGACTATTCTGTCGCGCACGGACAGCGCCTGCTGTACAAACAGCGCCAGCACCTCTTGCTCAAGGCTGCGGTCACCCATCGTCTGGCGGGCAAGGTGTGCCAAATCGACCGGCCGTGACCGCCTTGGTCCGGATACGTCGCCCCCGGGCATTGAGAAGGCAATGCCGCTTTCGCCACGCATGAACTCGAACTCCGTTTCTTCGATTCGCCCAAAAACCTAGGCGAATCCAATGGACAACGGGTTAATGAATGGCCCGGAAAAATGTTGCCAAAGCGGCGCCCAAATCACAGTTCCGTTAACCTTATATTTAAAGTTTTACGTATCCCGCGGAATGCATGTTTTCTTTACCCCCCTGTGTCATTACGATACGAGGGGTCCATTTTCAGCCTCCTGCGCGGGGCAAGACAAACAGAATTATAAGCCCGCGGCAGCTAGTACAGGGTAGCGAAGGCATGGCAAAGAAACCAACGACGACGAGAACTCTCGACAGCGACGTGGCCAGGGAACTGGAAAAGGCGCTCGATCTCGACCTCAGCAACGAGATTGGCAGCGGCGACCTCGACATCGCGGCTTCTATGGAGGATCTGGAAGCTCAGATATCCCAGGCGGCCGACGAGTTGGCGCGCGAGGGACGCAATCATAAGCCGGAACAAAACCCGGAGCCCGTAGTCAATCAGAACCACGCCGCGAAACCCGCGCCCAAGGCAAAGCCTGCCGAATTGCGCCCCGTGGAACCGCGCAATGGCGCCCAGCCCGCTGGTTTCGCACCGGCCAATGACGATCGCCAGAAGGACTATAAGACGCTCCTGCACAGCCTCAACAGGCGTGCCTCGAACACCATTTACTGGGTCGTTGCCTTCGTTTCGCTCGCCTGGTTCGCTGGCGCCGGCGGTTTGGCCAATCTGCTTTTCGGACCGAGCATCTGGAGAATCCGTACGCTCGACCAGTTCCTTGCCCGTCCGGAGTTGATCGGCCTTGCGGTCGCGGCCATTGTGCCCGTCATCCTGTTCTGGGCCTTCGCCGCCATGATTCGCCGCGCCCAGGAAATGCGCATCGCCGCACAGTCGATGACCGAAGTGGCCTTCCGCCTGACCGAGCCGGAAAACCTTGCCCAGGATCGCGTCATGATGATCGGCCAGGCCGTTCGTCGCGAGGTCGCGGCCATGGGCGAAGGCATCGAACGCACGCTTGCCCGCGCCGTCGAGCTGGAAACGCTTGTCCACAGCGAAGTCAACCAGATCGAACGCTCCTATTCCGAGAACGAATCCCGCATCCGCTCGCTGGTCGACGGGCTCGGCAGCGAGCGCGAAGCCGTCGTCACCCATGCCGAGCGCGTCCGCGCCTCGATCACCGGCGCGCATGAGACGCTGAAGGACGAGATCGGCGCCGCTTCCGACATCATCCGCGACTCGATCCTCAATGCATCGACCAAATTGTCGATGACGATCACCAATTCCGGCGACACGCTGATCGATCGCATCAACGAAAGCTCGATGTCGATCTTCGATTCCGTCGAAGGCCGGCTCGATTCGATCACCGACCGTCTGTCGACCTCGGGCGAGGCCTTCGCCAGCCTTCTCGACACCCGCATTGCCAAGCTGACGGACACCACTGACGGCCTGACACGGTCGTTGACCGATCTGCTCGACGATCGCACCACCGGCATGGTGTCGCTGCTCGGCGGCGCCGCACGCACCCTCAATTCCGAGTTCGAGGCCAGCCTCAACGGCATCGAGCGGACGCTCGCCGAACGCGGCCAGGCCCTGATCAGCGAGTTCCAGACCCGCGCCGAGGCGCTGGACACCGGAACGCAGAAGCTCAATGCGGCACTCGAGGCCCGCGCCCGCCAGATCAACGAAACGCTGGTCGAGCGCGCCCGCGAAATCGCGCACACCTTCGCCGAGAGCAAGGACACGCTGTCGGCGATGATCGATCAGGGCAAGACCCAGATCGGCGCCGACATGGCCGACATCGTCACCTCGACCTCCTCCATGCTCGAAGCCCGCGCCAGCGACTTCGCCGGGCGCATGGAGGCCGCCCGCCATGTCGTGTCGCGTTCGTTCGACAGCGACATCCAGCGGCTCGCCGACGCCCGCGTCGGCATCGAGGAAGCCGTCGAGAACCACAGCAGGAAACTGTCCGAAAGCCGCGAGCGCATGGCCGCGGCCATGGAGGCCGACCTGGCGAAGTTCGCCGAGGGCCGCGCCGGCATCGATGCGGCGGTAACCAACCAGGTGCAGAAGCTGGCCGAAGGCCGCAGCCTGATCTCGCGCGCTCTCGAAGAGGACCTGCGCAAGGTCAATGAATCGCGGGCGGCCATCGATGCATCGCTCGGCAGCCATCTCGAAAGGCTGGAAGAAGGCCGCAACAGGCTCTCCACTGCCCTAAATGAAGACTCCGGGAAACTGGTGCAAGCTCGTACGATTATTGACGAAATGGTGGCCGGGCATGTTGGAAAACTTGCCGAGGGTCGCAACATTCTGTCACGCGCCCTGGAGGCCGACCTCGGCAAACTGTCCGACAGCCGCGCCAGCATCGACGGTCTGGTCGCCGGTCAGGTCGAGAAGATCGCCGAGGGCCGCGCCGTGCTCGCCAAGGCGTTGGAAAACGACATCGTCGGCATCAAGAGCCTGATCGAAACCCATTCCGCCAAACTGGCGGAGGACCGCACGCAGCTTTCCCATTCGCTCGACAGCGATCTGTCCGGAATACGCGGCCTGATCGAAAGCCACTCGGGACGGCTGGCCGAGGACCGCGGCCTGCTGTCCCAGACGCTTGAGGCCGACCTTGCCAAGCTGGCTGAAAGCCGTTCGAGCATCGACGGTCTGGTCGCCGGTCAGGTCGAGAAGCTGGCGGAAGGCCGCGACATTCTCAAGCGCGCGCTGGAATCCGATCTGAACACGATCAAGGGCGTCATATCGAGCCAGTCGGAAAAGCTGGCCGAGGATCGCGGTCAGCTTTCCCGGGTCCTGGAAGCCGATCTGCAGAATGTGAACAGCGTCATCGCCGATCACATGAACAAGCTCGTCCAAGACCGCTCCGCCCTGTCGAGGGCCCTTGAGGATGACCTCGCCAAGCTGGCCGACAGCCGTTCCAGCATCGACGGGCTGGTTGCCGGTCAGGTCGAGAAGCTGTCCGAGGGCCGAGATATCCTGCGGCGTGCTCTGGAATCCGACCTCAATGCGATCAAGGGCACCATTGCCGACCAGTCGCAGAAACTGGTCGATGACCGGGCACAGTTCGCCCGGGCGCTCGAGGCTGATCTCGAAAGCGTCAACGGCCTGGTCAACAGCCATTCCGAAAGGCTCGTGCAGGACCGTTCGACGCTGTCGAAAGCGCTTGAAGCCGACCTCGAAAACGTCGGCGGCCTCGTCAACAGCCACGCGGAAAGGCTCGTCCAGGAGCGCTCGACCCTGTCGAAAGCGCTTGAGGACGATCTCGGCAAGCTGGCCGAGAGCCGCTCCAGCATCGATGGCCTGGTCGCCGGCCAGGTTGAGAAGCTCGCCGAGGGCCGCGATGTTCTCAAGCGCGCGCTGGAAGCCGACCTCGCCAAGCTGGCCGAAAGCCGCTCCAGCATCGACGGCCTGGTCGCCGGCCAGGTGGAGAAACTGGCCGAGGGTCGCGACATTCTCAAACGCGCCCTCGAAACTGACCTGCAGAAGCTCACCGAAAGCCGCGGCGATATCGACAACATCATCGCCGGGCATGTCGGCAAGCTCGCCGAAGGCCGCAATATGCTGACCCTCGCGCTGGAAGACGATCTCGGCAAGCTGGCCGAGACCCGCAAGGATGTCGACCGCTCGCTGTCGGGCCACATCGACCAGATCGCCGCCAGAAGCTCGGACATCTCTGCCGCTATCGCAGGCGATGTCGAGAAGATCGAGCAGGCATTCAGCCGCCAGACCGGCATCATCGAGGAGCGTGCCGGCACCATGGAGCGTGCGCTCTCGACAGGCGTAGACAACGTCCGCGCCGTGCTCGAGAAGAGCGCCGTGTTTGTCGCCGGCGCCCTGCGCGAAAAGGTGCTGGAAGTCACCAGCACCCTGCACGAGCAGGCCGGTGCCGCTTTCAGCGACGCCGACCGCAAGATCGCCGAGCGCGCCGAGCAGACGTCCGCCGCCCTGCTGGCGCGGGCCGAAGACATCGCCCGCACCTTCGAGGATGCAGACCGTCGCCTCCACGCTCGCGCCGAAGACACGTCCAACGCCTTGCTTGCTCGTGCCGACGATACGTCCAGCTCGCTGCTGGCCCGCGCGCATGAAACCGCCGATCAGCTGGCCGCTCGCGCAAGCCAGATCGCCGGCACCTTCGACGCGGCGGATCAGAAGCTGGCCGCCCGTGCCCAGGAAGCCGCCGATCAGCTGACTGCCCGGGCCCAGGACACCGCGGATCATCTGGCCGCCCGTGCAAGCGAGATTGCCGGCACGTTCGATGCGGCCGACCAGAAGCTGGTTGCCCGCGCTATCGAGACCGCCCAGTCGCTGGCCGCGCGTGCCGGCGACATCCTGCGCAACTTCGAAGGCGCCGACCAGCGGCTCGGCATGCGCATCGGCGAATCGGCCGAAGCGCTTGCCGCGCGTGCATCGGACCTTGGCCGCATCTTCGATGCCGCCGACCAGCAACTCGTCTCGCGCATCGCCGAAGGTTCGGAAGCGCTGTCGAGCCGTGCCTCGGAAATCGGCCGTATCTTCGACGAGGCGGATCAGCGTCTGGTGTCGCGCATCGCCAGCAGCACCTCCACGATCGGCGAGCATGCCGAGACGATCGTCGGTGCCTTTGCCGATACCGAGCAACGGGTTGCCGAACGCGCAAGGCGGACCGGCCAGGAAATGGCCGTGCATGCCCGCGAAATCGAGCAGGCGCTTGCCGGTGCGGACGAGCGTTTCGCGTCGAGTGCCGCGGCCGCGGCAGCCCGTGTCGAAGAGCAGGTCTCAGGCGTCGAGAACCGCCTCGCCTTCACAGCCGAGACGATGGGCCAGAAGCTCAACGAACAGGTGTCGAATGCCGAGGCGCAACTCGTCTCGCGCGCCAATGTGATCGCCGAGACCTTCACCGCGGTTGGCCAGCATATCGGCCAAAGCACCAACGATGCCGCCAAGACGATCGGCGCCAACACCCGCGAACTCAACACCATGCTCGCCGCACGTTCGGCCGAAATGTCGAAGATCCTCGACGAAACCGCACGGCCCCTGGTCGAGCGCTTCGCCCAGGGCGGCTCGGACCTGCAAAAGAGCATGGAAGAGGTCACCGAACGCGCCACCGAGAAGCTGCGCAGCGAGAATGCTGCGCTTGTCGACGCGCTCGCCAGCCGCACCGCCGAAACCTTGTCGGCGGTCGAAGGCGCCCGCTCGTCGCTGTCCGACAGCGTCGCTGATCTCATCGGCCGCATGACCAAGTCCAGCTCGCAGCTCGGTCAGTTGATCGACCAGGCCGCGGTCAATCTCGGCCAGGTCGATGAACGCCTGAGCGGCAGCACGCAAAGCTTCGCCGCCACCACCGAGAAGGCCGCGCAGACCTTTGCCAGCTCGGCACGTCTGGTCGATTCGAACACGACAAGGCTGACGGAACTGTCGTCGTCCACCTTGCGCGAGGTGGCGTCGATTGCCACCAAGTTCGACGAGCACAGCCGCCTGCTCTCCAGTGCTTCGGACCTGTTGAGCTCGGCCCAGAGCAATCTCGAACACACGCTCGAACGGCAGTCGTCGCTCGAAGACCTCGCCGTCGGCCTGGTCAAGAAGTCGGAGGATCTCGAAAGGGTCATGCGCTCGTTCGAAAATCTCGTCGGCCAGACACTGCAGAACGCCGAAGGCAAGACGATGGAGTCGGCCGACAAGATCCGCAACGCCATCACCGACGTCGTTGACTCGGCAACCAAGCGCTTTGCCGATGCGACCGAGGAGATGCGGCGCACCGCGGGCTCGATCAAGAGCGAACTCGACCTGACCCGGGCCGAGCTCAAGAAGGGCGTCATCGAAATGCCGGAAGAGGCAAAGGAATCGACCTCGGCCATCCGCCGCGCCGTTTCCGAGCAGATCAACGCCCTGAAGGAGCTTTCGGACATCGTGGCCAAGTCCGGCCGCGGCGGTGACGGGTCCGAACCACGCAACCTGCGTCCGGCGCCGCAACCGCCGGCCGCACGCGCTGCCGAGCCGCCGCGCCGCGCACCGGCACCGCAGCCGGACCTGCGCACGCCTCAGGCGCCCTTGGGCGGCCCTGCATTGCGCGGCACGCTCGACCTTGAGCGTCCTGCCGAGGCGGCACCGCGTCCGCGCGGCGATGCCAGCGCCCGCACGCCCCAGGGCGGATGGGTGCGGGATCTGCTGACCGCGGCATCGAACGATGAGGACCTCAGGTCGGCAGCCCCTACGGCCCCCGCGGAAGCGCAGCGCGCTACCCCTGCCCAGCGCTCGCCCCTGCATGTCGTGGAATCGCTGAACTCGCTCTCAGTCGATATCGCGCGTGCCATCGACCACGAGGCTTCGATCGAGCTGTGGAACCGCTACCGGCGTGGCGAGCGTGACGTGTTCACGCGGCGGCTCTACACACTGAAGGGACAGCAGACGTTCGACGAGATCCGTCGCAAGTATCAGGCGGAAGCCGAGTTCCGCGCTGCTGTCGACCGCTACTGCGACGATTTCGAGAAGCTGCTCAAGGATGTCTCGCGCAACGACCGTGACAACATCATGGCGCAGACCTACCTGACGTCGGACACCGGCAAGGTCTACACCATGCTGGCCCATGCGAGCGGCCGCCTGCACTGAGCGGGCGACGAGGATAACAATCGGTCGGCGCCGCCCCTCATCCGCCTGCCGGCACCTTCTCCCCGTATAGTGACGGGGAGAAGGAGATGGCCGCACTCCCGGCGCCCATTCAGCAACGTCGGCGATTGGCGAAATCTTCGGCGACAACGTCTTTCTCCCCGTCGCTATACGGGGAGAAATGCCCGGCAGGGCAATGAGGGGCGGCGCAAACCAAAGATCTTTAGTCGATCCGCTGTGCGACGTGGTTTCAACGCGACGCACGATCGCTTTGAAAGCTCGGCCGGCTCAGATCACCGAATCCGTCCAGTGCACGATCTGCCCGGCGGCGTCGCCGAACGCCTTGTCGAGCGCGCTGACATAGGCAGGATTGCCGCTGCCCGAGACGGGTGCGGCTGCGGTGAAGTTCTTGGAGGCACGGACCTCGCCGTTGCGATCGTTCAGGATCCGCACGAACAGATCGACCTCGGCATGTTCGCCGCCGTCGACACGCACCTCGAAGGACCGGATTTCGACGATCACCTGATAGTCGATCGCCAGGCCCTCGCCCGGCTTGCCGACGCCGGCAAAGCTGCCTGAACGCTGGAAGGTCTCGGCCAGCCGCGCCTGCACGATCAGCGGCAGCCGGTCGGCCCATTGCGCGCCCTTGAGATACTGGATCGACCGATCCGACGGCTTGATGACGATGTTCTGGCTGTCCAGCGCCTTGAGCGCCGACGGCTGCGCGATCAGGATCTGGCGGCGGCTATGGCCATGCGCGTCGACCGAAGGCGCTGACAGTTCGAACGTATCGAGCGGCGCGGGCTTGCCGCCCAACGCCGCGCAGCCGGCCAGCGTCAAGGCAAGCAGTGCCGCAGCCGATGTCAACCCGCCCGTTTTCACCCACACAGACTTCACGCGCGATCCCCGTTGTCCCCGGATCGTAAGATCGACCCGCTTTCGCGGCTCATGTTTCTGGGGCGCGCCGTCGCCGAAGTCAACGCCGCGCCCTGCCATCGAATTGCCGAACCTCGCCGTCGCCACCCGAAAGGATGCGCTGCGGATTGCGGCTGAGATCGGTCACCGCCTCTTCGATGCGGCTGATCGAACGGCGGCTGTCCTGCACCAAAGCCTCGACGTTCGAAAGTCCCTGTCCCGAGAAGCGCGCCAGATTGTCGGTGATGACGCCAAGGCGGGCATTCAGCGTGTCGGCAACCTGCTTGAACGACTTCAGCGTCGCCCTGGCATCCGCCATCACGCCGTCGGCCTGCCCCGACCCGAGCAAGGTATCGACCCTGGCAAGAATGCCATCGACGCGCACCGAGGCATCGTTGAGCCGTTGCGCGAGCTGCTTTGCGTCCTTGATCGTCTGGTCGATGTCGTCGGCCCGGTTGGCGAACTTGTGGGTCACCTCCGCGATGTCGGCGGCGGCCTTGTCGGCGCTCTCGCTGGCCTTTTGGATGTTGGCGAGCGCCGAGCGCACTTGTGCGGGATCGATACCGTCGAGCACGTTGTCGACCTTGGCCAGCGTGCCTTGCGTCCGTTTGGCGAAATCGTTGACCGACCCCACGGCCGTATCGACGTTCTTGATTACGCCGTCGAGCTGCTTCGACGTCTCCTTGAGGTTACCGGTGACCGCGTCGACATTGGCGACGATGCTCTTGATCTTGTCCTTGTCGACGGCGTTGAGAAGGCCTTCGGCTGCTTTCAGCGTGCCGTCGAGTTTGCCGGAAACGCCTTTCAGCTCATCCGCCAGCGTGCTGGCGGCGGACAGGAACTTGTCGATGCCGTCCGAATTCTTGGCCAGCGCATCGGAGAAGGTCTGGACATTCTGGACGGTCTGCGTCAGCGGCCCGCGAACGTCCCTGGTGAAGCCTTCGAGCTCGGTCAGCACCTTGTCGGCGCGGGTGAAGATATTCTGCGCCGTCTGCAAGAGGTTGGTCACCGCCGACGGATTGGCGACGATCTCGGCGACCTTGCCTTCCTTTTCCGCCTGGTCGAGGAGTTTCACTTCCTTGGGGTCGGCGCCCTTGAGCTCGATGTTGGCCTGCCCGGTCAGGCCGGCAAGCCCGATATCGGCTTGCGTCGATTTGGTGATCGGCGTCATGCGGTCGATCTCGGTATCGGCGATGGCAACCGTCGGATTGTCGACGTCGATATAGACGCGCTTGACGTCGCCGACCTTGACGCCGTTGAACAGCACGAAACTGCCGCGGCCAAGCCCGGACGCAGAGCCCGGAATGCGCACGCGCAGCAACGTCGTCTCGCCCTTGTCGCCGATGGCCGCCGTCCAGTAGACGAAGGCAAACGCCGCCAGGATCGCAGCCAGCGTGAAGATGCCGACAATGACGTAGTTGGCTCTGGTTTCCATTGTCCCACTTATGGCTATGCGCGCGCCGCAAGATCAAGTTGCCGGGCGCGTTTTCCGCGGAAATAGGACTTTACCCACGGTTCCTCGCTCTTCAGCATGTCGTCGATGGTGCCTTCGACCAGCACTTTCTTCTTGCCGAGCACGGCCACCCGGTCGCAAGCGGTGAACAGCGTGTCGAGATCGTGCGTCACCATGTAGACGGTCAGATCCATCGTATCGCGCAGCTTGACCACCAGCTCGTCGAACTCCGCCGCGCTGATCGGATCGAGGCCCGATGTCGGCTCGTCGAGGAAGACGATGTCGGGATCGAGCGCGAGCGCCCGGGCCAGCGCGGCGCGCTTGATCATGCCGCCGGACAGTTCGGACGGGAATTTCTGCGCTGCATCGGGCGGCAGCCCGACCAGCTCGATCTTGAGCATCGCCAGTTCGTCCATCAGCTTTCGCGGCAGGTCGAGATATTCGCGCATCGGCACCTGGACGTTTTCCTGCACTGTCAGCGCCGAGAACAGCGCGCCGTGCTGGAACAGCACGCCAAGTCGCATGTCGATGCGCAGACGCTCGGCATCATCAGCTTTCTCGACATCGACGCCGAACAGCTTGATCGTACCCGACTGCTTGCGCGTCAGGCCGAGAATGGTGCGCAGCAGAACGGATTTACCAGCACCCGAGGCGCCGACAAATCCAAGGATTTCGCCGCGCCTTATGTCGAGCGACAGTCTGTCGAGGATAAGCTTGTCGGCGAAGGACACGCTGATGTCGTGCGCGGATAGCACGATGTCGCCCTCGCCCGCCTCATCCGCCAATGCGCCCGCCCTTTTCCTGTTTCGCAGCTTCATCTCAGAACTCGATCGCTGCGTAGAACATGGCAAAAAGTCCGTCGAGGATGATGACGACGAAGATCGACTTCACAACCGAAGCGGTAACATGCTGGCCGAGCGATTCGGCGCTGCCGCCGACCTTCATGCCTTCGACCGAGGCAATCGTGCCGATGATCATGGCCATGAACGGCGCCTTGATCAGGCCGGCAAAGATGGTGCTGAGATCGATGGCGACGCGCAACCGGTCGATGAAGGCGGCGGGCGGGATGTCGGAATAGAGCCAGGCAGCCAGTATGCCGCCGCCGAGTGCGGCGAAATTGGCGATGATGGTCAGGCACGGCAAGGCGATGACCAGCGCCACGAGCCGGGGAAAGACCAGGACGCCGATCGGGTTGAGCCCGATGACCTTCAGCGCGTCGACCTCCTCGCGCATCTTCATCGAGCCGATCTCGGCAGTGATCGCGCTGCCGGAGCGGCCGGCGATCATGATTGCCGTCATCAGCACGCCAAGCTCGCGCAGGATCAGCACGCCGACCAGGTCGACGACGAAGATATCGGCGCCGAAATAGCTGAGCTGATAGGCGCCTTGCTGGGCAACGATGGCGCCGACGATCGCCGACATCAGCACCACCACCGGAATGGCGCCGACGCCCATGCGGTCGATCTGGTTGAAAATCGCCGCCGGGTTGACGGCATGGCCACGGCCGAGCTTCATCTGCGCGCCACGGATGGTGGCGCCGAGGATGTTCATCGAGGCGAGAAAATCGTCGCGCATCTCGTAGACCCGGCGGCCAACCGCCTCCAGCGCGCGAATGACGATGTTGGGCGGCCGCGCCGGGCCGGATTCGGGTTCGCGCCGCACGGCCTCGCCGACAGCTTCGAGCAGGATCGAAGCGATCTCGCTCTGGCCTTGCATCTGGATCTCGACGCCCTTCTTCTCGAAGGCGCTGACCAGCCGGTCGATCAGCCAGGCGCCGGCGGTGTCCATCTTCTCGATCTTGGAAACATCGAGCGCCAAGGTTTTGAAGCCGCTTCGCTTTTCGATCTTGCGCATGTCGGCGTCGATGAGCGCGACGGTCCTTGTGGTCCAGATTCCGGAGAAAGCGCAGCCAAGAACGCCGTCCTCCTCGCCGATCGCCACACGCGGTTCGTGGTCAGCCTCCCCTGCGGTCGTGCCGCTTGCGTCGCGCTTGCCGATGGTCAACATGGCGTCCTGTTTAGCCTGACGGGTCTGACCTGTCGATTTGCCGACAACGCTTGTCGCATAGCAGGAGCAGAAAAATATGGCGCGTGTCATTTCGGTCGAGGCCGAGCGTTTTCCCATCGCCGGAACCTTCACCATTTCGCGAGGTTCCAAGACCGAAGCCGAAGTGATCTCCTGCACGATCGGCGAGGGCGGCCACCTCGGCCGTGGCGAATGCGTCCCCTACAAGCGCTATGGCGAGACCATGGAGGGCGTGCGCGACGCGATCGAGGCCATGCGCGGCCGGATCGCCGGTGGCATCGGCCGGACCGCCTTGCTTGATGCGATGCCGGCCGGAGCCGCCCGCAACGCCATAGACTGCGCTCTGTGGGACCTGGAGGCAAAGCTCAGCGGAACCTCGGTAGCAGTCGCGATAGGTGCTCTTCCCTTGCAGGCGCTCGAAACCGCCTACACGCTGTCGCTGGACGAGCCGGAGGCGATGGCGGCGCAGGCTCGCGCCAATGCGGCGCGGCCGCTGCTCAAGGTCAAGATCGGCGGCGACAACGACATCGCCCGCATCCGCGCGGTCAGGCAGGCAGCGCCAGACAGCCGCATCATCCTCGACGCCAATGAGGGCTGGAGCGACGACAACATCGTTGCGAACCTCGCCTTTGCCGCCGAACAAGGCATCGCGCTGATCGAGCAGCCGCTGCCGGCCGGTCATGACGAAATCCTGCGCCATATCGCCCATCCCGTGCCGATCTGCGCCGATGAAAGCGTGCATGAGGCTGAGAATCTCGAAGCGCTTGTCGGTCTCTACGATGCCGTCAACATCAAGCTCGACAAGTCGGGGGGCCTGACTGCGGCACTGGTGCTGCGCGATCGCGCCCGCGAACTCGGTTTCGGCGTGATGGTCGGCTGCATGGTCGGCACGTCATTGGCGATGGCGCCAGCGGTGCTGCTTGCCCAGCATGCCGATTTCGTCGACCTCGACGGTCCGCTGCTGCTTGCCCGCGACCGGGTACCGGGCCTTGTCTACCAGGGATCGCTGGTGTCACCGCCCGATGTGGCGCTGTGGGGCTGAGCGCGCTGCAAGGCCGATCAGCACGAGGCCGATCAAGGCGATCGGGATCATGGCAAAGAAGCCGTCCACGCCGAGATGGTCGTAGAGCGGGCCGGACGCCAGCGTCACCACCGCCATGAAGAAGCCGTTGGAGAAATAGGCAATGCCTTGCGCGGCACCTGTCCGCTCCTCGGAGACGGTTTCGCCGATCATCTTCTGCAGGCCGATCAGCCCAAGCGCCACCGAGACCGAGTGCAGCGACTGGACACCGAAGAAACCGGGAATGCCGAGGCCGAGCGGCCAGACCAGCGGAAAGGCGATCCAGCGCACGATGGAGCCGATCCCCGCCATCACCATGATCGACACGACGGAGAACCGGTCAAAAAAGCGGGTGAACATCATGAACATGCAGACTTCCGACACCACGCCCCAGGCCCATAAGAGACCGACAACCGAATCGCTGAGGCCGATCGATTTCCAGTAGATGGAGACGAAACCGTAGAGGAATGCGTGGCTGGCGGTTATGACGCCGACGCCGACGGAAAAATACAGGAAATACGGGTTGAGAAGCTTCGGCGCCGAATGCTGGATATCGGTGGCCGACAGCGGTGAGGCGCGCCGCGGACGGCCTAGACGCGGCGCCAGCAGGCCAGCGGCAAGGGCCGCGGCAAACGCCGCCAGAATGATAACCGGAACGGCCTGCGAGCCGGTTGCCGACAGAATGAAGCCGCCGGCGACATTGGCGCAGAGATAGGAGATCGAGCCCCATTTGCGCATGCTTGTGTAGTTCGAACCGAAGCGGCGGACACCCGAAAGCGCCAGCGAGTCGGCGATCGGCGAATGCGGCGTCCAGACAATGGTCAGCGCCAGTGAGACCGCCAGCACCATCGCATAGGTCGGCGGCAGGAAATAGCCTGCCGACAGGAGCAGTGATGCAGCCATCAGCGCGACATAGACATCGGCGCGGTCCCTGGCACGGTCGGCCAACGCGGTCAGTAACGGCGTCGTCACCACGCGCAGGAACATCGGCGCCGCCAGAATGACGGCGATCTGCTCGGCGTGAAAACCCTTGGCCTGCAGCCACAGTGGAAAATAAGGCAAATGGGTTCCGAGCGGCACGTACAGCGTCGCGAAGATCAGGCTCATGCGCAGTTCGAAATGGCGCGGCTTGACGAGTTGTTCGGGCGAGAGCTGCGGCAGGGCCATGAATCGATCCAATCGCGCTGTATTCGACCGGACGGCAACGCGTGTCGATCCCTTAACATGGACGAAAACCGGACGAAACCGGTTGGACTAATTGATCGATTCCGAAGCCTGAAAAGACTTCGGACTATGCCGCCTGCCCTACCCGGTCCTTGATGAGCAACGGGACAAAGGGCTCGTCCGGCGCTTCTGGCAGCACCTGCGCCCAGGTCAGGATTTCCATGCGGCCGTCAAAATGCTCGACCACGGCCGTGCAGCTTTCCACCCAGTCGCCGGTGTTGATGTACTGGACATCGCCAAAATTCTCGATGACGGCATGATGGATGTGGCCGCAAATGACGCCGTCGACGTGTGAACGACGCGCCTCATCCGCAAGCATGGTCTGGAACGAGCCGATGAAGTTCACCGCTTTCTTGACGTTGTGCTTGGCCCAGGACGAAAACGACCAATACGGCAGGCCGAGCAGTTGCCGCAGCCGCGTCACCACGCGGTTGACCAGCATGGCCGCGTCATAGGCATGGTCGCCGAGATAGGCCAGCCAGCGCGCATTGTGGACCACGGTGTCGAACTGGTCGCCATGGATGACGAGCAGGCGCTTGCCGTCGGCGGTCTCGTGGATGGCACGGTCGGCGACGACGATGCCGCCGAAATGCACGCCCTGGAACTGGCGGGCGAACTCGTCATGGTTGCCGGCGATGTAGGTGATGTTGGCGCCCTTGCGCGCCTTGCGCAGCAGTTTCTGCACGACGTCATTGTGGCTTTGCGGCCAGTGCCAGCTCCGCCGCAGCCGCCAGCCGTCGACGATGTCGCCCACCAGATAGATGATATCGGCATCGTGATATCGAAGGAAATCGATCAGGAACTCGGCCTTGGCCGCCTTCGAGCCCAGATGGACATCGGAAATGAACATGCTGCGGAAAGTGCGGGGCTCTTGGCCGGACATCGCGATTTCACCGTTGCTTTCGCGAGCCTATGCCCCGATTCATGCAACAACCGTATGACGGTTGCGATTGGTCCAGCCGAAGGACTAGCTTGCCGGCCAAATCACAGGAGAAATCGTCATGGATCTCGGTATCCGCGGAAAGAAGGCCATCGTCTGCGCTTCGAGCAAGGGACTTGGGCGCGGTTGCGCCATGGCGCTGGCGGAAGCCGGCTGCGATGTCGTGGTCAACGGGCGCAATGCCGAGCTGGTGGCGAAAACCGCCGCGGAGTTGCGCGAGCGATATGGCGTCACGGTGACGGAAGTCGTTGGCGACGTTTCGAAGCCGGAGGTGCAGAAGGCGCTGCTCGCGGCTTGCCCCGAGCCGGACATCCTCGTCAACAACAATGGCGGCCCGCCGCTTCGCGATTTCCGCACGCTCGATCGCGAAAAGATCCTCGAAGGCGTCACCCAGAACATGGTGACGCCGATCGAGCTGGTCCAGGCTGTCCTTGACGGCATGGCGGCGCGCGGCTTCGGCCGCATCGTCAACATCACATCGCTGTCGGTCTATGTGCCCATTCCCGGCCTCGACCTGTCGTCCGGCGCGCGCGCCGGCCTGACCTCGTTTCTTGCCGGCGTGGCCAGAACGGTGATCGACCGCAACGTGACCATCAACAGTCTTTTGCCGGGCAAGCTCGACACCGACCGGCTGCGCGGCCCGCATGAAGCCGGCAGCGTCGAAAGCCCTAAGGCCGCAGCCGCGCGCAAGACCCGCATCAGCGCCGACGTTCCGGCCAAGCGGCTCGGCACGCCGGAAGAATTCGGCCAGATCTGCGCCTTCCTGTGCTCGGTCCATGCGGGCTATCTGACCGGGCAGAACATACCGGTCGATGGTGGTCTCTACGTCAGCGCCTTTTGATCAACTTGTCCGTGAAACTGTAGGAGCCGTCCGTTAGAGAATCGGCATAAGCATTTGATCATTAGCAGCTTTCTACGCGCCGCCGGGTAAAGCTGCCGGCGCGTCAATTAGCGTCGCGAAAAACCACGGCTGCATGCTAAAAGGGAATCTCAGCCAGATTTCGAGGGAGCGGCCGCATGGAAGGCGAGAGCAAAAAGACGGCACGTTCGGACCTCGACGAAGCCGCCCTCTACTTCCACAAGCACCCAAGGCCGGGAAAGCTCGAGATACAGGCGACCAAGCCGCTCGGCAATCAGCGCGACCTCGCGCTCGCCTATTCGCCTGGCGTCGCCGCCCCTTGCCTGGAAATCCGCGACGACCCGGCGACCGCCGCCGACTACACCGCACGCGCCAATCTGGTCGGTGTCGTCACAAACGGATCGGCGGTGCTCGGCCTCGGCAATATCGGCCCGCTGGCCTCCAAACCGGTCATGGAAGGCAAAGCCGTCCTGTTCAAGAAGTTCGCCGGTATCGATGTCTTCGACATAGAGATCGACGCGCCCGGTATCGAGCGCATGGTCGAGACGATCTCGGCGCTCGAGCCGACTTTCGGCGGCATCAATCTCGAGGACATCAAGGCGCCGGAATGCTTCGAGGTCGAGGAACAGTTGAAGGCCCGCATGGGCATACCGGTGTTCCACGACGATCAGCACGGCACCGCCATCATTGTCGCCGCCGCCGTGCTCAACGGGCTGGAATTCGCCGGAAAAACCATATCTGACATCAAGATCGTCACCTCCGGCGCCGGGGCTGCCGCCCTTGCCTGCCTCAACCTGCTGGTCTCGCTCGGCGCCAAAGTCGAAAACATCTGGGTCACCGACCGTTTCGGCGTTGCCTACAAAGGGCGGACCGACGAGATGGACCGCTGGAAAGACCCTTATGTGAAGGACACCGAGGCGCGCACGCTGGCCGACGTCATATCGGGCGCAGATGTCTTCCTCGGCCTCTCGGCGGCAGGCGTGCTGAAGCCGGAACTGCTTGAGCACATGGCGCCAAAACCGCTGATCCTGGCGCTGGCCAACCCCAATCCCGAGATCATGCCGGAAACGGCGCGTGCGGCGCGTCCCGATGCGATGATCTGCACAGGCAGGTCCGATTTTCCCAATCAGGTCAACAACGTACTGTGTTTTCCTTACATCTTCCGCGGCGCGCTCGACTGTGGTGCCAGCGCTATCAACGAGGAGATGAAGATGGCGGCGGTCCGCGCCATCGCAGCCCTTGCCCGCGAGGAACCTTCAGATGTCGCTGCCCGCGCCTATTCCGGCGAGACGCCGATCTTCGGCCCTGAATTCCTGATCCCTTCGCCCTTCGATCCACGCCTGATCCTGCGCATAGCGCCCGCGGTCGCCAAGGCGGCCTGCGACACCGGTGTCGCGACAAGGCCGATCACCGATTTCGCCGCCTATATCGACAAGCTGAACCGCTTCGTCTTCCGCTCCGGCCTGGTGATGAAGCCGGTGTTCTCGTCAGCCAAGGCATCGAGCGCCAAGCGCGTCATCTATGCAGACGGCGAGGATGAGCGCGTGCTGCGCGCCGCCCAGGTGGTGCTCGAGGAAGGCATCGCCGAGCCGATCCTGATCGGCCGGCCGCACGTCATTGAGGTGCGCCTGAAGCGCTACGGCTTGCGCATCAAGCCCGGTGTGGATTTCGGCCTGATCAACCCGGAAGACGATCCGCGCTACCGCCATTATGTCGACCTTCTGATCGAACTCGCCGGCCGGCGCGGCGTCACGACGGAAGCCGCGCGCACCATGGTGCGCACCGACAACACGGTGATCGCAGCACTTGCGCTGAAACGCGGCGATGCCGATGCAATGGTTTGCGGCCTCGAAGGCCGCTTCGAGCGGCATCTGCGCAACGTCACCTTGATCATCGGCCCCCGCGCCGGCATCAAGGACCACGACCTGTCGACGCTTTCCATGCTGATCTCGCAGCGCGGTATCATCTTCCTGACCGACACCCACGTCTCCGTCGACCCGACGGCGGAAGAAATCGCCGAAATGACGGTGCTGGCGGCGGAAGAAATCCAGCGCTTCGGCATCGAGCCGAAGGCAGCGCTGCTCTCGCATTCGGATTTCGGCTCGCGCGATTCGCCCAGTGCCCTGAAGATGCGGCAAGCGGCGGCGATCCTGGCGCGCATCGCGCCTGACCTTGAATGCGATGGCGAGATGCATGCGGACACTGCTCTGTCGGAGCACCTGCGCCAGCGCGTCTATCCGCATTCGAGGCTGAAGGGCGAAGCCAATTTGCTGGTGTTCCCCAACCTCGATTCGGCCAACATCACGCTGACGGCGCTCAGAACCATGATGGATGCGCTACACGTCGGGCCGATCCTGCTCGGCACGGACATGCCGGCGCACATATTGACGCCGTCGGTCACCTCGCGCGGCGTTGTCAACATGACGGCGCTTGCCGTCGTGGAAGCCGCCCACAAGGCACAGGCGGTCGTCAATCTGGGCTGAACACGGATTTCGCGGTAAACTGCAGTTAACCGCGAGCACGGTAGCCTTGCGGGCTAACAGTCGGATTTGGCAGGCGGAGTTTGGGCGGATGGCAAGCGGAGGGTGGAAGCAGGCGCATGCTGCCGTGCTGCTTGGCCTCCTGTTGTCCGCAAGCTGGGGGGTGGCCGAGCCACAGGCTGCTTCGCGGGTCTGCCGCCAGCTGGAAGCCGATCTTGCCGCGTCCTCGCGCGGCGGCGGTGGCGGTCCGGCGCTGATCCGGAAATACGATTCCGCAATTGCGAGGCAGCATGAGCAGATTTCGAAAGCCCGCGGCCAGGCGAGCCGGGCCGGATGCGGATTTTCGCTGTTTGGCCGCAACCTCAATCAATGCGCCGGGCTAAACGCCACCATCGATCGCATGAATGCCAATCTCGACGCCTTGCAGAACAAGCGCGAGCGGCTGGCCGGCGGCGGCTCGCGCCGCGACCGCGGACGCATCCTGGCGGCGCTTGACGCCAATGGCTGCCGCGACGACGCCGTTGCGCCTCGGCGGGCGCCTTTGCAGGAAGCCAACCGCGAGGGCGGCAGCGCAAACCTGTTCGATCAGCTTTTTGGCGGCAACAGCCAGCAGCTCGATATGCTTGATGAGCCCAACCAGCCCGACGATCCCGGCGAGGAGCGCAATGTCCGCCGTGTGCTCAACCAGCCCGGCATACCCGATTTTCCGAGCGTCGGCGGTGAGTTCCACACCTCCTGTGTGCGCACCTGCGACGGCTACTTCTTCCCGATGTCGAACTCGGCCTCGGCAGGCGATTTCGAACGCGACCAGAAGAATTGCGAATCGAGCTGCCCCGGCACCGAGATGCAGGTTTTCTATTCGCGCGGCATGGACGACGATTCGGCCTCGATGACGTCCTCCGTCACCGGCCGGCCCTACAGCGAATTGCCGACCGCCTATCTCTACAAGCAGCCCGATATGTCGCGGCCGCCGGCTTGCGGCTGCAACGCCGCCGCGCAGGGTTTTCAGATCATCGCCGGCAACCCGCCGAATCCGGAACAGTTGCAACCCGAGACGGACTCCGCACCGTTCATTCCGGTGCCGATCTCCAAACCGGATCCGGGTGCCGATCCCGAAACGCTGGCCAATCAGGAAGGCGGGCTCGACCGCGAGGCGATCAAGCGGCTTTCCGCCAAGCCGGTGACGTCGCCCGTATCCGCGCTGCCGCCGGAACAGCGCAAGGTCAGGGTCGTCGGGCCAACGTTCCTTCCCGACCCATCAGCGGCAATAGATCTGCAAGCTCCGGCCCCGAAGGCAGTCCGGTAAGGGCTGTCCTGAGCGGCATGAACAACGCCTTGCCCTTGCGGCCGGTCGCTTCCCTGATCTTGCCCGTCCAGTCCTTCCAGATCGTCGCGGTCCAGGGTTCCTCCGGCAACAGGTCGAACGCCTGTCGAAGAAAGTCGTGGTCCTCATCGGAAAATTCCGGCTTCTCCTGCGGTCCGTCGCGCAGGATACGCCACCAGTTGACCGCATCGGCCAGCCTGTCGAGATTGCCGCGCACCGCCAGCCAGAACGGTTCGGCCTGCTCGCCGGAGACGCCGAGCACGATCAGACGGTCTTGTGCCTCGGCGAACGGCATGTGGTGCAGCAGCGACCGGTTGAGCACGAACAGCTCGTCCGGATCGAACTTGGCGGCGGATTTCGATGTCGCCGCCGGATCGAAGCGTTCGGCGAGTTCGCCCATCGTCGGCACCGCCGCGACATTCTCCGAAGTGCCTACCAGGACGGCCAATGATGCGACGGCCATCGGCTCGATGCCGTCCTCGCGCAGGCTTTCGATCGAGAGTGCGCCGGTGCGCTTCGACAAGCCCTCGCCCGATGCGGTGGTCAGGAGATTATGGTGGCCGAACACTGGCGGCTCGGCAGCCAGCGCCTGGAACAAGGCGATCTGCACGCCGGTGTTGGTGACGTGGTCGTCGCCCCGGATGACATGGCTGACGCCCATCTCGATGTCGTCGACGACGGAAGGCAGCGTATAGAGATAGGTGCCGTCCTCGCGCACAAGGACCGGGTCGGAAAGCGAGGCCAGATCGACGGTTTCCTCACCCCGCACCAGGTCGTTCCAGTGCATTTCGGTGCGTTCCGGCTGTTGTGGATCGCCTGAGAAATTGGGGAGGAGAAACCGCCAGTGCGGCCTGCGGCCATCGGCCTGGTATTCGGCGATCTGCTCGTGCGTCAGGGTCAACGCCTCGCGACCATAGACCGGTGGCAGGCCGCGCGTGCGGCGCACCTTGCGCCTGAGATCGAGTTCCTCCGGCGTTTCATAGCAGGCATAGAGAACGCCTGCCGTCTTCAGCCTCTCGACCGCCGCGTCATAGACTTCGAAGCGCCGCGACTGGTATTCGGTGGCGTCGGGAAAAATGCCCAACCAATGCAGGTCGTAGAGGATGGCGTCGGAAAACTCCTGCTTCGAGCGCGCAATGTCGGTGTCGTCGAAGCGCTGGATGAATCGGCCCTTGTTGTTCATGGCAAACAGCCAGTTGAACAGAGCCGTGCGCGCATTGCCGATGTGAATGCGGCCGGTCGGCGACGGGGCAAAACGAACGGTAACTGTCATGAACGGGGCGTACCGGATGCTTTTGTGGTTGACAAGACGCGCCCCCGCGCTGGCCGGCAGACATAGAACATGGCGGCTGGAATGAAAAGACCGGACGGTGGACGCCTCCGACTGCGCCCAGACCGGCGGTGCCCATTTTGTGCCGGCAGCTTTTCACGATAGGAATTTTTTCTTGACTCGGTGCCCTCAGCTATGGTACATATTTGGCTATGGTGCTGATTTGCGCCAGCGACCCGCCGCACAGGCGGGTTTTTCGTTTGATGCTCCGTCAGCCAACGCGTCGGCGAAGGCTCCGAAGGAACCCATTAACCCAAGTTTGTAGCGCTTGAAGGCGATCAGCGGCCGAAATCATCGGAACTGAGGCGGGTCCAGCGGTCGCCCACCAATCCACCGATAAAGATGTCGCCGGAGCGGACCGCTTCCGTGACCTCGGCGATCCGCGAGCGGACCATTGTTCCCCCGGCATAGCGGAAGAAGACATTCTTGTAGCCAAAGAGTTGAGGTATGAATTTGGTCTGCGTCTGTCCGGTGATGCCCACGCAGCCCATCTCCCATGCGGCGGCGACAAGCGCATCCAGCGTCGCGCCCCAGTGCAATCCGGATGCCTGGATCTGCAACAGGTTCGCCACGCCGCCGGCTTGACCATAGAAGGCATAACAACCGAGCATTTTGCCCGTTTCGTCGTAGGTCCCACCGAAATGAAGGGGGCCGTCGGCCCGCTTCTCGGCCGCCAGCGCAAGCAGCCGTGCAAGTTCCCCATCCTTCCAACTCGGCCGAAGAGCGTAACCAGACAGGAGGGTCGGCAGCTTCTCGGCGAATTGAACGGCATCGATCGGCTCACGATGGGTGCGATGCGACGATGAATGGACGACGGGGGGCTCGAACCTTTTCTTCGCAAGAGCATCGAATGCTCTCGCGCATGGATCGAGTACAAGGCGAGGCACGCCAGGCCATTTACGGTGCATTGCGGAGGCGGCCATCGCCGCCGGCCGGAAAACATATGTCCATCCCAGACAATGCACAGGAAGGAGTTGGTACTTCATCGGGCGCGCGAAGGCCAAGGATGTCCGGTTGGCCGAATCGGTCAGCTGCAGATCGAATTCGCCTTGATGCAAGGCACGCAGCAATTGGGGTCCGGCCGAGCCGTCATCGGTGCCGGGGTCGGCCATGAGCGGCCCGATGATCGCCGCGTTCAATGGCGCTCCATTGAGCTCGTAGCGGGCTTTCAGAACGCCGAGGAATCCACCCAGACGACCCTGCCGGTTGATCTGGACAAGAGCGTTGCTTTCCCCGGACTGGCCAGCAGGGTCGAGGTAAATCTCTCTCATATACGCGGCCGTCTCCGCGATCGCGCGATCGAGGAGATGACGCCGCCGCCGGCGAAACTTCGTCAGGAAGAGTGCGGCGACGCGCTCGAGATCTTCGGCAGCCAGCGGCCGAACCGAGCCATGCTGAGATTCCAGCACTGACGGCGCAGCCAACTTCTCCTCGGCATTTGCAGAAAGATGCATCGTGAAGAACACCCGTGGGTTGCCCTCCATCGGATATATATCAACCAATGGTAGAAACAACGTATCTCGGTCAGTATGATGAACAGAGGTCTCAAGACTTACTATCCGGACAGGGCTTCACAGGCAAATCAAGTCGGCCAGCATCGATGCGCTGATCGGCGGGTTGGCCGCGGCCTTGCGATCGCATGCCCTGCTCCAGCCCGCTGGGCTGACCGTGCCGGACAGAGGCGGCCTCCGGCCGAAGCTGGAGGCCGCCTCAATTCAGCTCACAAGTCCCTTGGTCAGTTCCAATGCCTGGCGCTCGAACAGGCGGCGGTAGATGCCGCCTTTCAGCCGGATCAGTTCATCATGCGAGCCTTCCTCGACGATGTTGCCGCGATCGAAGACCAGCAGCCGGTCCAGCGCCCTCACCGTCGAAAGCCGGTGCGCGATGACCAGCGTCGTGCGGCCGACCATCAGCCGCTCCATCGCCTGCTGGATCAGCACCTCCGATTCCGAATCGAGGCTCGATGTCGCCTCGTCGAGGATCAGGATGCGCGCATCGGCAAGGAAGGCGCGCGCGATCGCCACGCGCTGACGTTCGCCGCCCGACAGTTTCACGCCGCGTTCGCCGACCAGCGTGCCATAGCCCTTCGGCAGGTTGGTGATGAAGTCATGCGCACTCGCCAACTTCGCGGCATGCTCGATCTCATCTTGCGTAGCACTCGGCCTGGCATAGGCGATGTTTTCGGCCAGCGACCGGTGGAACAGGATCGGCTCCTGCTGAACGATGGCGATCTGCCCGCGCAGCGAGGCTTGCGCCACCTGCGAGATGTCCTGGCCGTCGACCAGTATTTTCCCCGCATTCACGTCATAGAGCCGCTGGATAAGCTTGACGAAGGTCGTCTTGCCCGATCCCGAATGGCCGACCAGCCCGACGCGCTCACCCGGCGCGATATCGACCGAAAAGTCGCGGTAAAGCGCCGATCGGTGATGGCCATAGTGAAAGGTCACGTTGTCAAAGCTGATCCGTCCTTCGGTGATCCGGATCGGCTTGGCGCCGGGCCGGTCCTCGATGCCGAGCGGTTCGGACTGGAAATCGACCAGCTCTTCCATATCGTTGATGGAGCGCTGCAGGTTGCGGATATGCGTGCCGATATCCCTGAGATAGCCCTGCAGCACGAAGAGCGAGGTCAGCACGAAGGCAACGTCGCCGGCGCTCGCCTGCCCCCACGACCACAGCATCAGCGCCAGGCCGATCACCGCGGCGCGCATGACCAGCAGCAGCACCCCTTGCGTGGTGCCGTTGATGGTGCCGCGCACCCAGGTGCGCCGTGTACGCGCACGCCATTTGGCGACGACCTTGGCCAGTCGGCGTTCTTCGCGCTCCTCGGCGCCAAAGCCCTTGACCACGGCGTTGCAGCTGACCGCGTCGGCCAGCGAGCCGCCGAGGCGGGTATCCCAGGTGTTGGCGAGCCTTGCCGCCGGCGCGACATAGCCAAGTGACAGCAGCGCCGTCACCGTGATGAACAGCACCGAACCGGCAGCAACGACCGCCCCCATCAACGGCCAGAACCAGCCGAGCAGCAATGTCGAGCCGACCAGCATGACGATTGACGGCAGCAGCGCGATGAGGATGGTGTCGTTGAGCAGGTCGAGCGCCCACATGCCGCGCGTCACCTTGCGCACGGTCGAGCCGGCAAAGCTGTTGGCATGCCAGTCGGTGGAAAAGCGCTGGACGCGATGGAAAGCATCGGCGGCGATGTCGGCCATCATCTTCAAAGTCAGCTCGACGATCCCCATGAACGCCAGGTTGCGCAACACGACGCCGGCCAGCGCGAGCGCCATCAACATCGAGAACGCCGTCATCGCGGCATTCCAGGCAATCGCGTCGGCGCCGGCGCTGCTGGCGACGGCGTCGACCAGCCGGCCGGAGTAGAGCGGCGTCAGCACATCGGCCAGCGTCGACAGCAGGAAGCTGCCCATGATGAGCGAGAGCCGCCAGGGCTGACGCCGCCAATGAGTGAGCGTGAAGCCAAGAACGCTGCGAAAGGCGCTCGCGCGCAAATCGATCTTGAAACGAGCCATGATGTCATTCGGGCACAAACGAGCCCGATCCCAGTAGGTCGAAAATTGAAGAAGCCGCGCAAGGAGCCAATGAGTGCCCGGAAGCGGAGTGGCATATTTGGCGTATCGCCCAAATCGGGCGGCGATCGGCATCGGCATAAGCCTGTGCTCGGTCCGGCATCGGCATGAAGGGGAAACCTTCGCGGAGCGCCGGATGAGACCTAGGCTTCGCGGCCTCGCATTACCATGTGAAATACTGCCATTCGGACCTCCCGCAAGACAATTGCGGAGGTGTCCTTATAGAGACGCTCCGATGCATCGCCAAGACGAGTTCACGCCAAAAGTGTATCTGGTCCAACCACTGCGATTATTTTGCAACAACGGAGCAAGCCGCGCGCCTCATTCAGGAATGCGATCCAAGCGCATGTAGCGGCCATCGGTCGATGGCTTGAACCCAAGCTTCTCATAGACGCCGTGTGCGTCGCTGGTCGACAGGCTCCAGTGGAAAACAGTCCTGACTTCAGGATGATCGATAAGGGCCTGCACGAGCCGGCTGCCTATGCCTTGCCCGCGATGCCCGGGCCAGATGATGATGTCGGCGAGATAGGCGAACACCGTGCGGTCGGTGATCGCGCGGCCGAAGCCGACTTGCCTGCCGTCGACATAGGCGCCGACGCAAAGCGAATTGGCAAAGGCGCGGCGATGGACTTCATCAGTGCGTCCAGCGCCCCAATAGCTTGCCATCAACAGGTCCGATGTCGCACGGAAATCGATCCGTGACATGTCGAAGCTGATTTCACAATCGGGCATGGCTGTCTCCGGTCGCGCCGCCGCGTGCGCTTTCGGTACCTAGCTGCGATCCCTGAACCGGTTGGTGATGGGATAGCGGCGGTCGCGGCCAAAATTCTTTTTGGTGATCTTTACGCCCGGCGCAGCCTGCCTTCGCTTGTATTCTGCGATGTAGAGCAGGTGCTCGATGCGCGTCACCGTCGCCCGGTCATGGCCGCGCGCGACGATGTCGTCGACACCCATCTCATTTTCCACCAGGCATTCGAGGATGTCGTCCAGCACCGGATAGGGCGGCAGCGAATCCTGGTCGGTCTGGTTCTCGCGCAATTCCGCCGATGGCGCCTTGTCGATGATGTTTTTCGGGATCACCTCGCCCGAGGGCCCGAGCGCGCCCGGCGGCACGTGGCTGTTGCGCCAGCGCGACAGCGCGTAGACCTGCATCTTGTAAAGGTCCTTGATCGGATTGAAGCCGCCATTCATGTCGCCATAGAGCGTGGCGTAGCCAACCGACATCTCGCTCTTGTTGCCCGTGGTGACGACCATCGAGCCGAACTTGTTGGAGATCGCCATCAGGATGGTGCCGCGCGCGCGGCTCTGCAAATTCTCCTCGGTGATGCCTTCCTTGGTGCCTTCGAACATCTGCGTCAGCGCGTGCAGGAACCCTTCGACCGGCTCGAAGATCGGCACGATGTCATAGCGGCAGCCGAGCGCACGGGCGCAATCCTCGGCATCCTTCAGCGAGTCCTTGGAGGTGTAGCGATAGGGCATCATCACCGCGCGCAGGCGTTCCTCGCCGAGCGCATCGACGGCCAGCGCCGCGCAGATCGCCGAATCGATGCCGCCGGACAGACCAAGCACCACATTCTTGAAGCCGTTCTTGTTGACGTAGTCCCGCAGGCCCAGCATGCAGGCGCGATAGTCGGCCTCCTCCCGGTCCGGGATTTTCGACATCGGCCCTTCCGAGCAGACCCAGTGATCCCCTTGTCTTTTCCAGGTGGTGATGTCGACCGCTTCCTCGAACTGGCTCATCTGGAAGGCAAGCGTCTTGTCGGCGCCAATGGCAAACGACGCGCCGTCGAAGATCAACTCGTCCTGCCCGCCAAGCTGGTTGGCATAGATCATCGGCAGCCCGCATTCGATGACCTGGCGGATGACGACCTGGTGGCGGACATCGATCTTGGCGCGATAATAGGGCGAGCCGTTCGGCACCAGCAGGATTTCCGCCCCGCTTTCGGCCAGCGACTCGCAGATATCGACGTCGCCCCAGATGTCCTCGCAGATCGGAACTCCGATGCGCACGCCGCGGAAATTGACCGGCCCCTGGATCTCGGGGCCGGCCTGGAAGACGCGCTTCTCGTCGAACTCGCCGTAGTTCGGCAGATCGAGCTTGTAGCGTTCGGCGATGATCTTGCCGCCATCGGCGAAGACGATCGAATTGTGCGTGCCGCTCTTGCGCTTCAACGGCGTGCCTATGATGACGCCGGGACCGCCATCCGCGGTGTCGGCGGCAAAGTCCTGTGCCGCCTTTTCGCAGGCTTTCAAAAAGGCCGGCTTCAGCACCAGATCCTCCGGCGGGTAGCCGGCGAGGAAAAGCTCGGTATAGAGCACGAGATCGGCGCCCTGACGTGCGGCATCCGCCCTCGCCTCGCGGGCCTTGGCGAGATTGCCTGATATGTCGCCGACAGTCGGATTGAGCTGGGCGACGGCGATGCGCAGAATGTCGAGCTTCTTGGTCATGCCTGCTGACTTAGCGCGGCAAAATTGCCCGGGCAATGGCGTTCGTTTGGACCAATTCGGACCGAATGACGTAGGTCAATCGTGTACGGACCGATCGACCTACTTCAATCGTGGCGAGACGAGCCGGGTCTCAGTCGTCGCCCATATATTCGCGCAACGCTTGCGGCGAATGATTCTCGCCGATCGACATCGCCAGGATGCGTGAAATATGCCGGCGCGGCAGGCCTGTCTGCACCACCCACTGGTTGATCTGTGCCTGGATCTTGTCGAGGTCCCTCTTCGAGGTCGGGCTTTCGGCGATGTCGAGGCCGGCGTCGCGCAACGCCGCGGCCATATCGCCCGAGATGACGAACGCATCCCAACCTAGCCAGCGCAGGAAATACTGGCCCGTATTGCCGCCCAACCGGCTGCCATGCTTGCCGAGCCAGGCCATCAGCCCGATCTGGTCGTCCGCCGGCCAGTTTGCGAGGAATTGGCCGAAGCCGCCATATTCCTTCGACACGCGCTCGACGAAGGCGGCGTTGTCGCGCACGGATCTGATCTTCTGCGGGTTGCGCACGATGCGCTGGTCGGCCGTCAGATCGTGCCAGAAATCATCGGGCTGGAACAACAGCCGCTTCGGCTCGAAGCGCAGAAACGCCTCCTCGAAGCCCGGCCATTTCTGCTCGATGACGCGCCAGACGAAACCGGCGGCGAAGACGCGTTCGGCCATAACAGAGAGAATGCGGTCATCGGCGATGTCAGCCACGGCGGCATTGTCAGGCGCCGGACCCAGCAGCGACGTCAGTTCCTCTTCGCCGCCCTTGCGTTTTGCGGCCCGTGCGCGAATTTTCTTGAAATCGGCCATTGGTCCCTCGGCAACTGGAATCAATCTAACACTTCCCGTGTGAGCCGGCAGCCTCTACCTCTTACGGCAAGCCAAAGACCCTGGAGATGGCCATGAACAAGACGATCGACGACCTGGCGAACCGCTGGCTCAAGCGGCGGCCGGACGGCCTCAGCCAGCTCGAAAGCCGGGTGCTGCAATCGACGCTCGAACGCACCACCATCTCGCGCGACACCAACAAGGCCGTCGCCTTCCACCAGACCTTCGGCGACCGGCTCGCCGACACGATCGCCCGCATCGGTGGGTCATGGTCCTTCATCCTGACCTTCATCGCCTTTCTGATCCTGTGGACATCAGCCAATGTCTGGCTGCTGTCGCGTGACGCCTTCGATCCCTACCCGTTCATCTTCCTCAATCTCGTTCTGTCGATGGTCGCCGCCTTGCAGGCGCCGGTGATCATGATGGCGCAGAACCGCCAGACCGAACGCGACCGCATCGACGCCGCCCACGATTACGAGGTCAACCTGAAAGCCGAGATCGAGATCATGGCGCTGCATGAAAAGCTGGATGAACTGCGCCACGGCCAGATTCTCGGTATGCGCGACGAGATCGTGCAACTGACCGAAATGATCAAGCGGATCGACGAAAGGCTGTCTTCGCAGCGGTCGGCTTCATGACCGACGCGATCCATCATTTCATCGAACAATACGGGCTGCTCGCGGTCTTTATCGGCTGTGTCGCGGAGGGCGAAAGTGCCGCCATTCTTGGCGGTTTCTTCGCCCACCAGCAGGTCTTCGTCCTGTGGCCCGCGGTTCTTGCGGCGGCGCTCGGCGCCTTCGTCGGCGATACTTTCTTCTTCATCCTCGGACGAAGCTTCGCCGACCATCCCTATGTCGTCAGATTGCGCAAACGGCCCGGCTTCCGCCGCGCCTTTCGGCTGCTCAACACCCATCCCGACATTTTCGTGCTGTCCAACCGCTATATCTACGGCATGCGCCTCGTCGGCGGCATTGCAGCCGGGCTTTCCAACATCGCCGCGCCGCGCTTCGTCATCCTCAACGCGCTTTCATCGGCGGTCTGGGCGGTGCTGTTCGGTACGATCGGTTATGTCTTTGGACTTGGCGCCGAGCACGTCATCGGCCAGGCGTTGATGCATCACGAACGGTTGCTGATCGGGCTTGGCATCGGCTTGACCGTGGCCGTTCTGGCATGGCTCGTCGCCCGTCACATCGCCAGCAAGGAACGCGCCAGGGAGGGCTGATCGTCAATCCACGCCGAGCGCCCGGTCCCCCCGATCGAGGATAAGCGGGATGATCAGGTCTTCCTCGTCGGCAAGATGCCTTGTCAGCATGGCGATCAGCCGGCTGTTTTCGTCGGCATAGGCGTCGGCGGCAAAGCGCTGTCTGTCTTCGCTCTCCTGAAGCGTCTTGATGAACGCGTTGGCGGCTTCGGCATTACGCTCCAGCCCTTCATGGATGGTGTGATGGTCGGCATCGAGAATCTCGAAGCCGTGCTTCAAACGGGGCTCGGCCTTGGCGAAGACCGGAAAATATTGATAATCCTCGACGTTGTGGTGACCGTCGAGGTTGCCTAGAAAATGATTGAGGCGGGGCGCGAACCAGCGCGCGAAATCAGGCGCCGTCAGCCGTCCCTCACGGTAGTCGCCGATGCCGTTGGCCAGCATGCCGCCAAGTTCGCGGAACATGTCGTGCCGCTGCAGCCACATATTGGCGATGCCGTGGATATTGGCATGATCCTGCCAGTTTTCACGCGGATATTTCTCGGCCAGCCAGCGCAGATCATCCGGCAGGCCCACGCGTTCGAGAAGCAGAAAATTGGCGGCCCTGGCCATGACAGTCTCCTTTGGTGACTGGCATATAGGCATCGAAAGGCTAGATCGGTACCCCGGTGATCCGCTCGATGATGGCGATGCCCCAGACGCCGGCGACGATGAGCACCGAAATCAGCACCGCCAGCGAACCGCAATCCTTGGCCAACTGGATGTCGACATTGAACTCGCGGCTGAAAGCGTCGCATGCCGCCTCGATGCCGGTGTTCAGCACTTCGACCATGATCAGGAGCAGCACGGCGCCGATCAGCAAGGCATAGCCGCGCCACGAGATCGAAACGAACCAGCCGAGCGGCAAGGCAAGCGCCAGCAGCATCAGCTCCTGCTGGAAAGCCTTCTCGCTGGTGGCCAGCTTGCGAAACGCCCGCACCGAATTGAAATAAGCATCGATCAGCCGCTGCATGCCAAACCCCTTTGCGAATCACCGGCACGGGATAATGCAATGGCTGGCCAGATCAATGGAATAAGGTGACTTGTCCAAGATTCATTCAGCAACCGGTATGGACGGTGTCGACTTTTCAAACTGTGGCAGCCCGTCGTCGATCGAATAATAGTCGCCCTTATCACCGACGAAGATATGGCATTCCCCCTCAAGACCTGTCGGCTTGTCGAACGATCCCGCCATGACCGAAACGTAGTCCTGGTCTCGCGGCTTCCAGAACAGCACCGATCCGCATGCCTTGCAGAACCCACGCCTGGCGAAGGTAGAGGCTTCGTACCAGGTGATACTTTCCGTGCCCTCGATCACGATGTCGGCGTTGGCAACATTGGTCGCGGCATAGAAATGTCCGCTCTGCTTGCGGCATTGCGAGCAATGGCAATAGACGACGCCACGCAGCGCCCCGTTCGTTCTGAAGCGGACGGCTCCGCACAGACACGATCCCTGGTGACCATCACTCACGTCGATCCTCCTTGAAGAAAAGTGCCGGGCATGGCTTAGGATTCCAGCTTTGCCGCGCAAGCACGCAAGCAAATGCGACATGTGCTGGCGTGGAGAATCCGAAATTCGGTTTCATTTTCAAGAGTGCGATGTGCGAATCGCGAATTCAAGCCGCCGCACCGGCGTTGTTTCCAACTGTTGGATGCACGGACTAAGGCTTTTACAGCCCGCAGACAGAGAAAACCCGCTGAACCTCTGCCAGTTAAGGAAACTTTAGCGACGGCGCATTTATGGTCACCTGCAAGCGAAGGCCGTGGGTGGGGACGCATCCCTTCGCAAGTTGTTCGAAGCGTCGGTCGCATTCCCCAGGGCTCGGCGACAAAGGGAAACCGCGAATTCCGCGGAGGATCCGAGGGGAAGAACCAAGATGCAGCCGGCAGCTGTCCCGACCGAACGAAGCACCGACATCGCAGCCACTGTTGTCGCGACAATGCGCCAATTGGGCGTGCTCGGCCTGCCGCGCAATTACGAGATCTTCTATGAGGCCCTGAGCGGCACCAATCGTGAACTCAGCCTGGCCGTCGTTTCGCTGACCAGCCGGCCGACACAGGATGAACTGGATCAGATCGGGCGCACTTTCTTTGCCCACAACCATGGCCCTGGCATAGTCGAGCATGCCAGAGACGTCATTGCCAGGGAGCTCGAGGAGGTTGCTTCGCTGCTGCGGAGCGAGCGCAGCCACATCGAGAAATACGGCAGGATCCTCGATGAGACATCGAGCGGCCTCAGCGGCCGCAGCCTTCTCTCCCAGGATCTCCTGCAGAAGATCGCCAACGCCATGGCGGTTGCCACCAATTCGACGATCGATCACGGCCGGCAGGTGGCCTCGACGCTCAGCGACAAGACGGCCGAACTCGAAAGCGTCAAGTCGAAGCTTGAGGAGTACAAGCGGCTGGCCGACACCGATCCGTTGACGCATATCTGGAATCGGCGCGCCTTCGACAAGGAGATCACCAGGATCTACAACAGCAACAGGGGTATCCTGTTCAACGCCCTGGTTCTTGTCGACATCGACCGCTTCAAGGATATCAACGACCGCTATGGCCATCCGGTCGGCGACAAGATCATCCAGAGCATCGCCGATATTTTCCAGACCAGCATTCGCGGCGACATGTTCGTTGCCCGCACCGGCGGCGAGGAGTTCGCGCTGATCATCGAGGGCGCCAGCGAGGACGCCACCTATGACGTCGCAGAGCGTATTCGTGCCCTGATCGAGCAGACGCCGTTCACCAGCAGCCAGACCGGCGCGAATTACGGCACCGTCACCGTCTCGATGGGTATCTGCATGGCTTCCGAAGCCGAAGGACCCGAAGATCTCTACACCAAGGCCGACCGGGCGCTCTATCGCTCCAAGGTCAGCGGCCGCAACCGGGTCACCAAGCACTCGACGATGGCAGGCCGGGCCGGCAAGAGCTGGCTGCTCTACAAGAAGGACTGAGCTTCTTCCGTCGATCGCTTCGGCGGATTGTTTTGCATCCGCCCCTTTCCATATGAATTTTTGTGGCCTATATTTTCCACAGAAATAGGAAGGGCCGCGATGCAACCTCAAACCGCTGCCAAGACAGCCGAAAACGCAGTGCTGACCAAGGCCACGCTGCGCGCGGCCGATCTGCTGGACATCACCGCCAGGATGCTGGCCTCGGTGATCGGTGTTTCGGAGGCCACGGTTTCGCGCATGCGCAGGGACGAATTCCTGCTCGAGCGCGGCACCAAGCCATTCGAGCTTGCCGTGCTGTTCGTCAGGCTGTTCCGCTCGCTCGATGCCATTGTCGGCGGCGACGCGGTCGTCGCCCGGGCATGGCTGAAGAACGTCAACGCGGCGTTCGACGCCGCTCCGCTTGAAAAAATCCTCACCATCACCGGGCTCGTCGATGTCATTGCCTATCTGGACTCCCGACGCGCTCTCGTCTGAGACCGTCGGCATCGACGGCAAATACTGGCGCATGGTCGAAGCGCAGCACCATGTCTCGACGCTGAAAATCGTCGACACGCTCGACGAGCATGCGATGCTCGAAGACCTGATCGAGGAAACCAAGCCGCAAATCCCAATTGAATGCCGCCATCTCCACTATCTCCTGGCGACGCCCTTTCGCTACGGCTCGGTCTATCCGCACGGTTCGCGTTTCCGCCGCGCCGGCAGGACCAAGGGCGTCTACTATGCGGCCGAGACCATGATGACCGCGGTTGCCGAAATGGCCTTCTACCGGCTGCTGTTCTTTGCCGAGTCGCCCGGAACACCATGGCCAAGCGACGCCGCCGAATACACGGCCTTTGCCGCCGCAATCAAATGCGCTGGAGCAATCGATCTCACCCGGCCGCCGCTCGATCGTGACGCCGCTGCATGGGCACATCCGACCGACTATGCCGCTTGCCAAGCCATTGCCGATACCGCCCGCGAAGCCGGGCTGGAGGCGATCCGCTACCGCTCGGCACGTGACCCCAAGGGCGCCAACATTGCGCTGCTGACCTGCCGCGGCTTTGCCAAGGCCAAGCCGATGGAGCCGCAGACCTGGCGGATCCGCCTCGGCGCGTTCGGCGTGCAGGCGATCTGCGAATTTCCGGAAAAACGGATCGAATTTGCCAGAACCGCCTTTGCCGATCCCCGTCTAGCCGACTTGCGCTGGGAACGCGGGCACTGAATCAACCAAAAGAAAAGCGCCGGATTTCTCCAGCGCTCTTTTTATCAACGTTCAAGCCGAAACACGCTTAGCCGTTGACCGCCTGCTTGTGCTGCACCGGGTGGCTCTTCTTCAACAGATCCGAGACTAGGAAGGCCAGTTCGATCGCCTGGTCGGCGTTAAGGCGCGGATCGCAATGGGTGTGGTAGCGGTCCTGCAATTCCTCGGCGGTGATGGCGCGCGCGCCACCGGTGCATTCGGTGACGTTCTTGCCGGTCATTTCGACATGGATGCCGCCCGGATGCGTGCCTTCGGCGCGGTGCACCTCGAAGAAGGTCTGGACCTCCTTGAGAATGCGGTCGAACGGCCGCGTCTTGTAGCCGGCGGCCTCGATCGTGTTGCCGTGCATCGGGTCCGACGACCACACCACGGAGCGGCCTTCCTTCTGCACCGCGCGAACCAGCTTCGGCAGATGGTCGGCGACCTTGTCGGAACCGAAGCGGGCGATCAGCGTCAGCCGGCCGGGCTCGTTCTCGGGATTGAGCAGGTCGATCAGCTCCAGCAAGCCGTCCGGCGTCAGCGAAGGACCGCATTTCAGCCCGAGCGGGTTCTTGATCCCACGGCAATATTCGACATGCGCATGATCGGGCTGGCGGGTGCGGTCGCCGATCCAGATCATGTGGCCCGAGGTGGCATACCAGTCGCCAGAGGTCGAATCGACACGCGTCAGTGCCTCCTCGTAGCCGAGCAGCAGCGCCTCATGGCTGGTGTAGAAATCCGTCTCGCGCAGCGCGTAGTTGGTTTCCGAAGTGATGCCGACGGCCTTCATGAAGTCCATCGTCTCGGTGATGCGGTTGGCGAGAGACTCGTATTTTTCGCCCTGCGGGCTGTCGGACACGAAGCCGAGCATCCAGCGGTGCACGTTCTCCAGGCTGGCATAGCCGCCTTGCGCGAAGGCGCGCAGAAGGTTGAGCGTCGCCGCCGACTGGCGGTACGCCATCTCCTGGCGGGCGGGATCCGGAATGCGCGACTTCGGGTCGAATTCGATGCCGTTGATGATGTCGCCGCGATAGCTGGGCAGCGTCACCTCGCCCTTGGTCTCGTTGTCGGACGAACGCGGCTTGGCGAACTGGCCGGCAACGCGCCCAACCTTCACCACCGGCTGCGCGCCGGCGAAGGTGAGCACCACGGACATCTGCAGGAAGACACGGAAGAAGTCGCGGATGTTGTCCGCGCCATGCTCGGCGAAGCTCTCGGCGCAATCGCCGCCCTGCAGGAGGAATGCGTCACCGGCGGCGACAGAAGCGAGCTGCTTCTTCAGCTTGCGCGCCTCACCGGCAAAAACCAGCGGCGGAAAGGTTGCGAGCTGGGCCTCCGTGTTCTTCAGCGCGGCAAGGTCCGGATAGGCAGGAACCTGCTTGATCGGCTTTGCTCTCCACGAATTCGGCGACCATTTCGTCATCGCTGCACCCAACGCTCTTTCCGGCAAGCACCCTCGCCTGCCATTTCCCGCCCCTATATGGGATGGCGGCTCCATACACGAAGCCGATTTCCTATTCTAGACCGGAATTCAAGCGCTGGCGAATGGCCTGGGCCGGCTACGCCGCCTTCTCCACCAGCCGCGCCAACTGGGTCATGATGACCGCCGAGCCCGCCAATCGCTTCTCGGGGGTTGGCCAATCGCGCACGAAGACGACGCTGTGGTCCGGCCGGATCTTGGCCAGCGAGCCCTGCTCGCCGATGAACCGGACGAGCCCGACCGGGTTGGAGAATTCGCGCTTGCGGAAATGGATGACGACGCCCTTCGGCCCGGCGTCGAGCTTCTCGACATTGGCCTTGCGGCAGAGCGCCTTGATGAAGACGATCTTGAGCAGATGCTTGACCTCGTCCGGCAGCGGGCCGAAGCGGTCGATCAGCTCGGCGCCGAAAGCGTCGATTTCCTCGGTGTTTTCGAGATCGCCAAGCCTGCGGTAGAGCGCCAGCCGGAGCTGCAGGTCCGGAACATAGCTTTCCGGGATCATCACCGCCGTGCCGACGGCAATCTGCGGCGACCAGCCGCCATCCTGGACCTCGCCGGAATCCTTCACCTCGGCAACGGCTTCCTCCAGCATCTGCTGGTAGAGTTCGAAGCCGACCTCCTTGATGTGGCCGGACTGCTCTTCGCCGAGAAGATTGCCGGCGCCCCTGATATCGAGGTCGTGGCTGGCGAGCTGGAAGCCGGCGCCCAGCGTATCCAGCGATTGCAGCACCTTCAGCCGGCGCTCGGCGGTGTCGGTCAGCTTGCGGTTGGCCGGCAGCGTGAACAACGCATAGGCGCGCACCTTCGAGCGACCGACGCGACCGCGTAACTGGTAAAGCTGCGACAGGCCGAACATGTCGGCGCGATGGATGATCAGCGTGTTGGCGGTCGGGATGTCGAGACCGGATTCGACGATGGTCGTCGATAACAGCACGTCGTACTGGCCGTCGTAGAAGGCATTCATGATATCGTCGAGTTCGCCCGGCGGCATCTGGCCATGTGCCACCGCCACCTTCAACTCCGGCACGGATTCCTTCAGGAAATCATGGATTTCCGAGAGATCGCTGATGCGCGGCACCACATAGAAGGAATGGCCGCCGCGATATCGCTCGCGCAGCAGCGTCTCGCGGATGACCAGGGGATCGAACGGCGAGATGAAGGTGCGCACCGCCATTCGGTCGACTGGCGGCGTGGCGATCAGCGACAGCTCGCGCACCCCGGTCAACGCCAGTTGCAGCGTGCGCGGGATCGGTGTCGCCGAGAGCGTCAGCACGTGCACGTCGGTCTTCAAATCCTTCAGCCGCTCCTTGTGCTTGACGCCAAAGTGCTGCTCCTCGTCGATGATCAGCAGGCCAAGGTTCTTGAACGAGATCGCGGAACCAAGCAGCGCGTGCGTGCCGATGACGATGTCGACCTGGCCCTCGGCGATGCCTTTCTTGGTCTCGGCCAGTTCCTTGGCGCCGACCAGCCGCGACGCCTGGCCGACACGGATCGGCAGGCCGGAGAAACGCTGCGAAAAGGTCTTGAAATGCTGGCGCGACAACAATGTCGTCGGCACCACAACTGCCACCTGAAAGCCTTCCATCGCCGCGATGAAGGCGGCACGCAGCGCCACTTCGGTCTTGCCGAAGCCGACATCGCCGCAAATCAGCCGGTCCATCGGCTTGCCGGCAGCAAGATCGTCGCGCACCGAATCGATGGCCGTCTGCTGGTCGTCGGTCTCCTCATAGGGGAAGCGGGCCGCGAACTCGCCATAGAGGCCTTCTGCCGGCACCAGTGGCGGTGCGGAGCGCATCTGCCGTTCGGCGGCGATGCGGATCAGCTGCCCGGCCATGTCGAGCAGGCGCTTCTTCAGTCGCGCCTTGCGCGACTGCCAGGCGCCGCCGCCAAGCTTGTCCAGCGTCGCCTCGGCTGTGTCAGAACCGTAGCGCGACAGAAGCTCGATGTTTTCCACCGGCAGGAACAGCCGGTCGTCACCGGCATAGTGGATTTCAAGGCAGTCATGCGGTGCGCCGACCGCTTCGATGGTACGCAGGCCGATGAAACGGCCAATGCCATGATCGGCATGGACGACAATGTCGCCGGCCGACAGCGCCGAGGCCTCGGCAATGAAGTCCGAGGGACGCTTCTTGCGTTTCGAACGCCGGATCAGCCGGTCGCCCAAAATGTCCTGTTCGGCGACGACGACCAGTTTTTCGGTCTCGAAGCCGGATTCGAGCGGCAGCACGGCCAGGGCCGCCTGACCGGGTTCGAGCTTTTCGGCTTCCGCCAGCGTCGCCACCTGCTTGAGGTTGCCGAGATGGTGTTCGGCTAGGATCTGGCCAAGCCGGTCGAGCGAGCCTTCGGTCCAGCCGGCGATGACGACGCGGCGGCGCGCCGCGCGCTCATCGGCGATGTGTTTGACGACGACATCGAACACATTGGCGTTCGGATCGGCGCGCTCCTCGACGAAGCTGCGGCCGTGGCGTGAGCCGGCGTGATAGACCTTCTTGGCGCCAACTTCGGGCGCGTCGAATGGCGTGAAGTCGATCGCTTCACGCGGCCCGAGCGAGGCAATCAGGTTTTCCGGGGAGAGATAGAGCAGGTCCGGTGCGACCGGCTTGTAGGGCACGGCGTCCTTCAAGGCACCGTCCGCCTGCTTCTTGCGCGCCTCGTAGTGATCGAGGATCAGCGTGTGGCGCTCGGCCAGCGCCTCATGCGCCAGATGGTCGAAGATGACAGGCGTGTCAGGCAGATAGTCGAACACCGTCTCCAGCCGTTCGTAGAAGAACGGCAGCCAGTGCTCCATGCCGGCGAAGCGACGCCCTTCGCTGACCGCCGCATAGAGCCCATCGTCGCGCTGTGGCGCGCCAAAAGCTTCGATGTAGGAGCGGCGGAAGCGGCTGATGGTTTCGGGCGTCAGCGCCACTTCGCTCATCGCCTGCAGCGCCATCGACTTGCGCTGACCGGTGGTGCGCTGCGTGGCGGCGTCGAACACACGGATCGATTCCAGCGTGTCGCCGAAGAAGTCGAGCCTGAGTGCTTCGGTCCAGCCGGGCGCGAACAGGTCGAGAATGCCGCCGCGCACTGCGAACTCGCCGATGCCACGCACGGTCGGCACGCGCTCAAAACCGGACGTTTCCAGCCGCGACACCAGTACGTTCATGTCGATCTGGTTGCCGGGCCTGGCGTGGAACGTCTGTGCCTCGACGAGATCCGCCGGCGGAATGCGTTGCAGCAGCGCATTGGCGGTGGTGAGGATGACGGCGCGGTGCGGCTTCTTCGCCAGAGCGATCATGGCGGTCAGCGCATCGAGGCGCTTGGCGGCAGCATCCGAACCGGGCGAGACGCGGTCGTAGGGCAGACAATCCCACGCTGGTAGTTGCAGCACCGGCAGGCCGGGGGCAGCAAAAGACAGCGCCTCAACGATCGCCGGCAGGCGCTGACCGTCGCGCGCGACGAACAGAACCGGCTTGTCGGGCGCGATCTCGAGTGCCGCCTGCACCAGCGCAAAGGCTTCGTAACCGTCGGCGACGCCGTCGACGATGAACTGGCCGGCGCGGCCTTTCGGCAAACCGATGGTGGGAATGAGGCTCATGAAATCACGGTCTTGTTCTATCGCAACTCCGAACGGAAAACCGCTTCGCACTTTTCCTGGAATTGCTTGTGTTCAGGATGTCGTTGTTCAAAATGTCATGGAGTGGCGGAAAGCCAGGATCTTTTGCAGGACGGCACAATCGATATCGGCCGGAACCGGGCGTTCGCCGGTGACCATGGGCAGGAATTCGGTATCGGGAATGTCGAGGAGCCTCTCATATTGGTCGATTTCCTCGGCCGTCAAGGCGCCGATCTCAGCGTCGGCGAAAGTGCCGAGGATCAGGTCCATCTCGCGCATGCCGCGATGCCAGGAGCGAAACAGAAGCTTGCGGCGGTGCACGTCCAGCCCCTCGCTTGATCTCGTCGTTCCGGTCATCGTACCGCATCCTTGCTTGCTGCGGCGCATATAGCGTGGATAGAAGGGGCTGTCAGCCTTGCGCTGCCGCCATCGCAACATAAGCTGACATCATGCGCCCGACCAACCTCGATCCCTTGTTTGTCCCGATCACGTCGCTTGCAGGCGTCGGACCGAAAGTCGGCGCGCTGATCGAGAAGGTTGTCCCGGCCGATCTGGGTGACCGCCCCGCCCGCACGGGCGACCTTCTGTTCGTGCTGCCGCACACCGTCATCGACCGGCGCAGCCGCCCGGGCATCGCAGGATCCGCGGAAGGCCAAATCGTGACGCTGGAGGTGCGCATCGACCGCCACCAGCCGCCGCCGCGCGGCAACAGGTCGGTGCCTTACCGCGTCTTCGCCCATGACGACACCGGCGAGATCGCGCTGACCTTCTTCCATGCTCACGCTTCCTATCTCGAAAAGGCGATGCCCGAGGGCGAGCATGTCGTGGTCTCGGGCCGCATGGAATGGTTCAATGGCCGCCCGAGCATGGTCCACCCCGACCATATTGCGCTGGCCAGCGAGGCGGAAAACCTGCCGCTGGTCGAACCGGTCTATCCCCTGACAGCCGGGCTCTCGGGCAAGGTGCTGCGCCGGGCGATCGGCCAGGCGCTGGCGCGTGTGCCTGAATTTCCCGAATGGCAGGACGGCGCCTTCATGCGCCGGCACACCTTTGCGGCCTTTGCCGATGCGCTCGCCCGCATCCACAATCCGGCCGACCCGATCGACGTCGCCATCGACGGCGCCGCCTGGCGGCGGCTCGCCTATGACGAGTTGCTGGCGGGCCAGGTCTCGCTGGCGCTGGTGCGGGCAAAAGTCCGCAGGCTGTCCGGGCGTCCCCTGGTCGGCGACGGCCGCATCGTCGAAAAACTGCGGACTGCACTGCCCTATTCGCTGACATCGAGCCAGGAGTTCGCGCTGGCCGAAATCAATGCCGACCTCGCTGATCCCGAGCGCATGCTGCGGCTTCTGCAGGGCGATGTCGGCTCCGGCAAGACGGTCGTCGCGCTGCTGGCCATGGCGCGCGCCGTCGAGGCCGGCGGCCAGGCAGCACTGATGGCGCCGACCGAAATCCTGGCGCGCCAGCATCTGGCGACCATCACGCCGCTCGCCGCCAAGGTCGGACTGCGCATCGCTATCCTCACGGGCCGCGAAAAGGGCCGCGAACGCGCGGACACGCTGGCCGGTCTGGCGAGCGGCGAGATCGACATCGTCGTCGGCACCCACGCGCTGTTCCAGGAGACGGTCATGTTCCACGACCTGGTCTTCGCCGTCATCGACGAGCAGCATCGCTTCGGCGTCCATCAGCGGCTCGCCATCACCGCCAAGGGCGACGCGCCCGACATGCTGGTGATGACGGCCACTCCCATCCCCCGCACGCTGGTGCTGACCGCTTTCGGCGACATGGACGTGTCGAAACTGACGGAAAAACCGGCCGGCCGCCAGCCGATCCGTACCGTTACACTGCCGCTCGAGCGGCTCGACGAACTGGTCGACCGCATGGTGGACGCCGTCGCCAGCGGCCAGAAGATCTACTGGATCTGTCCGCTGGTCGAGGAATCCGAAGAAATCAAGCTGATGTCGGCCGAGGACCGCTTCGCGTCGCTGAAACCATTGTTCGGCGACCGTATCGGGCTCGTTCACGGCCGCATGAAGGGTGCCGAGAAGGACGAGGCGATGCGTGCCTTCAAGCAGGGCGAGACACGCATCCTGATCGCCACCACCGTCATTGAGGTCGGCGTCGACGTGCCGGACGCCACCGTCATGGTCATCGAGCACGCCGAGCGCTTCGGCCTGGCCCAGCTGCACCAACTGCGCGGCCGGGTCGGGCGTGGCGACAAGCCCTCCTCCTGCGTGCTGCTCTACAAGGACCCGCTCGGCGAGACCGCAAAACGCCGGCTGTCGGTAATGCGCGAGACCGAGGACGGGTTCCTGATCGCCGAAGAAGACCTGAAGCTGCGCGGCGAAGGCGAATTGCTGGGCACCCGCCAGTCCGGCACCCCGGGTTTCCAGGTTGCGCGCATCGAGGCGCATGCCGACCTTCTGGAGGCCGCCCGCGACGATGCCAGGCTGATCCTGTCGCGCGACCCGGAGCTGCAATCGCAGCGTGGCGAGGCGTTGCGCCTGCTGCTTTATTTGTTCGGCCGCGACGAGGCCGTGCGGCTCCTGCGCGCCGGCTGAGCCAGGGCGGCAACCGACGGGTTGGCGAGCATCCCTTCGATCGGCTCGCCATTCACGACAACCATTTGCTTGACCTCGGGCGCCACCAGCCCGGCCGACACAATCAGCTTGGCGCCGTCCTCAATCGTCATGTCGAGCAGCACGATGTCCGACTTCGGCACATACATCAGGAATCCGGTGGTCGGGTTTGGCGTGCACGGCATGAACACGGCAATCAGCGGATCGCCTTCCTGGTCGAGCTTCTGGTTGATCTCGGTCTCCTTCTCGCTGGCGACGAACACCAGCGACCACACACCCTTGCGCGGATATTCGACCAGTCCGACTTGGCGGAACATGTCGCCCTTGTTGGACAGCACGGTCTCGAAAATCTGTTTCAGCGAGCCATAGATGCCGCGCACCAACGGCATGCGGCCAAGCAGGCGCTCGCCGAAATTGACGATGGCGCGGCCGACGATGTTGGCCGTCAGGAAGCCGATCAGCGTGATCAGGATGAGCGCCACGATCAGCCCGAACCCCGGCACAGGAAACGACAAATAGGTGTCAGGGCTGTAGCGGGCCGGAATATAGGGTTTCACCCAGGAATCGACCCAGCCGATGAAAGACCAGGCAATGTAGGCGGTGATCGCCAGCGGCGCGCAGACGATGAAGCCCGTGAGGAAATAGTTCCTCAGCCGGGTCACGCCGGAAGTCTTGGGAGCGTCGGACATGATTCACCGGGGGCCGCTATTGCGACGCGACATTAGTGAACCGGACGAAGCTTTGGAACTGCGAAGTTTTTAAAGAGCCGATTATGCCGCTACTTTCAACGAAGCAATCCAAACGGAAGCAGCATACGTTCGCGATTAGCCGAAACATCCCTCCCCTTCGTCATCCACGGGCGGAGCAAGGAGCGAAGCGACGCGGCGCAGACCCGAGGATCCATTCCGTGACGTCGGCCGAAGAATGCAACCCCTCAAGATGGTCGGCGGATCGTTCGGTCGCTATACTTCGTTCATGACGGGCTATGTCTATTTAACTGCGAGCCGGAAACGCGGCACCATCTATATTGGCGTCACAAACGATCTCGGCCGCCGAATGCCCGAGCACAAGTCTGGTGAGGGTTCGCGCTTTACTGGGCGGTATGGCGTAGAACGCTTGGTTTGGTACGAAGAGTATTTCGACATCCGCGATGCAATCCAGCGCGAGAAGTCGCTGAAACGTTGGCCGCGTCAATGGAAGATTGAATTGATCGAAAAGGCCAATCCGGAGTGGTTCGAGCTTTTCCGCGGGACTGGGTGGTAGCGCCAAGTTCTGCACTGCTTTGATCCGCCATACCGTCACGGAATGGATCCTCGGGTCTGCGCAGGAGCTTCGCTCCCGCTACGCCCGTGGATGACGAAAGGATGAGGCCTATTCCACCGTCACCGATTTCGCCAGATTGCGCGGCTGGTCGACGTCGGTGCCCATGAACACGGCGGTGAAATAGGCGAGCATCTGGATCGGCAGCGCGTAGATGATCGGCGAGATGATTTCCGGCACGTCCGGCAGCACGATCGTCTCCATCGTCTTGACACTCGTCAGCGCCGCGCCCTTGCTGTCGGTGATCAGGATGATCTTGCCGCCGCGTGCCGCCACTTCCTGCATGTTCGACACGGTTTTCTCGAAAATGCGGTCGTGCGGCGCGATGACGATGACCGGCATGTTCTCGTCGATCAGCGCGATCGGCCCATGCTTCAGCTCGCCCGCGGCATAGCCCTCGGCGTGGATATAGGAGATTTCCTTGAGTTTCAGCGCGCCTTCCATGGCCAGCGGGAAGTTGGTGTCGCGGCCGAGATAGAGCACGTCCTTGTAGCGCGAGAGTTCACGCGCGATCCGCTCGATCTGCTCTTCAAGCTTGAGCACTTGGTTGGCATAGCGCGGCGCTTCCGAAAGCGCGCGCACCAGGGCCTTCTCTTGTTCTTTCGAGATCGTACCGCGCGCCACGCCAGCCCGCACGGCAAGCGATGCCAGCACCGACAACTGGCAGGTGAACGCCTTGGTGGAGGCGACGCCGATTTCCGGCCCGGCGAGCGTCGGCAGCACGACGTCGGATTCGCGCGCCATGGTCGATTCGCGCACATTGACGATCGCGCCGATCTTCATGCCGGCCTTGCGGCAGTAGCGCAGCGAGGCCAGTGTGTCGGCGGTCTCGCCCGATTGCGAGATGAAAAACGCTGCGTCGTTCTTCGACAGCGGCATTTCGCGGTAGCGGAATTCGGAGGCGACATCGATGTCGACCGGCAGCCGCGCATAACGCTCGAACCAGTATTTGCCGATCAGGCCGGCAAGATAGGCGGTACCGCAAGCCGAAATCGCCAGCCGGTTGATCTCTGCGAAATTGAACGGCAGATCCAGCGGCTTGGAGACACCGCCGACAAAATCGAGATAATTCGCCAAGGTATGCGAGATCACCTCGGGCTGCTCATGGATCTCCTTCTCCATGAAATGGCGCCGATTGCCCTTGTCGACCATGAAGCTGGTCGAAAGCGACTGCTGGCGCTTGCGGTCGACCTTTGTGCCGTCGATGTCGAAGATGGTGACGCCGTCGCGGCGCACCACCGCCCAGTCGCCATCTTCGAGATAGGTGATCGAATTGGTGAACGGTGCGAGCGCGATGGCGTCGGAGCCCAAAAACATCTCGCCATCGCCATGGCCGACAGCCAAAGGCGGACCGTTGCGCGCGCCGACGATCAGGTCCTCGTCGCCCTTGAACATGATGGCCAGCGCGAAAGCGCCTTCCAGCCGCTTCAGCGCCTGGTGCGCGGCCTCGACCGGCTTCAGCCCTTTGGCGAGTTCGCGCGCCACCAGATGGGCGACGACCTCGGTGTCGGTCTGCGAGGAGAAAGAATAGCCATCGCGGATCAGTTCTTCGCGCAATTCGGCGAAATTCTCGATGATGCCGTTATGGACGATGGCGACACCGTCGGAAAAATGCGGATGCGCATTGGTCTCGTTGGGCACGCCGTGTGTCGCCCAGCGTGTGTGACCGATGCCGATCGTACCGTCGAGCGGCTCGTCCTTGAGCCGGCGCTCGAGGTTGATCAGCTTGCCTTCGGCGCGGCGGCGAGCAAGCTGGCCGTGCTCGATGGTGGCGACGCCGGCCGAGTCATAGCCGCGATATTCCAACCGCTTCAGCGCATCGACAATGAGCGGCGCAACCTGCGAGTGGCCGACGATTCCAACGATACCGCACATGCAGACAGCCCCCGATTCCCCGTGGAAAACCAGCGCTATTTAGGGATGGCCGGCCTGCCGCGAAAGTCACATTGCATTTCGTCCCGTGTAACGGAACGCTCATTCTTGTCGATGCACCATGACAGACCGCTCTTGCAATCCGGTTACTGCAATCGTTCGGTTTTTTGTGGGCTGGTCTTACTTTTTCTTCGCAGCCGCGGCCGAGGCAAAGCGCTCGCGCAATTCCTTGCCCTTGCCTGGAATGGTCTTCTGGCGGGCGCGGCCGAAGGCCAGCGCGTCGTCGGGCACGCTTTCGGTGATCACGCTGCCCGAGGCGATGTAGCCGCCCTTGCCGATGGTGACAGGTGCCACCAGCGACGAATTGGAGCCTACAAAAGCGCCCTCGCCGATGTCCGTGAAGAATTTCGAATAGCCGTCATAATTGCAGGTGATGGTGCCGGCGCCGATATTGGCTCCCGCGCCGACGCGGGCATCGCCGATATAGGTCAAATGGTTGACCTTCGCGCCCTCTTCGATAACCGCCTGCTTGACCTCGCAAAAATTGCCGACCTTAGCCTTGTCCCGGAGATCAGCACCCGGCCGCAGCCGCGCGTACGGCCCGACATCGCAATTGGACGCAATGGTGGCGCCTTCGATGTGGCTGAACGCATGTATCTTGGCGCCCGTCGCGATCTTCACGCCCGGACCGAACCAGACATTGGGCTCGACGATCGTGTCAGTGCCGATCTCGGTGTCGTGCGAGAAATACACCGTCTCCGGCGCGATCAGCGTCACGCCCGACAGCATCGCGTCGTGCCGCCGGCGCGCCTGCCAAATGCCCTCGGCTTGCGCCAGTTCGGCGCGGTTGTTGATACCGAGTGCGCTTTCGAAGCTGGCTTCGGTGGCGACGACATCGAGGCCTCGCGCACTGGCGATCTCGACAATGTCGGTGAGATAATATTCGCCTTTGGCGTTGTTGTTGCCTACCTGATCGAGCAGTTTCAGCGCGTGATCACCGGCCACCGCCATCATGCCGGCATTGCAGAAGGCTATTTTTCTCTCCTCCTCGGAGCAGTCCTTCTCTTCGCGGATGGCGATCAGCTTGCCGTCCTTTTCGATCAGCCTGCCATATCCGGTCGGGCTGGGCGGGCGGAAGCCGATCACGACGACGGCGGCGCCCTCGGCCAGTTTCAGCCGCGCCACGGTCAGCGCATCCGCGTCGATCAGCGGCGTGTCGCCAAACATCACGAGAATATCGTCATAACCCTTTGATATCGCTTCGCGCGCGGCCAGCACGGCGTGCGCGGTTCCGAGGCGCTTGTCCTGCACGAAGGTCTCGGCCTTCGGCGCGAATTTCGCCGCCGCCTTGCGCATCTCTTCCGCGCCATGACCGATCACCAGCGCCTGGCTGCCCGCGCCGGCAGCTTCGGCCGCCCTCACCACATGGGCGACCATCGGCAGGCCGGCAATCTGGTGCAGCACCTTCGGCAGCACGCTCTTCATGCGCGTGCCTTCGCCGGCGGCGAGAATGACGGACAGGCAGGATCTCTGGCTCATGGAAGGGACAACCATACGAAAAGGGTTGGGAATCAAAGCATGCTAGCAGTGGCGCCTTGCTTCACCAATGCGGTTAAATTTCGGTGAGATGGCGGAGCAGCTGACTCTTAATCAGCGGGTCTTAAAACGGCATTCGGCAGTCAGCACACCTACAACAGGCCGTGTTTCCTGAATTCCGCCTGCTCGTCACCTGATATCCAGCCAAACACCTTCAGCTTGCCGTCGCGCTTTTCGACGAGATAGTTGACCGCAAAGTCGATGGTCACGGGACTCCCATCCTTGCGTTCATAGTCACCGGCCCAGTTTACCTCAGCCACGCAATGGTCCTGGTCGACAGGTGTCACAGAGACCTCCTTGCAGGTCATCCTCTTGCTGCCGAGGGCACGATAGGCCTCAAAACCCTTTGTCATGATGGCCTTCAACTGCTCGCCATTCTCGCCAACCATGACCGCGGCCGGCGTCACCGAGACAAAACCGGCCGAATACATGTCCGCGACGTCGTTGAGATCAACGGTGTCGGCGATCGCGTCATTGTAGATTTTCTCATAGACCTTGAAGAATTTTCGCACATCCGCCTTGGCTACCATTCTCGCCTCCCGGCTCGAAAAAGTGTTGATCAACGGTACTGCAAATGCGGGCTGCCGTGCATCGTTCCGCCGACGCGACCTACCCCAGCCGCCCCAGCACCGGGAAATTTTCCAGCAGCCAATAAGACACCGTCTGCACGCCGCCGGTGAGGAAAAACACGCCGGCGACCACCAGCAGCGCGCCGATCGCTTTTTCGACGCGGCCGAGATGGACGCGGAATTTGCCAAGGAAGCGCATGAAGGCGCCTGAAAACAGGGCGGCGATCAGGAACGGGATGCCTAGCCCGAGCGAATAGGCGGCGAGCAGCAGCGCGCCCTCGCCCACCGTCTCGCGGCCGCCGGCCAGCGTCAGGATCGGACCGAGCACCGGGCCGATGCAGGGCGTCCAGCCGAAGGCGAAGGCCAGCCCCATGACATAGGCCGCGACCGCACTTGCCGGCTTGCCCTGCGACTGGAAGCGCGCCTCGCGTGAAAGCAGCGGAATGCGCAGGATGCCGAGGTAATTCAGGCCCATGAGGATGATCAGCACACCGGCGCCCATCGCCAGCGGCTCCTGCCAGATACGCAGCAGCCGGCCGATGGTCGAGGCGCCGGCGCCAAGCGCGATAAAGACGGTCGAGAAGCCGAGCACGAAGGCGATCGAGGAATAAAGCAGCGCGCCGCGTGCGCCTTCGCGCGCAGTCGCACCCGCATTGCCGCGGAAATCGTCGACCGACACGCCGGCCATGTAGCAGAGATAGGGCGGCACCAGCGGCAGCACGCAAGGCGACAGGAACGAGATGGCTCCCGCCCCGACCGCGCTGACATAGCCGATGTCCAATGCCATTTCCAGGAACTCCACTGTCGTGCCGCTGATATAGCGACGCGCAGCCTTGTCCACCAATCACCATTGTGTTGGCAAGATCATGCTTGCCCGGAAGAACTGAGAGGGAAGAAACGGCAGCCCCTGGGCGTTGACACAGCGAGGCCGCGATTTCCCGCGCGTCTCCAGATACCAGTCAGGGAGATTTCCATGAAAACCATAACCGCAGGACTGGCAGCGCTTCTGCTCAGCACCGCCGCATCCTTCGCCGCCGACGCGTGGAAGGAAGCCGAGGTCAATGGCACCAAGATCTACACCGACGCCAATGGAATGACGCTCTACACCTATGACAAGGACGAGAAGGGCAAGAGCAATTGCTACGACAAATGCGCCACCAACTGGCCGCCGCTGAAAGCCGAAGCCGGCGCCAAGGCGGACGACGAATGGACCGTTGTCGACCGCACTGACGGCACCAAGATGTGGGCCTATGACGGCAAGCCGGTCTACACCTTCATCAAGGACAAGAAGCCCGGCGATGTGACCGGCGACGGCGTCGGCGAGGTCTGGCATATCGTCAAGGCCGACTAAGTACGTCAATCCCGCTTGCTGGCGGGACAAGGGCTGGTCGCCGGGCATCTCCATGCACCCGGCGGCCGGCATCGAACAGGCCCTTATAAATGTAGCCCTTCCGGTTTGGGCAGCATTTCAACGACTCGGCGGAAAAATGAATCGGGTCGTTTCCGCTCACTCGGGGACCACCATCTCCCTTTCCCAAATTCTGTGATTTTCTCCATACACTCTAAGAGTGTATTGCTTCGGATCGGCCCGCAATTTGGGCGCCTCCCCTTGACCGGATGCAAAAGCGCGGCCATGTGAGCGACAAATAGAACGAGATTTCGTCGCGCGCAGCGGAATTCTTCTGCCGCACCACAGCTGATATGAGACCTCATGGACGTCGTCGTCGTCGAATCGCCGGCCAAGGCGAAGACAATCAACAAATACCTCGGCAAGAACTACAAGGTTCTGGCCTCGTTCGGCCATATTAGGGATTTGCCGGCCAAGGACGGCTCGGTGCGTCCGGATGAGGATTTCGCCATGTCCTGGGCGGTCGACACGGCCTCGGGCAAGCGGCTTGCCGACATCGCCAAGGCGGTCAAGGATGCCGATGGCCTGATCCTCGCCACCGACCCGGATCGCGAAGGTGAAGCCATCTCCTGGCATGTGCTGGAGGTGCTGAAGCAGAAGCGCGCGCTGAAGGACAAGCCGGTCAGCCGCGTCGTCTTCAATGCCATCACCAAATCGTCGGTGCTGGAGGCGATGGCCAATCCGCGCCAGATCGATGCGCCGCTGGTCGATGCCTATCTCGCCCGCCGGGCGCTGGATTATCTCGTCGGTTTCACGCTGTCGCCGGTGCTGTGGCGCAAGCTGCCGGGCGCCCGTTCGGCCGGCCGCGTCCAGTCGGTTGCGCTGCGCCTGGTCTGCGACCGCGAATCCGAGATCGAGCGCTTCATCCGCGAGGAATACTGGCAGATCGCCGCCCTGCTGGGTACGCCGCGCAACGAGAATTTCGAAGCGCGGCTGACCGCCTTCGATCGCAAGAAGCTGCAAAAGCTCGACATTTCCAACAAGGCGCAGGCCGACGACATCAAGTCGATGCTCGAAGGCGCGACCTTCAAGGCGGTGTCGGTCGAAGCCAAGCCGACCAAGCGCAATCCCGGCCCGCCCTTCACCACTTCGACGCTGCAGCAGGCCGCCTCATCGGGCCTGGGCTTCTCGGCCAGCCGCACCATGCAGGTGGCGCAACGTCTCTATGAAGGCATGGAGATCGGCGGCGAGACCACAGGTCTCATCACCTATATGCGAACCGACGGCGTGCAGATGGCACCCGAGGCGATCGACGCCGCACGCGACGCCATTGCCAAGGAATTCGGTCCGAAATACCTGCCGGAAAAGCCGCGCCAATACACCGCCAAGGCCAAGAATGCCCAGGAAGCGCACGAAGCGATCCGCCCGACGGATTTCATGCGCACCCCGGCATCGGTCAGGCAATATCTCGATTCCGACCAGATGCGGCTCTATGAGCTGATCTGGAAGCGCGCCATCGCCAGCCAGATGCAGCCAGCCGAGATCGAGCGCACCACCGCCGAGATCGAAGCGGTCAACGGATCGCGCACCGCAGAGCTGCGTGCCATCGGTTCGGTCGTTCGGTTCGACGGTTTCATCGCCGCCTACACCGACCAGAAGGACGACGATGCGGAAGACGAGGAAAACCGCCGCCTGCCTGAAATCCGCGCCGGCGAGCAGCTAGCCCGCCAGGCGATCAATGCCACCCAGCACACCACCGAGCCGCCGCCGCGCTATTCCGAAGCTTCGCTGATCAAGAAGCTGGAAGAACTCGGCATCGGCCGGCCTTCTACCTATACGGCGATCCTGAAGACGCTCGAGGACCGTGACTACGTCACCATCGACAAGCGCCGGCTGGTGCCGCAGGCCAAGGGCCGGCTGCTGTCGGCCTTTCTTGAAAGCTTCTTCAAGCGTTATGTCGAATACGACTTCACCGCGTCCCTCGAGGAAAAGCTCGACGAGATTTCCGACGGCAAGCTCGCCTGGAAGGACGTGCTGCGCGATTTCTGGAAGGATTTTTCCGGCGCCGTCGCCGACATCAAGGAACTGCGCGTCACCGACGTGCTCGACGCGCTCAATGAAGAACTGGCGCCGCTGGTGTTCCCGACGCGGGAGGACGGCTCCAATCCGCGCATCTGCCCGAAATGCGGCACCGGCAATCTGTCGCTGAAGCTTGGCAAGTTCGGCGCCTTTGTCGGCTGCTCCAACTATCCCGATTGCTCCTTCACCCGCCAGCTCGGCGATGCCGCCAATCCCAATGGCGAGAATGGCGGCGGCGAGGACGGCACCAAGGTGATCGGCAAGGACCCTTACACGTCAGAGGAAATCACGCTGCGCAGCGGTCGCTTCGGCCCCTATCTGCAGCGTGGCGACGGCAAGGAGGCCAAGCGTTCCAGCCTGCCCAAGGGCTGGACGGCCGAGTCGATCGACCACGAAAAGGCGCTGGCGCTGCTGTCGCTGCCGCGCGATGTCGGCCAGCATCCGGAAACCGCCAAGATGATCTCAACCGGGCTTGGCCGCTACGGCCCGTTCGTGCTGCATGACGGCACCTATGCCAATCTCGAAAGCATCGAGGACGTGTTCTCGATCGGCCTCAACCGCGCCGTATCGGTGATCGCCGAGAAGCAGCTGAAGGGCAAGGGCGGCCGCAATGGCGGTACTGCCGCGGCGCTGAAGGAGCTTGGCGACCATCCGGATGGCGGCGGCAAGATCGTCGTGCGCGACGGCAAATACGGGCCTTACGTGAATTTCGGCAAGGTCAATGCTACGCTGCCCAAGGGCAAGGATCCGCAGTCGGTGACGATCGAGGATGCGCTGGCATTGATTGCCGAGAAAGAGGCCAAGGGCGGCGGCGGCAAGAAGCCGTTCCGAAAGGCAGCCGCGGCCAAGGCCCCGGCGACCAAGAAAGTGGCAGCCAAGAAGCCGGCTGCGAAGAAGCCGGCCGCGAAGAAAAAAGGATAGGACAGCGTGGCGCGCAAGATCACCGGCAGAACCCACGGCGATCCGCGCACCGCCGACACCAGGGCCAAGGTCAAGGACGACTACCGGCCCTCGCGTGACGAAATCCTGCGCTACATCGCCGAAAATCCCGATCGCGCCGGCAAACGCGACATCGCCAAGGCGTTCGCACTGCGCGGCGACGACCGCATCTGGCTGAAGGATATTTTGCGCGACTTGCAGGACGAAGGCGTCCTCACCAAGGAGCGCAAGGGGTTGGCTCGCGTCGGTGCCCTGCCCCATGTCACGGTCCTCGATATTTTCGACCGCGATGCCGATGGCGTGCTCTTGGCCCGTCCTACCGAACACACGGCCAATGGGCCGCCGCCCATCGTCTCCATCCGCCTGTCGCGCAGTGGCAGTGGACCGGCGCCCGGCATTGGCGACCGCGTGCTGGCCAAGACCTTTCCGGCCGACGACACGAACGTCGCCCTGGGCGGCCCCGCCTACACCGGGCGGGTGGTGAAGATTTTCGAAAAACGTACCGATGCCGTGCTCGGTGTCTTTCGCATCTTGCAGGACGGCACCTTCCGCATCGAGCCGGTGGAACGGCGCCAGCCCGAACTGATCGTCGACAAGGAATTCCAGAACGGCGCCAAGAACGGTGACCTGGTGGAGGTCGAGCCGGCGCGGGCTTCCCGCTATGGGCTGCCGAGGGCCAAGGTGCTCAACGTGCTGGGCTCTCTGACCAGCGAAAAGGCGGTCTCGATGATCGCCATCCACGCGCACGACATTCCGCATATCTTCCCGGCCGACGTCATCGCAGAATCCGAAGCGGTCAAGCCGGCGACGCTGGATCACCGCGAGGATTGGCGCGACCTGCCGTTGATCACCATCGATCCGGCCGACGCCAAAGACCATGACGACGCCGTCTTCGCCACGCCGGATCTCGACGAGAAGAACCCCGGCGGCGTGGTTGCCACTGTCGCAATCGCCGACGTCGCCGCCTATGTGCGCTACGGCACGGCGCTCGACCGCGAAGCATTGAAGCGCGGCAATTCGGTCTATTTCCCGGATCGCGTCGTGCCGATGCTGCCCGAGCGCATCTCCAACGATCTCTGCTCGCTGCGCGAGGGCCAGGACCGTCCGGCGCTCGCCGTGCGCATGGTTTTTTCAGCCGAGGGCCGCAAGCTCAGGCACTCCTTCCATCGCGTCATGATGAAGTCGGCGGCAAAGCTCGCCTACCAACAGGCTCAGGCGGCAATCGACGGCGCGCCGGACGACAAGACAGGTCCGATCCTCAAAACCGTGCTGAAGCCACTGTGGGACGCCTATGCGATCCTCAAGCGCGGCCGCGACGGCCGCCAGCCGCTCGAACTCGACCTGCCCGAGCGCAAGATCGTGCTCAAGCCGGACGGCACCGTCGATCGCGTCATCGTGCCGGACCGGCTCGATGCCCATAAGCTCATCGAAGAATTCATGATCCAGGCCAATGTCGCGGCGGCCGAAACGCTCGAGGCGAAGAAACAGGAACTGGTCTATCGCGTCCATGACGCGCCATCACTGGCCAAACAGGAATCGCTGCGCGAGTTCCTGCAGACATTGGGCCTGTCACTCGCGCGCGGCGCGCAGATGCAGCCAAGCCAGTTCAACGGCATTTTGGAGCGCGTGCGCGGCGCCGACAATGAAGGCCTGGTCAACGAAGTGGTTCTGCGCTCGCAGAGCCAAGCCGAATACTCGCCAAAGAACATCGGCCATTTCGGTCTCAACCTCCGCCGCTACGCGCATTTCACCTCGCCGATCCGCCGCTATGCCGATTTGATCGTGCATCGCGGACTTATTGCCGCACTCGGATTGGGTCCGGGCGGGCTGACGCAGGACGAAGCGGCACGGCTCGAAGATGTCGCCGTGCTGATTTCCGGGACGGAACGCCGCGCAATGGCGGCCGAGCGGGACACGGTCGACCGTCTGATCGCCGCCTACCTTGCCGAACGCGTCGACGACCGGTTCGATGCCCGCATCTCCGGCGTCACCAAGTCAGGACTATTTGTCCAATTGCCGCAGTACGGCGCGGATGGTTTCATCCCGGTGTCAACATTGAACGGCGATTACTATATATACGACGAAACGGCCCGCTCCCTGTTCGGAGAACGCTCGGGCAAAGGCTATCAACTCGCGGACCGCGTCGAGGTCCGTCTCATCGAGGTGGCGCCGATGGCCGGGGCGATGCGCTTCGAGATGTTGACCGACCCGAAGCCTCTGCCGGGCTCCAAGCGGTCGTTTCACAAGGCCAAGGGCCGCGCTCGCGCGTCGCAATCGCGACCGGGTTCGCGCGGCAGGAGACGATGATGACAACAGCCATGGAAGAACAGGTTTTCGGCGGAGAACATCACTCGGGCCGGACCGCGCGCCCGCTGTGGACGGCGATGAAGCGCGGCCTGCTCGGCCGCTGCCCGCATTGCGGCGAAGGCAAGCTGTTTCGCGCTTTCACCAAGACCGTCGACACATGCAGTGTCTGCGGCGAGGAATTGCATCACCACCGGGCCGACGACCTGCCCGCCTATCTGGTCATCGTCATCGTCGGCCATGTCGTGCTGGGCGCCTTCATGGGCGTTGAGGCCACGTCGACGCTGTCCACATGGCAGCACATCGCCATCTGGGTTCCGCTGACCATCCTTTTGTCGGTTGCGTTGCTGCAGCCGATCAAGGGTGCCGTCATCGGACTGCAATGGGCCTTCTATATGCACGGCTTCGGCGGCGAGCACGACGTGATCGAGCCGCATCCCGGAGCCTAGGCCGCAGCCAAGAATGCTGCCTGGCGCAACATACCGACCGTGAAAGGCCACTTTCGCTTGCCAGAAGTTTCCGCTAGGTCCTGCGCATGGACGGTATGACCAAGGCGGAAGTCGACAGGATCGAGCGGAGCATGATCGCTCATAGCGACCGGCCAATTCGCCCGCGCGACGCGGCAACCCTCATCCTGCTCGACCGCAAGGACGATGACGTGCTGGTTCTGATGGGTCGCCGTCATGCCGGCCACGCCTTCATGCCGGGCAAGTTCGTCTTTCCCGGCGGCCGCACCGATCCGGCCGACAGCCGCATACCGGTCGTCGCCGCATTGCACCCGGAGCAGGAAGCCAGGCTGATCGCCGGACCGGGCCGCACAAGCGCCGCACGAGCCCGCGCCATCGCCCTGTCCGCCATCCGCGAAACCTATGAGGAAGCCGGGCTGCTGATCGGCCGCAAGGGTGCTTTCGCAACCTCCAGGTCCGATTGGCAAGGCTTTGCCGAACACGGCGTGCAACCCTCTCTCGACATGCTGCGCTTCGTTGCGCGCGCCATCACGCCGCCCAACCGCGTGCGCCGCTTCGACACCCGCTTTTTCAGCGCCTGGCGTGACGACGTCGCCGTCGAACTGCCCGGTGGCAGTCCCACCAACGAGCTCGAAGAGCTGGTCTGGCTGCCGCTCGCCAAGGCCAGGGAAGCCGACATACCCGACATCACCCGAATGATCCTGGACGAGCTGGAAAAGCGCCTCGCCCATGATCCACTGTTGCGTCCAGGCGGACCCGTGCCCTTCTACCGGCTTGTCCGCAGCCGCTTCACCCGCGAACTTCTCTAGAGCAATTCCAGGAAAAGTGTGACGCGGTTTTCCCTGGAAAAGCGCTCAGCACTTTCCTTAGATCAAACAGGCAGAGTATTCAGCATCCCATGACGGTCGATACCCAACCACAGGGCGACGAACGCGTACACTGGCTGCCGATGGTGGCGGCGATCTCGTCGATCAGCGTCGTCGGCATCGCCATCGGCCTCGGCATGCCGCTGCTCAGCGTCATCCTTGAAACGCGCGGCCATTCGGCTTCGATGATCGGCCTCAACACCGCCGTTGCCGGCCTCGCCTCGATCGCCGGTGCGCCGCTGGCGACTCCGCTCGCCATGCGGTTCGGCGTTGCCTGGACCATGATCGCCATGATCGCCGCCGGCGCGCTGGCCTTTGTCGGCTTTCATTTCGCACCCGATTTCTGGATGTGGTTTCCACTGCGCATCGTGCTGCACATCGCGCTGACGGTGCTGTTCATCCTGTCCGAATTCTGGATCAGCACCTCGGCGCCGCCGCACCGACGCGGCCTTGTGCTGGGCATTTACGCCACTGTCCTGTCGCTCGGCTTTGCCGCCGGACCGTGGCTGTTCGCCCATCTCGGCAGTTCCGGCTTCAGGCCGTTCGGCGTCATCATCGCCTTGGTGACGCTGGCGGCGATACCCGTGCTGGCAGCACGCAACGAGAGCCCCTCGATCGCCTCGGATGGCGAAACCAGCAATTTCCTGCGCTACATCTGGCTGGTGCCGTCGGCGACCGCAGCCGTGCTGGTGTTCGGCGCGGTGGAAACCGGCGGCTTTGCGCTCTTCCCGATCTATGGCAGCCGCATCGGCTATTCCGAGGCCGATGCGGCCCTTCTGCTGACCATGATCGGCCTCGGCAATGTGTTGTTGCAGATCCCGATCGGCATGATCAGCGATCGCGTCAGCAATCGCCGCTACCTGCTGATTGCCTGCGCCACGGTCGGTCTTATCGGCACCGTCTTCATGCCCTTCTTCGCCCAGAATTGGCATTTGATGGCCGCGCTTCTGTTCGTCTGGGGCGGCGTCGTCGCTGCCATGTACACGATCGGCCTTGCCCATCTCGGCTCGCAGCTTTCCGGCCATGAACTGGCGTCGGCCAACGCCGCCTTCGTGCTGTGCTACGGTGTCGGCATGGTGCTCGGCCCGCAGGCGATCGGCATCGGCATGGATGCGTTCGGCCCGTCCGGCTTCGGCTGGTCGCTCGGCCTGTTCTTCGCCGCCTATATCGCTTTGGTCGCCGTCAGGTTGGTTCGCAAGATCCTGCTGTAGCGCAACTTCCGCCAGCCTGCATTTGGCGCGCACGGTGGCAGGCTGCTGACAGAACCGTGTCAGGAGCACAGGGCTAAAAGAGTGTCCCAAAACACTTGAGGACACTTCCATGATCGACAGCGGCTTTGAAACCACATCGCTACGAATGACACTGCTTCTGCTCGTGACCTTCCAGGCTCCGGCCGCCGACGTCGACCGCATCATGGATGCTGTGGTGGCGATTGCGCCGCTGGCCATGGGCAAATATGACCGCAATGCCTATCAGTCGGCGCACGGCATCGAACGCTACAGGCCGCTTGACGGTGCGGCCGCCGGTGCCGAAACCGAATTGCGGCGGCGGCCCGGCACGGTCGAGGTTTCCTTCGAACTGCCGGACGACCAGGGGCTGGCCGCCCGCGTCGTCGAGGCGATTTTCCAGGCCCATTCCTACCAGGAACCGGTGATCCGCATTCAGCCGATTCTCGCCAGCCGTTCCAAGGGACTGGACGACCGCGCCAATCCGAATCGCTGGTGGAACACGACCGGAGACTGGAAGAAGGTTGCTGCACCGGCGACGGAAACCGCATGATTTCCGTTCACCAGCAGGCTCAGGCGGGTCGCACTAGGCTTGCCGGGCTTGACTTTCCGGGCGCGTTCTTTATGTGTCGCGCCAAGTTTCCCGCGTCCGGGTGTTTCCCCGTGCTCCAGCGGCCAAAACCCCACGAACAAACGGACTGATATCATGGCCAAAGCCGCAAACATCAAGATCAAGCTTCTGTCGACCGCCGACACCGGTTTCTTCTACGTGACCAGCAAGAACAGCCGCACCAAGACCGACAAGCTGTCGTTCCGCAAGTACGACCCGGTCGCCAAGAAGCACGTCGAATTCAAAGAAACCAAGATCAAGTAATCTGGTTTCCCGCTGCAATGCCGAAACGCCGCCCAATGGGCGGCGTTTTTCGTTTGTAACCAGTTGATTTCGTTGCACGTGAGCAGAGACTGCAGCCAAAAGGATTGACCCTTCGCCAAGGTTGCGGCACCCTTCGCCGTGGGTTGGGTGTCATGAACAAGGCGCCTATGGATGTCGAAGAAGGTGAAAGCTGCAATCATTGCAGCCCTTGTCGCTCTGGTTGCTGGCTTCGCCGTCAGCAACGGGCTGATAAGCCAGCAGACGGCCGATGAGATCAAGGCCAGGACTGACCAGGTTCTGAGTGAGGAAGAGGCCGCACCGCCTGCACCTCAGCCTGACAGTCCCGCCGCGCCTTCCACGGAACCCCCACCGCAGGCTCCGACCCCTCCCGCCGCCGCACCCCCGCAAGGATCACAACAGGGTCAATGAAGGAGCCCCGCCAGTATTGGCTCCTCTCGTGCGATCGTGCCACCTTGAGTGTATCGTTTTAATACAATCGGCGATTGGTAGACTTGCACCACGGATAGGCAGTTAGTTTCAGCGTCAGGCAAAAAGGGGGGAAATGCCTCGCACTGGGAGAAAACGATGTCCGTACAAAAAGGCGACTTTCGAACCAACAGAGCCGACTACGTGATTGCCGCGATGCATGGCGGAGTGACCGCCGACGACAGCGTTCGAGACGAGAACCTGGCAAGGAGAAAGAAGTCCCTGTGGCTGAAGGAGCGGCGATCGGCCAAGTCGGCTGAGAACCCGTTGGACAGTTCGCCGCTGTCCAAAAGAAGCCCTCGCGGTTAGCGGTCTACAATCCTCTTCCGCGATCACACCATATCCGCACACAACCCACTCGCCCATATTGCAGGCGCCGCCGTCGGTGTGACTAACTCCGACGGCGGCCCAATTCGTGGCGAAATGACCTCCGTTCTGTTGAGAAGACGGCGGGACTAAGGTCTTGTGCTGTAGACGCAAAGGTCCGAGTGGTCCTGTTAGGTTCCGGAAATGTCTGTTGGACGTTCCGCTATTTTATCCAATTGAAATGTAGCGTTACCTGTATTTCCCGCCCGACATCGGCGCCTCATACGGCTGCCCGCCGCCCGGCTGAGTCCCCCTCAGCCGATGCGATCACCGCTTTTCAGATCGAACAGATGCAATTGGTCTGGTTCGACAACCAACCTCACCTCGTCGCCGGGCTTCACGCCGGCACGGCCCATGGCAAAGACGCAAAGCTGCTGGCTGGCCAGCTTGACGTAGAACTGCGTCGAAAGGCCGAGAGGCTCGACCACACCCACCTCCCCCTTCAACGCGCCCTCATCCGCCAACTTGATATGCTCGGGCCGCAGACCGACGGTGATGGCGTCACCGTCCGTCAGCGGCAGGCCTTCCGGCAAGCGCAGCACCTGGCCATCGGCCAGTACGGCCTCACCACCGTTGCGAACCATCGCCGGCAGGAAATTCATGCCGGGGGAACCGATGAAACCGGCGACGAACATGTTGGCCGGCCGATCATAGAGATCGAGCGGTGCGCCGACCTGCTGGATCAACCCGTCATGCATGACGACGATCCGGTCGGCCATGGTCATCGCCTCGATCTGGTCATGCGTGACATAAACCGATGTCGTCTTCAGCTGCTGATGCAGCGCCTTGATCTCGGCGCGCATATGGACGCGCAGCTTGGCGTCGAGGTTCGACAGCGGCTCGTCGAACAGGAAAACCTTGGGATCGCGCACTATGGCACGCCCCATGGCGACGCGCTGGCGCTGGCCGCCGGACAGTTGCCGCGGCAGGCGCTGCAGGAACGTGTCGAGCCCGAGCCGCTTGGCGGCGCCGTCCACCCTGGCGTCGATCGTCGTTTTCTCCGCCTTCTTCAGGAGCAGGCTGAAGCCCATGTTCTTCGACACGTCCATATGCGGATAGAGCGCGTAGGACTGGAAAACCATGGCGATGTCGCGGTCCTTGGGTGCCACGTCGTTGACCAGCCGCTCGCCGATGCGGATCTCGCCACCGGAAGCCTCCTCCAGCCCGGCGATCATGCGCAAAAGCGTGGACTTGCCGCAGCCTGACGGCCCAACCAGGACGACGAACTCGCCATCGGCGATTTGAAGGTCGACCGCGTGTAGGACACGGACGGCGCCATAGTCCTTGCGGACCTTTTCGAGCGTAACAGAGGCCATCGATCTATCCTTTGACGGCGCCGGCGGTCAGGCCGGTGACGAGATAGCGTTGCAGGAAGGCGAAGAAGATGCAGACCGGGATCAGCGCCAGGATGGATGCCGCCATCATCTGTCCCCAGTCGACGGCGAACTTGCCGATAAAGGTGAGCAGGCCGACGGCGAAGGTCTTCTGGTCGTCGCTGGAAATCAGCATCAGCGCGAACAGAAGCTCGCTCCAGGCGGCGGTGAAGACGAAGCCGAGCGTCGCGCCCATGCCGGGCAGCGTCAGCGGCACGATCACCTTGCGCATGGCCTGCGCGCGGGTGCAGCCGTCGATCATCGCGGCCTCTTCCAAATCCTTGGGGATGCCGTCGAAGAACGACTGCATCAGGAAGGTGGCAAAGGCCGTGTTGAAGGCGGTGTAGATGATGATCAGCCCGGTCAGGCTGTTGATCAGGCCGATCTGCCCCATCACGCGGTAGATCGGCGGAATGACCATCACCAGCGGAAAAGTCTGGGTGAGCAGCAACATCAGCGCCAGGGCTGCCTTGCCGCGAAAGGTGAAGCGCGACATGGCATAGCCGGCGAGCGTGGCGATGATCGTCACCAGTGCCGCCGTCGAGACCGAGACGATGACGCTGTTGAGGAAATAGCGCGGAAAATCGGTCGTCTCGAGCACGGTGACGAAGTTCTGCAGCGTCATGTGCGATGGCCAGAAGGTGATGCCTTCGGAATAGAGCAGCCGCTCCGGCGTGACCGAGATCTTCAGCGTCCAGTAGATCGGGAACAGGGAAAAGAACACGTAGGCCGCGATTGCCGCGTAGAGGCCGATGCCGCCGAAGAAGCGCTGCGAGGCTGTGCGTCCTGCGATCATCAGACGTGCCTCACCAGCGTGCGACGGATGCCGATCAGGGCGATCGCATAGGCGATGAGCAGGATCAGCAACAGCACCGCCACCGCCGAGGCATAGCCCTTGTCCAGCGATTTGAAGGCGCTGACATAGATGTAGACCGGCACCGTGTTGGTCGAGCCGGCCGGCCCGCCCTCCGTCATCACGAAGATCAGGTCGGCGAAGGTGGCGATCCAGATGGTGCGCAACATCACGGTGATGGCGATGGTCGGCGCCAGAAACGGCAGCGTCACCTTGGTGAAGCGCTGCCAGGGCGAGGCTCCATCGATAGCCGCTGCCTCATGCAGTTCCGATGGAATGGATTTCAGTGCCGCCAAGAGGGTGATGGCAAAGAACGGAATGCCGAACCAGATATTGGCGACGATCGGTCCCCACATGGCGGTAGAGGGATCGGACAGCACATTGGTCGGCTCGGCTTTCAGCCCCAACGCAAACAGCCAGTGCGGCAGCGGGCCGATGATCGGATTGAACAGCCAGGCCCAGGTCAGGCCTGACAGGAAGGACGGCACCGCCCAAGGCAGGAAGACCAGGGCTTGTACTGCCTTGCGGCCGCGAAACGGCTTGTCGAGCAGGAGCGCCAGGCCAAGGCCGAGGAAGAACTGGAAGAAAAGGCTGGCGACGGTCCACCACAACGTGTTGACCAGCGCCTGCCCCAGCACCTGATCCGACAGCATCGCCTGATACTGCCCGAGCCCGACATATTCGGACTTGAACGCTGAGAACTTGCGGAAGGAGTAGCTGATGCCGATGACCAGCGGCACCAAAAGCACCACGACCAGCAGGATGATCGCCGGGCTGAGATAGAGCCATGGCTCGATGGCGGCGTGGGATAGCCGCTTGCGACGCGGCTTGCCGGCGGATCGTATTTCGGACACGGCGTAGGTCATTGGCTGAGGATCGGCTCCCTGGAGCGGCGTCTGGAACAGCGTCCTTCTCCCCGTTCACGGGGAGAAGATGCCGGCAGGCAGATAGGGGCAGCGCGAACCAATCGAGGCATAGCGCCGCCCCTCATCCGACCCTATCGGGCCACCTTCTCCCCGTAGAACGGGGAGGAGGAAAAAGAGGCGCTTACTTCTTGTTCTTCGCCAGCCAGTCCTGCTGTTCCTTGGTCAGGAAGGCAGCCCATTGGTCGGCGACGTCCTTGGCCGTCTTCTGGCCAAGCAGCACTTCCTGAAAATTCTTGATCGCCACCTGGTCGACGAAATTGCCGAGGTTCTCCAGATGCGTCGGCGGGGTGACCATTTCATATTTGGAGCTGTCGCTGAGCTCCGTGAACCAGCCCTTGAACTGCTCCGTCTTGAAATGGGGATCCTGGTCGGCGCCGTTGTGGATCGGGACGACGCCGACTTCCTTGGCCCATTCCAGATTGTCCTTCGGCGACAGAAGCGTCGCCATCAGCTTCCAGGCGTCGTCCTTGTGCTGCGAGTTGGCAAACATCGCCCAGCCGGCATAGCCCAGCGTCGGATAGGATTTGCCGCTCGGTCCGACCGGCAAAGGCGCCACGGCGAAATCGTCCGCGCTCATCTTGTCGGCGATGCCGAGCAGCGCGTCCGGATCCTGGTTGAGCATGGCACAGGTGCCGGAATAGAAGCCGGTGACCGTTTCGTTGAAACCCCAGCTCACCGCATCCTTCGGCGCCAATCCGTCCTTGTACATGTCGGCCAGCATCTGCAGGCCCTTGACCGAGCCTTCTTCGTTGATCGTCGAAGTGCCGTCCTCGTTGAAGTAGCCGCCCTTGCCGGCGGCGATGTTCATGAACATGTGCATGCCGTTGAAGGCGCCCGGCCCGCCGCGCAGGCAGTAGCCGTATTTGCCCGGCAACGCAGAGATTTTCTTGGCGTCGGCGATGAAATCGTCGAGCGTCGCCGGCGGGCCGTCGAGGCCGGCCTCCTTGAACAGTTTCTTGTTCCAGAACAGCGCGTTCACATAGTAGCCGTAGGGGATCATGAACTGGGTGTTGTTGACGGTCGAGCCGAACTGCTTGGCGCGGTCGCCCAGCGTCTTGGCATCATCCCATTTGGCCATATACGGTCCGAGATCCTCGAGCTGGGCATTGTTGGCATAGAGGCCCATCCAGCGTTCCGGCATTTCGACGATGTCAGGCGTATCGCCGGCCTGCACCATGGTCAGGAATTTCTCGAACGCCTGGCCCCAGGGCAGCGAGATAAGCTCGACCTTGATGCCCGGATTGGCGGTTTCGAACTCGGCGATCTGCTTCTTCAGGAATTCGGTGCGCGGCGGGCTGGTGATGACTTCGACCATTTTCAGTGTCGAGTCGGCCACGGCATTTCCGGCGGAAATCGCCAGCCCCGCAACGGTGGCCAGCATGACGGTCAGTTTTTTCATGTTCAAGACTCCCATTTTGAACCCGCTTGTTATTTTCTGGCTTTTTCGAAGGCCTGGGCGACGTCAGCCCACAGGTCTTCGACACTCTCCAATCCGACATTGAAGCGGATGGTTCGGGGGCTGACGCCGAAGCGCGCCATCGAATTCAGGCCCGGCGTCTGCTCCAGCGACGCCTTGGCCGGTACGACCAGGCTTTCATGCCCGCCCCAGCTGACGCCGATGCGGAAATATTTCAGTGCGTCGACGAAGACGGGGATGTCGATCTCGTCCGTCACCTCGAAGGAGAACAGACCGGCATAGCCGGCCAGCGTCGCCTTGCCCGGGTGGTTCGAATAGATGGGGTGGTTGACCCGCTCGACACTGGCATGCGCCTTCAGCCGTTCGGCGATGGTCAGCCCGCTCTTCATGTGGTGCGGCAGGCGCAGCGGCAGCGTGCGCAGGCCGCGCAGCAACAGCCACGCCTCGAACGGTGACAGCTTGCCGCCGAGATAGGAATAGGTCTGCTCGTTGATGTGCTTGATATGAGCAGCCGAACCCGCCACCACGCCCGCGACGGTGTCGCTGTGGCCGCCAAGGTATTTCGAGGCCGAATGCAGCACCAGGTCGACGCCATGCGTGATCGGCTTCTGGAACACCGGCGTCGCCCAGGAATTGTCGATCGTGGTGACGATGCCCTGTTCCTTGGCCAACCGTGTCAGATGCGCGATGTCCTGCAACTCGAACATCATCGAGGTCGGGCTTTCCAGATAAAGTAGCTTGGCGCCGGGAAGTGCCGCCGCGACCGCATCCGGGTCGGAGCCGTCGACATAATCGACCTTGATGTTGAGCCGCGGCAACAACCGCTCGAACAGCCGGTAGGCATCGCCATAGCAATTGCGCACCGCCACGATGCGCTCGCCTGCCCCAACGAACGCAAGCACCGTGGCGCTGATCGCCGCCATGCCACTGGAAAAGCCGCGCGCTGCTTCTGCGCCTTCGAGCGCGGCGACACGCGCCTCGAACTCCATCACCGTCGGATTGTCGCCACGCGAGTAGATCGGCTGCTTTCGTTTGCCGGCAAAGGTATCGGCCATCTCGGCATAGTTGGCGAAGGTGAACAGCGAGGTCTGGTAGATCGGCGGCACCACCGCACCGCCGGGAAACGGTTCGTCATGCGCCAAAAGTGTTGCCGCCTCCAAGAGATAGTCGTGATCGAAACCGGATGGATGCTCGTTCATGTCTGGCTCGAAAGTTTGAGTTTGGCCGCACCGCGCTTGAGATCGTCCTCGACGGTGGCGATCAGCTTGAGCGCTTCGGCGCGGGCGCCCTGCGGGTCACGGGCTGCGATGCATTCGTAGATGGTGCGGTGATAGGGAAAGCTGGCATGGCCGAAATCGCGAACGCCGAGCGGATGCTCCCAGAAGCGGTGGAACAATTCGTACATGGCGGCGATGATCTGCTCGAACAGCGGATTACCCGAGGCCCGGTAAATCGCCTGGTGGAACTCCCAATCCTCTTCCGACGACATGCCGTCGCGCGTGCGGAACGCCTGCTCCATGATGTCGAGCTTGCGTGCAATCTCGGCGATGTCGGCCTGGCTGGCGCGTTCGGCGCAAAGTGCTGCGGCCTCCGCCTCCAGCGCGCGGCGGATCTCCATCGTCTGCATCAGGCTGGTGAAATCATTGCCGCCCGCCAGCGTCAGCGGCATGTGCAGCATATCGTGTGAAACAGCCGCCTTGAGATAGGTGCCGCTGCCCTGCCGGCGCTCGACGAGGCCGAGCCCTTCCCAGCGTGTCAGTGCCTCGCGCACGGTGTTGCGGCTGACCTTCAGCCGCTCGGCCAGAATGCGTTCGGTTGGAAGCCGCTCGCCCGGCTGCAAGGCCTCGGCGCGAACAAAGCCCACCAACGCCTTCAGCACGGCGTCGTCGCGCGCCGTGGTCTGAATGGGTGGCAGGCTGTTCTGGTCCACATTTCCTCCAAGTGGTCCAATGGTCCAACCAATTTCTGCACAGAAGGAAGCTCCTGTCAACCAACTGTCAGGAGCACTGTCGGAGGGAGGGACGCGATACTCTCAAGGCGATCGCGCGGTCGCGCTTCGATCGTGTCTGCTAACCTGCGGTGGCAGGCGGCCCGAACCAGGTGGTCAGCGCGTCCACCAGGCCCTGTTGGGTTCCCGCCCCGGCCCAAGCCACATAACCATCGGGCCGGATCAAGACCGCGTCGGGCGAAACGACCGTCCCGAGAGCCGGGAGGTCCCAGATACCGGCGTAACCGGCGTCGATCTGCCGGACCCGATCAGCCCAGGACGCGATGTCCAGCCTGCCGGGCTCACCGAGGTTGAGCAGCACGGGCCGCGCGTCGTGCAGCAAGGTGAAGACCCGCAACCGTCCGCCGGCGGTGGTCAGATCGAGATCTGGCATTCGCCGCCCAAGCAGTGGATGCCCCTCGCCAAGGTCGTAATGAACACCCAAACCAGACATCTCCGCGGCGATTTTCTTGCGGGGTTCATCCATGCCGAGCAACTCGGCAACGGTGTCGGCCAAGGCCTTGCTGCGGTCATCCGTGCGGCGAAGCGCAACCTGCGCCATCGTGTTGCGCAACACGCGGGCGGCGACCGGATGGCGCTCGGCGTGATAGCTTTCGAGCAGGCTTTGCGGCGATGTCCCCTTGATGATTTGGGCCAGCTTCCATCCAAGGTTCACCGCATCCTGCACGCCGATGTTGAGGCCCTGTCCGCCGATCGGCGGATGGATGTGCGCGGCATCACCCGCCAGCAGCACGCGCCTGTCGCGATATGCGGTGGCCTGGCGCGTCATGTCGGTGAAGCGGGAGAGCCAGGTCGGGCTGTGGACCCCGAAGTCGGTGCCGTAGACGGCAGTCAGCGCCTCGCTGAGCTCGCGCAGGGTCGGTTCGCCGCGCGCCTTCAGGCGGGGCTCCGTCAGCACGACGCCAACCTTCCTGCCGCCCTCGATCTTACCCAGGGCATGAATTCCGGAGGCGTTGCTGCGGAAGCCCCATGCCGGTTCTTCCGACATTTCGACCTCGGCAATCATCCAGCTCATCGTCGGATCCCATCCGGCGAACTCGATACCGGTCGCCTTGCGAATGGTGCTGCGGCCTCCGTCACAGCCGACCAGATATGCGGCCCTCAGGCGGTGACCGGTGGACAGTTCGACGTCGACGCCGCTGTCGTCCTGGGTAAACCTCGTAACCTCGTGTCCGCGATAGATCGGTACCTTCAACTCGCCGACCCAGTCGGCCAGGATGCGCTCGATGTGGTTTTGCCGCAGCGCCAGCAGATAATTGTGGCGCGTGGGAAAATCGCTGATGCCTAACCGGATCATGTGGAAGCCCACGGACGGCGATATCTGTCCCTGTGAAAGAAACCGATCCACAATTCCGCGCTGGTCGAGCACCTCAAGAGTGCGCGCATGCAGGCCGCCTGCGCGCAATCCTGCCAATTTCTGATCCGGTCGCCTTTCGAAAATGGCAACGTCCACGCCTGCCAGCGCCAGTTCGCCTGCCAGCATCAATCCCGTCGGACCACCCCCGGCGATCACAACCGCATGATCTGAAATCATTATCATAACTCCCGTTTTCCGCACCTGGCTTGGGTCGCGGTTTTACGGGAGGAGCCGGGTCTTGCCGCAAGCCCCTTGTGCGCCATATCTATGAAATGGAAGGGTGCTCTTCCCCTCATCGTTGGCTGCTCTCAAAGCGAACCTGTGTTGGAACGGCTAGAACGCAGATTCTTCCGTGCTTTAGCACGGAGTTCTGATGTTCTTTTGGAGAGAAGGGGGCCGGTCGGCGTTTGGCAGCGGTACGAGGAGGCCACTATGTGCCAGCGCCGGCCGGCCGACCCCACGGACCCAGGAGATGCGGCGGACCTGAGCATCATGGGGTATTCCCAGGATCGGAGCCGGTTTTCTATCCTCGTGCCGGCTTCGTCTTGGCCTGCACAGTTGCGCAAGAGTTTATGAAAATCAACAGTTTCTTAACCAAGGCTCGCGAATCGCTTGGATTAAGGTAAACGGGTAACCCTGTCGGGTTGACAGGATAATCGGGGCTGGATCGCTACGCCGCCTTGGCGACGACGCGATTTCGGCCGCCGCTTTTGGCTTCGTAGAGCGCGAGATCGGCACGCTTCATCAGCGCCGCCACCGTGTCCACGCCCTTCAGCACCGACGACACGCCGACGCTGACCGTGACTTCGATCGCCTTGCCGTCCTGCCCGATGGCGAAAGCCGCCTGGGCGATTTCGGCGCGAATGCGCTCGGCTACCTTCTCGGCCACCGCGCCCTCGGTGTCCGGCATCACCACGACGAACTCCTCCCCGCCAAAACGGCAGGCAAGGTCGATACCCCTGACATTCTTGCGCAGCCGTCGTGCGAATTCCCGCAGAACCTCGTCGCCGCCGTCATGACCGTGCGCGTCGTTGATCGCCTTGAAGCGGTCGAGGTCGGTGATCATCACCGACAGCGGCCGGCGCCGCGCCACGGCGCGATCGAACAGCGTCTGCAGGTGGCTGTCTAGATAGCGGCGGTTGTGCAGCCCGGTCAGTCCATCGGTCACCGCCATTTCGATGGTTTGGGTGACGCTGGCGCGCAGCTGGTCGTTGTAACGCTTGCGGCGCACCTGGGTGCGCAGCCGCGCCGTCAATTCCTGCTGGTCGATCGGCCGCATCAGATAATCATTGATGCCGAGTTCGAGGCCGCGGATGATGCGTTCCTCCTCGCCCTCCTCCGCCAACAGGATGATCGGCACGAAACGGGTGCGATCGAGCGAGCGCAACTGCGAACAGAGCCTCAGCGGATCGAAATCGGCGAACGCGGTCGAGATCATCACGCATTCATAGGACGTCTCGGCGGCCTGGAAGAAACCGGCATGCGGATCATGTGTGACGTCGAGATCGGCCCGGTCGCGCAGCATCTTCTGGATGCGCTCGACGGATGATTTGCGTTCGTCGATCAAAAGCACCTTGGGCGTCGTGTCCTCGGATGCGAAATTGCGGCTGAGCAACTCCTCGATGCCGATGTTGCGCGTCGTCGAGGCGCGCAGCCGCAACTCGTCGGTGAGCGACTTCAGGCGAACCAGGCTCTTGACGCGCGTCATAAGCTGCAGGTCGTTGACCGGCTTGGTCAGGAAGTCGTCGGCACCGGCCTCGAGCCCGCGGACGCGGTCGGAGACCTGATCGAGCGCGGTGATCATCACCACCGGAATGTGCGATGTCGCCGGATCGCTCTTCAGCCGCCGACAGACCTCGAAGCCGTCCATGTCCGGCATCATCACGTCGAGCAGCACGACATCGACCTTGCCGTTCTCACAGGTCTCGATCGCATCCGGCCCGTTGGTGGCGGTCAGCACTTCGAAATATTCGGCCAGCAGCCGCACTTCCAGCAGCCGCACATTGGCAGGGATATCGTCGACGACGAGGATCCGCGCAGTCATTTCACAAGGCTCCGGCTCGGCTGAAGGGGCACATCACGCATCGCCCAGATAGGATTTGATGGTTTCGATGAAACGCGGCACCGAGATCGGCTTAGAAATATAAGCCTCGCAGCCACCCTGGCGGATACGTTCCTCGTCGCCCTTCATGGCGAAGGCGGTCACCGCAATGACCGGGATGACGTGCAGTTCGTCGTCTTCCTTCAGCCATTTGGTCACTTCAAGCCCCGACACTTCAGGCAATTGGATATCCATCAGGATCAGATCCGGCCGGTGCTGGCGCGCCAAATCGAGCGCTTCCAGACCGTTTCGGGTGCGCACGGTCTCGTAACCGCTTGCCTCGATGAGGTCCCGAAAGAGCTTCATATTGAGCTCATTGTCTTCGACGATCATAACCTTCTTCGGCATCGATTTCCCGTCCCGGCTGCCCTTCCGCTTCGAAGGCAACCGTCATGCGCCCATGTCTGAACGCATCAAACCCTGCTTCACTTTACGGCAATATGATTGACGAAACGGAAATCCGCGGCTGGAAAACAGCGCGAATTCCACCTCGTCCCCTGCGCGTCCAAAGGGCGCGCCACGCTCTAATGGCTTGCCGCAAGCAACTCTTGCCATTACTGCGGGAGAGACTCATTCCACACACCGAAGGTAGTGATGGCAAACGCAGCGTCAATGCGCGAAGAAGCGGAATCGATTGCCGTGAAGGCCCTGGGCTTCGTCGCCTCCGATCCGGAGCTTCTGCCGCGCTTTCTGGCAATCACCGGCATAGAGGTCCATTCGATCCGCAAAGCCGCCAGCGAGCCGGGTTTTCTGGCCGGTGTCCTGCAGTTCATCCTCGCCCACGAGCCGACTCTGATGCGCTTTGCCGAGGAAACCGGCACCCCGCCGGCGGCTGTCGGCAAAGCCTTGCGGTCGCTGCCGCTGGGCGACGACAACCACGAGCATTCCATATGAGCGATGATCCGGAAACCGCGCGCCAGATCGAAGAACTGGCAGCCGACGACCGACCCTTGCTTGTCCTCGATGTCGACGATGTCGTGCTCGAATTCATCCGACCGTTTCCGAATTTCCTCAAGGCGCGCGGCTATGGCCTGACGCTGGCCTCGTTCCGGCTGACCGGCAACATCGCAGAGACCGCCAGCGGCCGCCTGATCGAACAGCCCGAAGTCACGGCACTGCTGGCCGATTTCTTTGACGCGCAAGCCGATTGGCAAAACATTACTGACGGCGCGTCAGAAGCCCTGGCAGGGCTTGGCGATCGCGCGGAAATCATCTTGCTGACGGCCATGCCGCACAAACACCGTGCCGTGCGTCGCGTCCATCTCGACGCGCTTGGGCTGAGCTACCCGCTTCTGACCACTGAAATGGCCAAAGGACCGGCAGTGGCCAAGCTTCGCGGCAAGGTCGGCCGACCGGTGGTCTTCGTCGACGATCAGCCGCACAATCTGGCGTCGGTACGGGAATCGGTCGCCGACGCCGAACTGTTCCACCTGATGGCCGACAATTCGCTGCGCGCATTCCTGCCGCCGGTGACGGACGATGTGGTCGTCGTCCAGGACTGGCACGAGGCAGCGCCCAAGATCGCAAGCGCGCTGGGGCTCTGAACTCCAGCTTCAGGGTTCAGTTCGCACCTGCGCCGCCGCTGTCGTCTCCGCTGTCATCGGCGCCGTCACCATCATCCATGCTGTCGTCCACGGCCGGATCGGCGGGCTTCAGCATGACGCCATTGACGGTGACCGAGCCATCGGCCTTGGCATTGACGATCCATTCCAGCCGGCCATCGGGCAGCGTCTTGCCAAAGCCCTTCGCCATGAGAGCGACTGGCACGTATTGGCCAACCTCCGGTTCCGACTTTGCCGCTTCCTGCAGGCCTTCGACAAGCTTGTCGAAGCCGGCGACATCGACGGTTACGCTTCCTTCGGGCTTTTCGCCTGGGAATGTCATCTCGCCTTCCAGCGCGATCTCCGTGTCCTTGTTCTTCACGGTGCTGTGGCCAAGCACGACCTTCGGCATCTTGGCCAAGAAGTCGACTTTAAGCTGCTCGCCGAATTCGGCCGACAGAGGCGGATTCTTATTGAGATCAAAGGCTTCGATCGCCTTCTTCGCCATGCTGTCGAGATCGATATTGGCGCCGCCAAAGTTCAAATCGACATCGGTGGGTAACAACCCCACGCTCCAGCTCGGCAGAAGCTGGGTCGGCACGCTCAGCCCCGATGCCTTGATGCCGTACGTGATCGTCCCGTTCTGGGCCACGCCATCGGTGCCGAACACGGTGCTGAGCTGGGTGGCGCCGAAATTGCCGACCGGGCTTTCCACCGCAAAATCCTTGAAACCGTAGGTCCCGTCGATACGCTGCCAAAGCGGCAAGGCGGCGAGCAGAAGCGATTTGAGCTGCGCCTGGTTGGCCTTCAGCGTCGCCTCGTCCTCGTTGGCCACCGCAAATGCCAGGAGATCGAGCAATGGCTTGGTCCGCACGCCCTTGCCGCTGGCTTCGACCGACAGTTCCGGCGACCTGACGCTGACCGGGAATTTCAACCCGCTCTCCGGATCGTCGAAATTGATCGCTTCGACAAAGCTCGACACCTTTTGCGAGGTTGTGAAATCGACGCCCCCGGCCGCCGACTTGGTCGCGGCAACGGTCGCGACGCCGGCGCCCGTGCTGGCTTCCATGCGCTGCTTGGCATCCTTCGATGCCATCGTCACGCCGGCCATCGAGCTGGTGCCGCTGGTAAAGGCCGCCAGATTTGGATCGTAGACGCCCGAACCCTTGCCGTCCTTGATCGAAAACTGAGTGCTTTGCAGCCCCTCGGGTCCATTGAACTCGAAGGAGGCGGTTTGGGAGAAATCCATGGAGACATCCCAGGACCCGTCGCTGCGCGGCTTGACCATCAGGGCATAGGGCGCGAAGTCGAACTTCAGCAGTTTCTGGTCCAGAAACGATGCGGCAAGTGCCTTGAAATCGAACAGGATCCTGTAGGCGCCACCTTCAAGCGAAACCTTCAAAATGCCTTTGTCGATGGCCTGCTTGCCGACATAGCGGGACAAGTCGTCGGACAATTGCTTCGCACCCTGACTGTCGACGGTCTGACCGAACGCAGGCGCGCTCAACGCAAGGAGGAAAACGAATGGCAGGGCACGGTTCACGCGAATTCTCCGTTTGACCTAATGCATGTCGCCCAAAGTGGGTCCTGGTTTGGGAGAACGACATGCATAAACAAAACCCCAAAGCGCATGCGCTTTAGAAGGTACGTCCGTCTGGTATGAAATTACTGCTGCAACCGCAAGGTGAGATCAACAAGCCACGAGCGGACCTCATCAAAGCACCAGCCGCATCAGCGGGCGGCCGGCCTTGCGTTCCACCAGCCGCTCGAAACCCGCCTTCTCGAAGATCCGCGACGAGCCGACGAACAGGCCGATCGAGCGCGAATCGCGAGACAGGTCCATCGGGCACGCCTCGAGCAGCCGGGCTCCATTCTGGCGGGCGAAATCGATGCCGCCTTCGACGAGGCGATGCGTGATGCCCCTGCCGCGCGCCTTGGCGCGGATGAAGAAGCAGGAGATCGCCCAGACGCCCGGATCCGCGGCGTCGGCAGGATCGACCGGTGCCGAGCCCCTGCCCTGATTGTTCCATTCGGGTACGTCGGCGCGCGGTCCCATCTGCATCCAGCCGACCGCCTGGCCATCCTCGAATGCCAGCAGTCCGGGCGGCGGGCCGGCCTCGATACGCGCCTTGATGTGGTCCTTGTTGCGTTCCCGGCTGCTCTCGCGGCGCATCGCCGGCGCCAGCCGGAAATGCGTGCACCAGCAGCCGTAGCAGGCGCCTTGCTTGCCGAAGAGGTCCTCGAATTCAGCCCAAAGCTCGGGTGCAAGCGGCGCTATGGTCGTGCTCATGCGTTCTCCCCAGGCCAGCCTTGTCGCTGGCCTTGCACTGTCGTACCATTGCTTCTGTTCTCTTTATGTTCGCAGCGATGGCGGCCCCTGTCAACAATCCCGATCACGGCTTTTGCCGCGACTGCCTGACGTTTCAGCGCAGCCAGGCGCGCCGCTGCGAGCGCTGCGGTAGTCCTCGGCTTGTGCGTCATCCAGAGCTTTACCGGCTGCATCTGGCCCATATCGATTGCGACGCCTTCTATGCGGCGATCGAAAAGCGCGACAATCCGGCGCTCAAGGACAAGCCGCTGATCATCGGCGGCGGCAAGCGCGGCGTCGTCTCCACCGCATGCTATATCGCCCGCATCCAAGGCGTGCGCTCGGCCATGCCGATGTTCAAGGCGCTCGAAGCCTGCCCGGAGGCGGTGGTCATCAGCCCCAACATGGAAAAATACGTGCGCGTCGGCCGCGAAGTGCGCGCCATGATGCAAGCGCTGACACCGCTGGTCGAGCCGCTGTCGATCGACGAGGCGTTTCTCGACCTCGCCGGCACCGAACGGCTGCACGGCCTGCCGCCCGCTGTGGTGCTGGCGCGCTTCGCGCAGGCCGTCGAGAAGGAGATCGGCATCACCGTTTCGGCCGGCCTGTCCTATTGCAAGTTCCTCGCCAAGATTGCGTCTGACTTTCGCAAGCCGCGCGGTTTCTCGGTCATCGGCGAGGCCGAGGCAGTCGGCTTCCTCTCGGCGCAGCCGGTGACCATGATCTGGGGTGTCGGAAAGGCATTCAACGCCACGCTGGAGCGTGACGGCATCCGCACCATCGGCCAGTTGCAGCAGATGGATCGCGGCGACCTGATGCGCCGCTACGGCACGATGGGCGACCGGCTCTACCACCTTTCGCGCGGCGAGGACGTCCGCCGCGTCGATCCCGACCAGGATGCCAAGAGCGTATCGGCCGAAACCACCTTCGACACCGATATCGCGTCGCTGGAGGAACTGGTCGCGGTTCTCAGGGGCCTTTCGGAAAAGGTCTCGGCACGGCTGAAAAAGTCAGGCATTGCCGGGCGCACCGTGGTGCTGAAGCTGAAGACCCAGGATTTCAAGCTGCGCACGCGCAATCGCCAGCTCGGCGATCCGACCCGGCTCGCCGACCGCATCTTTCAGACCGGGGTGGAGCTTCTGCGCAAGGAAACCGACGGCACGAAGTATCGGCTGCTTGGCATCGGCGTCAGCGACCTCTCGGACGACGACAAGGCCGACCCGCCCGATCTGGTCGACATCCAATCGCGCAAGCGCGCCATGGCCGAAGGCGCCATCGACGCCCTGCGCGACAAGTTCGGCCGCAAGGCGGTGGAAACCGGCTACACATTCGGCAAGGGCCGCCACACCCATCCGCCGGAGCCGCTCGAGGATTAGGTGCGCTGCAGATCAATCCTGCTCGTCACCACGCTCTTGCCGGTTTTCGGGTCGGTGTCGATGACGGTCAGCCGCATGCCCTTCTCGCCGCGTTTCTCGACCTTCATCTGCGCCCTTCGGTCGCCATTGACCTCCTTGGCCCAGCGAATGCCCAGGTTGATCGCGTTGCCCGAACGGCTGCCGTTAAGCTGCGCCGGTCCCGTGCGAGAGCCGACATAGGTGCCGCTGTATTTGGCACCGCTGGCCTTCAGGTCCGCGCTGATGGCGCGCGTGACCACGACAAGTCCCCGGCAATTGCCGTCGAGCGACAGGGAGGTCGATGTCGCGTTCGAGCTGAACGTGCAGGACACGTTCACGGTCGGCGCATCGGTGGTGACCTTGACGATACCCTTGCCGGCGAAATTGCCCTTGAACGCCTGGAGAAATTGGGCCTCGTCGGCATGTGCCGCGCCTGCCGCAACCAATAAGCCGCCGGCAAGCGCGAATTGCGCGAAGGATCTCATTGAAGCTCTCCTTGTCGATCTTGAAAAAGGCGGGACGGTCCGCGAGCACGGCTGACCACCGGAACTCAACGCCACTTGCCGTTTCAGGTTCCGCCCGCCACACGACTGTTTTACAACATCCAGCCAGTCGCGACTGGCCCAGAAGAATGCCTTGTGTAGCGATTGCGGCAGAAGCCCTCGCCTGCGACACAGCGCGAATGGCACCCACCCCCTCGATCCCCAAGGCCGCGTTCTGGATGGCACTGTCGATCGCTTCCTTCCTTGGGATGACGGTCGCCGGCCGAGCCACGACAGCGGAGCTCAACGTCTTCCAGGTGCTTGAGTTGCGCTCTGTGATCGGCTTCTTCATTCTTCTGCCGCTGGTGATGATGAGTGGCGGTTTTCGAGCCATGCGCACGCAGCGCCCCATTGCCCATATCGCCCGCAACGTCATCCATTACACGGGCCAGGCGGCCTGGCTCTACGCCCTCACTTTGATCCCGCTGGCGGTGCTGATCTCGATCGAATTCACCACGCCGATCTGGACAGCTATCCTGGCGGTGATTTTTCTGGGTGAAAGGCTGAACCGGCCCAAGCTGGCAGCGATCGGGCTGGGGCTGATCGGCGTGGTGATCATCGTGCGCCCCGGTGTCGGCTCGGTCGACCCTGGACATCTCGTCGTGCTGGGTGCCGCGGCCTGCTTCGGCATCTCGGTGGTCACGATCAAATCGCTGACCCGGACTGACAGCGTCGTGCGCATCATCTGCTGGATGCTGATTATCCAGTCGATGGTCGGTCTCATCCCGGCGCTCTATACGTGGCGCAATCCGCCACTGGAGCTATGGCCGTGGATCGTGCTGATCGCTTTCACCGGCATGTCGTCGCATTTCTGTATGGCCCGCGCGCTTGGCTATGCCGATGCGACCATCGTCTCGCCGATGGATTTTCTGCGCGTGCCGCTATCGGCGCTGATTGGCTGGCTGCTCTATAGCGAGCAGATCGATGCCTTCACCGCCGGCGGCGCGCTGCTGATCCTGATGGGCAATCTGCTCAATCTTCAGCGCAGGGCTATAAAGCCGGCCGAAGTGGCGGCGTCGTAGTACCCGGCCGTCAGTTCCCTTCGTCGGGTATGTTGAGAAGATGACCGCAGGCTTTGCAATGCACGGCGTCCGGCTCGTGCCGCCGCAAGCCGCACTGCGGACAGGGAAACAAAACCTTGGCTGGCCGGAAGATCGCCTGAGCCAGTCTGACAAACAGCGATATGCCGATGATCATGGTGACGATTGCGGTCAGCTTGCCGGCTATGCCCGGCAGCACGATGTCGCCGAAGCCGGTCGTCGTCACCGTGGCGACGGTGAAATAAAGCGCGTCGACATAGTTTTCCAGACCGGCGCCAGTGCGGAAGAAGAACGTGTAGACGAAGCCGGTGATGACGAACAGGAAGGTCAAAAGGTTGATGACCGCGTGGCTGGCCTCGCGCCACGGCCTCAGGCCGCGCATCTCCAGATGCCGCCAGAGCGAACCGCTGCGCGACAGCGACCACAGCCGCAGGATGCGCAGGAAGGCGAGATTGGCGAACGCCGTCGGCATCAGCAGCGTCAAAAGGATGAAGACATCGACCCACGACGTCGGCTGCTTCATCAGCCGCAGCATGTTTTTGGAGGCAAGCAGCCGGGCGACCAGATCCGCGGCGACAAGCGCGGCCGCCGAATAGTCGAGCCAGAGGAAGGACGGCTTGTCCTGAAGAACCGGCGTCGCGATGAAGAAGGCGATGATGGCGAGGTCGATGACGACGGCCACCAGTTGGAACCGGAAAGCGGCCGGCGTGCGCCCATGATAGAGCCTGCGCAGCCTGTCACGCAGCCGCGCCAAGGCTGAAACCGCCTGCGACCCGTTCCTCTGCGCCGGCTTCATACTGACTGCGCTGGCGTTCGCGGCAGCGACCGCCCGGCTGACCGCCGCGCGCGAGAAAGAGCGGGGGTCACACCAGCTCCACTTCGACCACACCCGGCACCGCGCGCATCGCCGAAGCGATCCGTGGCGAAATCCGGTAGCGGTTCGGCAACTCGATTTCGATTTCCCCCTCGCCCTCTTCCTTGATCAGCACGAAGCTGACCTGGCCTTCGCCCCTGACGGTCAGTTGGCCGGCCAGCGTGTTGATCGGCGAGGCGTTGCGCACGAAGATGCGAAGTGCCTTCTGGATACGGCTTGCCTCGTCCTCCAGCGACTGCACTGAGTTGATGCGCAGATTGACGCCTTCCGGCCTGTCCTCGGCGGCAACGGTGATGACCACGGAGCGGCCGGCCTCGAGCAGATCTCGATATTGCGCCAGTCCTTCGGAAAACAGCACGGCTTCGTACTGGCCGGATGTGTCGGAAAAGGCGATAACGCCCATCTTGTTGCCGGTGCGCGTCTTGCGCTCCTGCTTGGACGTCACCGTGCCGGCCAGACGGCCGGCGGCGGCACCGCGTTTGACGGCCGCCGAAAACTCGGCCCAGGTCTGAACCCGCATCTTCTGCAGGGCTGCCTTGTACTCGTCGAGCGGGTGCGCCGAGAGATAGAAGCCGACCACCTGGAATTCACGGTGCAGCCGGTCGGCGGCGAGCCATGGCTCTGTCGCCGGCAGATTGAGTGCCTGCGACTGAGCGCCGAGCGAAGCGCCGAAGATGTCGTGCTGGCCGGAAACCGCGTTCTGCTGCGCCAGCGACGCCAGTCCCATCATGCGTTCCACGCCCGACATCATCGATGCGCGGTCATGGCCGAAGCAATCGAGCGCGCCGGCCATGATCAGGCTTTCGAAGACGCGCTTGCCGACGATCTTGGGATCGACCCGCTCGCAGAAATCGGCGAGGTTCTTGAACGGCTTTTCGCCACGCTGGGCAACGATGTGCTCGACCGCCGCATCGCCGACGCCCTTGAGCGCTGCCAGCGAATAGTAGATGCGGTTCTCACCGACCTCGAAGGGGCGAAAGCTCGACATCACCGAAGGCGCCAGAACCTCGATGCCAAGGCGCAGCGCGTCCTGGCGGAAATCGGCCAGCTTGTCGGTGTTGCCCATGTCGAGCGTCATCGACGCTGCCAGGAACTCGACCGGATAATGCGCCTTGAGATAGGCGGTCTGGTACGAAACCACCGCATAGGCGGCGGCGTGCGATTTGTTGAAACCATAGTCGGCGAACTTGGCCAGCAGGTCGAAAATGAAATCGGCTTGCGGCTTGCCGACGCCACGCTCGACCGCGCCGGAGACGAAGCGCTCACGCTGCTTGTCCATCTCGGCGCGGATCTTCTTGCCCATGGCGCGGCGCAGCAGATCGGCTTCGCCGAGCGAGTAGCCGGACAGCTCCTGCGCGATCTGCATCACCTGTTCCTGGTAGACGATGACGCCTTGCGTCTCCTTCACCAGATGGTCGATCTTGGGATGGATCGACGCCATCTCCTCCTCGCCATGCTTTCTGGCGTTGTAGGTCGGAATGTTCTCCATCGGACCGGGGCGGTAGAGCGCGACCAGCGCGATGATGTCCTCGATGCAGTCGGGCCGCATGCCGATCAGCGCCTTGCGCATGCCGGCGCTTTCCACCTGGAACACGCCGACCACTTCGCCGCGCGACAGCATGGCGTAGGTCTCGGGATCGTCGAGCGGGATCGTTGCCAGGTCGATCTCGATGCCGCGCCGGCGGATCAGCTTGACCGCCGTCTCCAGCACGGTCAGCGTCTTCAGGCCGAGGAAGTCGAACTTCACCAGCCCGGCCTGCTCAACATATTTCATGTTGAACTGGGTGACGGGCATGTCCGAGCGCGGATCGCGGTACATCGGCACCAGTTCCGACAGCGGCCGGTCGCCGATGACGATGCCGGCGGCGTGCGTCGAGGCGTGGCGGTAAAGGCCCTCCAGCTTCTGCGCCATGTCGAGCAGCGTCTGGACGATCGGCTCCCTCTCGGCCTCTTCGGCAAAACGCGGCTCGTTGGCGATGGCGTCGGCGAGCTTGACCGGATTGGCCGGGTTCTGCGGCACCATCTTGGAGAGCTTGTCGACCTGGCCATACGGCATCTGCAGCACGCGGCCGACGTCGCGAAGCACGGCGCGGGCCTGCAACGTACCAAAGGTGATGATCTGGCCGACCTGGTCGCGGCCGTATTTCTGCTGGACGTAGCGGATGACCTCTTCACGCCGATCCTGGCAGAAGTCGATGTCGAAGTCGGGCATCGACACGCGGTCGGGATTGAGGAAGCGCTCGAACAGAAGCGAGAAGCGCAACGGATCGATATCGGTGATGGTCGTCGAATAGGCGACCAGCGAGCCTGCGCCCGAACCGCGGCCAGGCCCGACCGGGATGCCTTGCGCCTTGGCCCATTTGATGAAGTCGGCAACGATCAGGAAGTAGCCGGGAAACTTCATCTTGGTGATGATGCCAAGCTCGAAATTCAACCGCTCGCGGTATTGCTCGACCGTATAGCCTGATGTCGGGCCATGCATGGCGAGGCGCGCGTCGAGCCCCTCATGCGCCTGGCGGGCCAGTTCGTCGGCTTCCGCCTGCACCGCGACGTCATTGTCGGCGACATCGCCGCCGGTGAAGCGCGGCAGGATCGGATTGCGGTTTTTGGGATAATAGGAGCAGCGCAGCGCGATCTCGACAGTGTTGTCGATCGCCTCTGGCAGATCGGCAAAGAGCCTGGCCATATCGGCCTGGCTGCGCAGGAAATTGTCCGGCGACAGCCGGCGACGATTATCGGCGGCCACGACCGATCCTTCGGCGATGGCGATCAGCGCGTCATGTGCGTCATAGTCGTCGCGAGAGGAAAAGAACGCCTCGTTGGTGGCGACCAGGGGCAATTCATGCGCATAGGCCAGATCGATCGAGGATTTCTCGATTACGCGATCATAACCGGAAACCCGGTCCAGTTCGACATAGAGGCGATCGCCGAACATTGCCTTCAGGGTCAAAAGCCGTGCCTCGGCCAGATCGCGGCGATCTTCCTTGATGGCGGTGCCGATCGGTCCGCGCGGCCCACCGCTGAGGCAGATCAACCCGTCACAAAAGCCGTCCATCATTTCCGTGGTCAGGTGCACGGCTTCGCCCGGCGGCGTTTCGAGGTAGACGCGGCTGACCAGCCTGACCAGGTTGGAATAGCCGGCCTCGGTCGCGGCAAGCAGGACGACCGGCCGCATATCGGGACCTTGCCGCCGGCGGTCGCGCTGGCCATCGCTGTTTTCGCCGGAAAAGGCGAGCGCCGTCTGACAGCCGATAATCGGCTGGATGCCGTCCTTCACCGCCTTCTGCGCGAATTCCAGGGCGCCGAACAGGTTGTTGGTGTCGGTGACGGCGATGGCCGGGGCTTCGTCCTTGACCGCATGAGCGACCACCTTGCCGATCTGCAAGGCGCCTTCCAGCAGGGAATAGGCCGAATGCACGCGCAAATGGACGAAGGGCCGCGCCGGGGCCTCCGGCCGCGCCGCAGCAATCGCTGCTTCGCGCTTCAGGGGATCGCGGGGAAGTTTTTCGTCGGCCATGGTGCTGTGTGAAGGTCCTTGAGTCGATGGAGATGTATTGTCCGGGACCGCGCGATGCCAGTCCAGCACAAACCACTGCTGATCACAGGCCGCCTGCCCGGTCAGGCCTTACGCAAACTCCATGATCACCGCGTCGACAGCCAGGCTGTCACCCGGTTTGGCGTTGAGCTTGGAGACGACAAGGTCACGTTCGGCACGCAGCACGTTTTCCATCTTCATCGCTTCGACCACCGCCAAGGTCTCGCCGGCCTTGACCTCCTGGCCTTCGGCGACGGCAATCGATACGACAAGGCCAGGCATCGGGCAAAGCAGCAGGTTCGACGTGTCCGGCGCCACCTTTTCGGGCATCAGCCTTTCCAGCTCGGCGGTGCGCGGCAGCATGGCGCGCGCGGTCACCGACATGCCTTTCCAGGCTATGCGAAAGCCGTTGGCAACCGGCCTGACCTGAGCCGTAACCTTGCGCTTGCCGACCGTGCCGCGCCAGACCAGATCGCCCGGCCGCCAGTCTGATGCAACGGTCAATGCCCTGCCGCCCTCGATCGACAGATCGACTTCCATCGGAATGGAAATCATGCCCTCGATGATCGACGCCGACAGATAGTCATCATCGATCTTCACGACCCAGTCGCGCTTCAGCGCTCCCGAATGCGGCGCCAGGCGCCCGCCCAGCCGGTTAAGCCGATCACGGCGCAGCAGTTCCACTGCGGTCGCGATCGACGCCAGCACCGCCTTCTCGTCGTCGTTCGGCAAGACCGGCGCGAAGCCGTCGGGATATTCCTCCGATATGAAAGCGGTCGATATCCGCCCTTCCCGCCAACGCGGATGCTGCATCAAGGCAGCCAGGAACGGAATGTTGTGCTCGATACCGTCGACGACGAAGCTGTCGAGCGCTTCCGACATGGCATCGATGGCCTCCAGACGCGTCGGCGCCCAGGTGCACAGCTTGGCGAGCATCGGATCGTAGAACATCGAGATTTCGGAGCCTTCGGTGACGCCTGTGTCGTTGCGGATGACGACATCGCCGAATTGTCCTTCCTCAGGCGGCCGGTAGCGTGTCAGCCGGCCGATCGACGGCAGGAAGTTGCGGTTGGGATCTTCGGCATAGAGCCGGCTTTCCACCGCCCAGCCGTTCAGCTTGACGTCGCTTTGCTTGATGGCAAGCTTGGCGCCGGCGGCGATGCGGATCATCTGCTCGACCAGATCGATGCCGGTGACGAGCTCCGTCACCGGATGCTCGACCTGCAATCGTGTATTCATTTCAAGGAAATAGAAGTTCTTGTCCTTGTCGACGATGAATTCGACCGTGCCGGCGCTCTGGTAATCGACGGCCCTGGCCAGCGCCACCGACTGCTCGCCCATGGCCTTGCGTGTCGCGGCGTCCAGGAATGGCGATGGCGCCTCTTCGGCGACCTTCTGGTTGCGTCGCTGGATCGAGCATTCGCGCTCGCCGAGATAGAGCGCGTTGCCATGCGCGTCGGCCAGCACCTGGATTTCGATGTGGCGCGGATCGACAACGAATTTCTCGATGAAGAGACGATCGTCGCCGAACGAACTCTTGGCTTCCGAGCGCGCGCGGTCGAAGCCGTTGCGCACTTCGGCCTCGCTCCAGGCGATGCGCATGCCCTTGCCGCCGCCGCCGGCCGAAGCCTTGATCATCACGGGATAGCCGATTTCGCCGGCAATCTTTTCGGCATGGTCGGCATTCTCGATGACGCCGAGCCAGCCGGGCACGGTGGAAACCTTGGCGGCGTTGGCGAACTTCTTCGATTCGATCTTGTCGCCCATCGCCTTGATGGCCTTGGGCTTCGGGCCGATGAAAATGATGCCTTCCGCTTCCAGCGCTTCGCAGAAGGCCGCCCGCTCTGACAGGAATCCGTAGCCGGGATGCACGGCCTGGGCCCCCGTTTCCTTGCAGGCGGCGATGATCTTTTCCGGGACGAGATAGCTCAGCGCGGCTGGCGAAGGCCCGATATGCACCGCCTCGTCGGCCATCTCGACATGCACGGCATCGCGATCGGCATCGGAATAGACGGCAACCGTGGCGATGCCCATCTTGCGCGCCGTTTTGATCACGCGGCAGGCAATTTCGCCGCGATTGGCGATCAGGATCTTGGTGAACATGCGAAATGTCATCCCCTCGGGTCGGCCGTTCCTTTTATGGCCTGTGCTTGCAGGGTCAAGCCGACCATGCAATTCACTGCCTTTCAATCGACTTGCGATTCCAGTTCATCGCCGTGGCCCAGTCGGGGAGCGAGCTGCCAGTTGATCGTGTCGGCAAAACCTGAAACCTTGGAAAAAAATCGCATTGGAGGACGCCTGATGAAAACCCGCGCCGCTGTCGCTGTCGCCGCCGGAAAGCCGCTGGAGATCATGGAGGTCGACCTCGACGGCCCACGTGAGGGCGAGGTTCTGGTCGAGATCAAGGCGACAGGCATCTGCCACACCGACGAATTCACGCTGTCGGGCGCCGATCCGGAAGGTCTGTTTCCGGCCATCCTCGGCCACGAGGGCGCCGGCGTGGTCGTCGATATCGGCAAGGGCGTCACCTCGCTCAAGAAGGGCGATCACGTCATCCCGCTCTACACGCCCGAATGCCGCCAGTGCCATTCCTGCCTGTCGCGAAAAACCAATCTGTGCACGGCCATCCGCGCCACCCAGGGCCAGGGCCTGATGCCCGATGGTTCATCGCGCTTCTCGATCGGCAAGGACAAGATCTTTCACTATATGGGCTGCTCGACCTTCTCCAACTTCACCGTGCTGCCCGAGATCGCGCTGGCCAAGGTCAACCCCGACGCGCCCTTCGACAAGATCTGCTACATCGGCTGCGGCGTCACCACCGGCATCGGTGCTGTGATCAACACCGCCAAGGTCGAGATCGGCGCCACCGCCGTCGTCTTCGGCCTCGGCGGAATCGGCCTCAACGTGATCCAAGGCCTGAAACTTGCCGGCGCCGACATGATCATCGGCGTCGATTTGAACAACGACAAGAAGGAGTGGGGCGAGCGGTTCGGCATGACGCATTTCGTCAATCCGAAGGAGATCGACGGCGATGTCGTGCCCCACCTCATCAACATGACCAAGCGCGGCGCCGACCAGATCGGCGGCGCCGACTACACATTCGACTGCACCGGCAGCACCAAGGTGATGCGCCAGGCGCTGGAAGCCTCGCATCGCGGCTGGGGCAAGTCGGTCGTCATCGGCGTCGCCGGTGCCGGCCAGGAGATCTCGACGCGGCCGTTCCAGCTGGTCACCGGCCGCACCTGGATGGGAACCGCCTTCGGTGGCGCGCGCGGCCGCACCGACGTGCCCAAGATCGTCGACTGGTACATGGACGGCAAGATCCAGATCGACCCGATGATCACTCACACGCTGAAGCTCGAGGACATCAACAAGGGTTTCGATCTCATGCATGAGGGCAAATCGATCAGAAGCGTCGTGGTTTACTGAGGAAGATACCAGGCCGCCGCCCAATCGGCCCGCGACCTCTGTGGTTCACAAGTGGGAGGAGAAAAGAAACATGAGCGAACTCCCCGCCATTCTCGTCGATGCAGACGCCTGCCCGGTCAAGGCCGAGGTCGAAAAAGTGGCCGACCGGCATGGCGTCGTTGTCACCTACGTCTCCAATGGCGGCCTGCGGCCATCGCGCGATCCGATGATCCGCAATGTGGTGGTTTCCAAAGGTGCCGATGCCGCCGACGACTGGATCGTGGACAATGCACGCACCAACGACATTGTGATCACCGCCGACATTCCGCTGGCCGCCCGCGCGGTGGCACTCGGCGCGCATGTGCTTGGGCCAACGGGGCGCCCCTTCACGCCGGAAACGATCGGCATGGCGGTAGCGATGCGTGACCTGAAGCAGCATCTGCGCGAGACCGGCGAGAGCAAGGGCTACAATGCCAGCTTCGCGCCGCAAGACCGGTCGCGATTTCTCGGCGAACTCGACCGCATCTTGCGGCGGGCGCTCAAATCCGCCACACCAGACTAGAAACCGAGCGCCATCCCAGGTTGGAACCGACATGGCTGCCGAAACCCCGGTGAAGTCTCCCATTCAGCGCCACATGTTGTTCGCTGTGTCGGCCTGCGTTGGCGTTTTTGCGCTTCTCGTGGCGTTGCTGCTGCACGCCCCGCTCGCCTATTCGATCGGCGCCAACGCGTTCTTTGCCGCTTATGTCATTCTCGTCGTCGCCCAGATGCCGAAGTTCACCGGCAGGTATCTGAGCAGGAATGCGCGTGCCACGGACCAGCCGGTGCTGGTCATCTTCGCTGTGACGCTTGTCGTCGTCGGCGTTGCCGTTATCTCATTGTTCCTACTGATCAATCAGAAGGACAGAAGCCATCCCGTCGAGCTCACCTTCGCGCTGCTGTCGATCCCGCTCGGCTGGTTCACCATTCATGCCATGGCAGCGCTCCATTATGCTCATGTCTACTGGATGGACGGCGATGCTGTGGATGCCGAGACCAGGAAGAAAATCCCTGTCGGCGGACTGCTGTTCCCGGGTGGCAAACGGCCGGAGGGCTGGGATTTCCTGTACTTCTCGACGGTGATCGGCATGACGGCACAGACCGCCGATACCAACATCTCGACCACGCATATGCGTCGTGTCGTGCTTGTCCATTCGATCCTGTCGTTTTTCTTCAACACGGTCATCGTCGCCGCCGCCGTCAATCTCGCCGTCAGCCTGGGCGGTCCGTAATAAATCCGTGATCAGATGAAACATCGGTTTGGATCGCGACGTATCAGGAGGACAATGAACGCGCAGGCCATGCCGCGAGGCCGGGAGACGAAACACGATGGAATCCGTTGCCAGAAGCCAATCCGCCGCCGATCCAGGCGCTTCGGCGTCGAACGACAAAACGCTGATCTACCGGCAGTCGCGCTGGACACGGCTGACGCATTGGCTCTGGGCTATCTCGTTGTTCTTCATGCTGCTGTCAGGCCTGCAGATCTTCAATGCCCGTCCGCAGCTCTATATCGGCAAAGAATCGGGCTTCGAATACAACAACACCATCTTCGCCATCGGCGCCGAGAATTCCGATGCGGGTCCGCGCGGCTACACGGAAATCTTCGGGCATCGCTTCGACACCACTGGCGTGCTCGGCTGGTCGGGTCCGGCCGGCCAGGAGACGTCCCGCGCCTTTCCCTCCTGGGCGACCATCCCGTCCTACTATGATCTCGGCACCGCGCGCGTCATCCATTTCTTCTTTGCCTGGATACTGGCCACGACGTTGATCGTCTGGTTTGTCGCCAGCACCGTGAACGGCCATCTGCGGCGCGATCTCGCGCCACGCCTCGACGATTTGAAGCGATTGCCGCAAGACATCGTCGACCACGCCAAGCTCAAATTCCACCACACGCGCGAATACAACACGCTGCAGAAGATGGCCTATGGCGGGGTGCTGTTCGTGCTGTTGCCGCTGATGATCATCACCGGTCTGGCCATGTCGCCGAGCATGAATTCGGTGCTGCCGTTCCTCAACGATCTGCTCGGTGGCCGGCAGACGGCACGCACCATCCATTTCACCGTCATGGTGCTATTGGTCGCCTTCTTCGTCGTCCATATCCTGATGATCCTGGCCGCCGGCCCGATCAACGAACTGCGTTCGATCATCACCGGCTGGTATCGCACCGATCCTCCCGCACAGGACGACAAAAACGTCGAGAGGAGTGCCTGACATGGCGAAGTTTGAGATCAGCCGCCGCAAATTCCTGACCGGTGCCAGCCTTGGTGCCTCCGGCATCATGCTGTCGGGCTGCGACGCCTTCGACAGTCAGCTAGGTGTTGGCAGCGGCCTGCGCAGTTTCCTCGAAAACGCCAATGGCCTGACCTACCGCGCACAGCGGCTGCTTGCCGGAAGTGACGCGCTCGCCCCGGAATTCACCGAGGCCGACATCCGCCAGCCGCAGCGGCCGAATGGTGTCACCGCTCCCGATGACGATGTCTACAAGGGCTTGCTCGCCAACAACTTTGCCGACTGGCGACTGGAGGTTTCAGGCCTTGTCGAGAAGCCGCTGTCGCTCAGCCGCGAGCAACTCCAGAATATGCCGAGCCGCACCCAGATCACCCGCCATGACTGCGTCGAAGGCTGGAGCTGCATCGCCAAATGGACCGGCACGCCGCTGTCGCTGGTGCTGGACCAGGCGATGGTCAAACCGCAGGCGCGTTACGTCATGTTCCATTGCCTCGACACGATCGACCGCAGCCTGTCGGGCGACATCAAATATTACGGCAGCATCGACCTGGTCGATGCCCGCCACCCACAGACGATCCTCGCCTATGGCCTGAACGGCAAGCCGCTGCCGGTCGAGAACGGCGCTCCGCTGCGGGTTCGCGTCGAGCGCCAACTCGGCTACAAGATGCCGAAATATCTCTACAAGATCGAGCTGGTCGACGGCTTCGCCACTGTCGGCGGCGGTCGCGGCGGCTATTGGGAAGACAATGGCTACGACTGGTACGGCGGGATCTGATCTGAACACCGCAATTCCGGCTCTGAAGATGCTAGCCTAGCGAGCGGCGAAACAGTTCGCCCTTTCCGGCAATCTGCTCGCCAATGCCGCCAAGCCGCAGCATATGCCAAGCAAGTGCATGGTTGCTCGAGGTTACCGGTTTCCCCAGTTCCTTCTCGACGTCCTCGATGATGCGGGCAACGCGCATGCTGGTGCAGGAAACGAACACCGCCTCACAGTCGCTCGACGCACCGATTTCCAAGATGGCCTGCTTGACCGATGCCGGCGTGATGCGCGCAACGACATTGTCATCCGCCTCGTTGAAGGAGCCCATGACCGGAATGTCCATCCCCCGCGCCATCAGCGATGCACGTAGCGAATGATTGATTTTCGCCAGATAAGGGGTGAGCAGCGCGATCCGCGAGACGCCCAGGGCCTTCAGCGCCGCCCTTGCCGCCGTCACCGGGTTGGTCACTTGCACGCCCGGCAGCACCTCATGAACGCGTTCGGCGACCTTGTGCTCGCCGATAACCAGCGCTCCCGAGGTGCAGGCAAAACCGATCACATCGAACTTGACGTCCGGCAAGAGCCCGACAGTTTCCGGGATGACGGCCGACATCTTCATCAGGTTTTCCGGCGTGATCTCGACATCGCTGTAGAGCCGCGCCTCGTACAGCGCGATGTCGCGCGCGGGCAGCGCATAGCGGAATTCATCCTCGATGGTCTGGTCGGTTCGAAGGACGAGCAGGCCGAGATTGGCGCGGGTGCCGATGCCGTCGTCGGTCTTGAAGGGAATGTGTTCCTTGTCGACGACAAGCGCATCGTCGGCGCGGCTAAGCGGGGCGTCCATGGCGCAGTCCCCTTCCTGATGCCAATCAGAATTGTCGACAATAGAAGCGACAACTTTGCCAAACGTGTCAAGAGCTCCGTTCCAATTTTGGGAACCGGGAAATGCCGGGATTTCGCCCTGTCTGAACGGTGAATCGATCGTCGACCCACGCGCCGTTGACAATGGCCAGCGTCCTCCTGTTGAATTGTCGACAATAGAAACGACAACCATTCGGGTCAGCGATGCGCATATTGATCTTGGGCGGTGGCGTTGTCGGGATCACCACTGCCTATCAGTTGCAGAAGGACGGCCACACGGTCACCGTTCTCGAGCAGGCATCACAGGTGGCCGAAGGGGCAAGCTGGGCAAATGCCGGCATGATCGCGCCCGGCCATTCCTTCGTCTGGTCATCGCCGGCCGCGCCAAAAATCCTGCTGAAGTCGCTGTTCCAGAAAGACCAGGCGCTTCGTTTCAAGCTCTCCGCCGACCCGCATCTCTACAGCTGGTCGCTGCGCTTCCTCATGCAATGCACGGCCGCCAAAGCGCGTCGCAACACCCTTCTCAAACATCGGCTTGCGGTCCATTCCCAATCGGTCCTGCAGGCGGTCGTCAGGGAGGAAGCGATCCAGTACGACAGGACATCGGCCGGCATTCTTTACTTCCACCGCAACCGCCAGGCGCTCGACAAGGGCATCGCCAACATGCGCCTGCTGGAGGCCGACGGCCAGGAGATCCGTATCGTCGACGCGCAGGAAATCGTTGACCGCGAGCCGGCGCTGGCTTCGTCGCGCGACATCATCGCCGGCGGCGTATTGTGTCCGACCGACGAAACCGGCGACGCCGCCAAGTTCACGCGCGCGCTGGCGGCCATCGTCGAAAATAGGGGCGGCAAGATCCTGACAGGGACCAGGATCGTGGGGATCGAACGCAGAAAGGAAACGATCACCAAGATCGTCACCGACAAGGGAGAGTTTCTGGCCGACACCTACGTTCTGTGTCTCGGCGCCGAGAGCCCCGTCCTCGCCCGCAAGATCGGCCTTGGTCTGCCGATCTATCCGGTCAAGGGATATTCCCTGACCATTCCCATCGTCGATCAGGCGCTGGCTCCAAAACTCCCTGTCATCGATGAGCACAATCTCGTCGCCATCACGCCGATGGGCGATCGCATCCGCGTGACCGCCACCGCGGAATTCGCTGGCTATGATCGCAGCCACAAGCCTTCGGATTTCGCCTTCATGAAGCGCGTCACGCAGGACCTGTTCCCGCACGGCATCGCCTATGATGGCGCCGAGATGCGGGCCTGCCTGAGGCCCATGACGCCCGACAACCTGCCGATCCTCGGCCTGCGCGACATCCGAAACCTGTGGCTGAACACCGGGCACGGCCATATCGGCTGGACCATGGCGCATGGATCGGCCCGTATCGTCGCCGATCTGATCGCCGGCCGGGCAGCGCCGATCGCCCTCGACGGCATCCTTCCCACACAGGCGCGGTTCGCCGAACCAAGCGCCGCAAAGGCCTGACGACGCCATGCTCCGACCCGCCAGGCAAAGCAACCGGGACAACAGCGCAGCGTTGGCATCCAAGCCGATCAAGACCGGCCCGCGTGTCTATGAAGAAATCCGTCGCATGGCGATGGATTATCGCTTCAAGCCGAACGAGCGCATCAACGAAGTGGTGCTTGCCGCCAGGCTGAATGTCAGCCGCAGCCCAGTCCGGGAAGCGCTCCAGCGGCTGGTCACGGAGGAACTCATCACTTTCCAGACCAATCGCGGCTTCTTTTGCCGGGGCTTCGATGTCGACGAGATCGTCAATCTTTCCGACGTGCGAGCGGTGCTCGAGGACCGCTCCGTCAGGCTGGCGATCCAGCGCGCGACTGATGAGGAACTCGCCGCGCTCGTCGACTGGTGGGCGCTCACCATGGCGCGCGCCGACTCGTTTTCCAGCACTGAGCTGACCGCCAGGGACGAGGAGTTTCACAACCGCATCGCCAGGCTGTCGGGCAATCCCGAACTGGCGCGCATGCTCGAAGGCATTAACACGCGCATCCATTTCGTTCGCAAGATCGAAGTGGAGAAGCACCGGCGATTGTCGACGACCTACACCGAACACAGCGAAATCGCCCGGGCCATGGTAGCCCGCGATGCCGACAGGGCCGCAAGGCTCATGCACGACCACATCGCCATCAGCGTCGCCGATGCCATGTCGACCGTCAGGGAAGGCTTGGCAAGGATATACATCGACGTCGACCAGATCTAATCGGGCAACCCCAGCTTTGACCGAGGCAACCCATACCGCTCAGGCAACCCCTACCGCTCAGGCGACCTTGTCGAGCAGCGGCCTCAGCGCCGGATGGATTTCCGGTGAGGCGTGCTTGATCAGGGTCAACAGCGCGCGTTCGTTCTCATAAAGAGGCCTGTCGACGCCGATATGTTCGATCAGCCAGCCGGCTTCACCGGCATCGACCGTCTCGGCGCGGCGGGCCAGCGCCTCGGCCGCCCTGTTCTTGGCTTCCCACTCGGCCTCGATGTCGCCTGGCGACCGATAGGCTTCCATGATGCCGGCAAGGCCGCCGGAGATCATGCGGCTGAAGAAGCCGCCTATTTCCGGATCCGCATGTTCGAGGAAGGCATCACGGCGCAGCGCCACATCGCGCGTCGGTGCTTCGTAGCCGGCCGAGCACATGACGAAATTGGCGATCGCCTTGACGAACAGCTCGTTCCAGGACGGATCGTTGTGCCCTTGAGCAGTGCACTCGTTGATCTTGAACAGCACCTCGGCCTCGGCGCGCGTGATGGCGATGTTGCCGTCGCCGCCATGGGCATGGAGGATCCGGCGCAGCAACTCGACCTCCGCCTGTGCGATGAGGCCGGGAGCCAGCGTGCCGCCGAGCATCAGCGGCCCCTTGCCGTCAATGACGGCATGCGCCACCTGCTCCAGCGCATACACACAAAGCTGGCTCGGCGACGATTTCGCCTGTTCCAGCACATGCACCAGCAATTCGAGCTCGGTCCGGCTGTCGACCATGCCATCGCGCGAGATCGTGCGGATCAGCCAGTCGGCATTGTCTTGCGAGATATAGCCCGACGGCTTTTCCTGGTGGACGATATAGTCGGTGACCGCCTCGACGAAGAAGGGCGGCCATTCCTGGCATTTGTCCTTCGCCGTTGCATCGAGCGCAAACAGCGCCTCGGCCTCGCCGCGCGTCACGACGCCATCGCCGAACACTTCATGGCGCAACATCGCCACGTCCTCCGCGGCGATGCGGATTTTCGAGGTCAGCCCGGCCACCGGCGCGCTCATGATCAATTCGCCCATTTGTCGTCCCCGTCCGCCGTCGCCAAGCGCCGGCCCCAAGCGTCATACAAGCCAACATATCAGCAGTGTCTTGAAAAACCGGCAAACGGCGTGGTTAGCGAAGACTTGTCGGCCAACGCATATCGCCCAAAACGTGCCGCGGTTTTGAAGAATGGCATGCACGCGCTTTAGATGTCGCTGACAGGTGACAAGCCGTCGCGCGCGAGCTATGGATGGCGCGTCGAGGACTCAGGGTCTGAGTCCTACCTGTTTGCGGGAGAGAACAGCGAGAGCTGTCGCCGAAGGGGAAATCGCCCGAAATCTCTCAGGCAAAAGAACCGTAGACGGGAAAGACACTCTGGAAAGTCGGGGCTTGCCCCCGCGCCGAAGGTGTAAGCGCCGCTGACAGAGTTCCGGCTGCGCGAGTCTCTCAGGCTTCAGACAGAGGGGCACGGACTGGTCGCCATTCGCGACCGATTGCGTGCGACTCTGGAGACGACATGACGGGCGACGATACAAGACACCTACCCCTCGAAGACATCCATGTAACCGCCGGTGCGCGCTTTGGCGCTTTTGCCGGCTGGTCGATGCCGCTGACCTATCCGGCGGGCGTCATGAAGGAACATCTTCACACCCGCGAACAGGCCGGCCTGTTCGACATCTCGCATATGAAGCTATTCGAAGTCAGCGGGCCGGAGGCGGTTGCGCTGCTCAACCGCGCTTGCCCCTTGGATGCAGGCGCACTCCAAATCTCACAGTCCAAACTGTCCTTTTTCCTCAACGAGGCAGGCGGCATCCTGGACGACCTCATCGTCACCAGACTTGGCGATAGCAGGTTCATGGTAGTCGCCAACGCAGGCAACGCCGTCGCCGATGAAAAGCATTTGCGTGCACTTGCCGCGGATTTCGACGCCAGAGTCGAGCCGCTCGACCGCGTCTTCCTGTCCATCCAGGGTCCTGAAGCCTGGGCCGCCCTTTCCCGCGCCGGCATCGAGACCGGCTCGCTGCTTTTCATGCATGGTGTCGAACCGCGCAAAAACTGGTTCATGAGCCGGTCGGGCTATACGGGCGAGGACGGTTTCGAGATCGGCCTGCCGGAAGCCGATGCACGCGACCTCGTCGCCAAGCTGCTCGGCGACGAACGCGTGCTGTGGATCGGCCTGGCCGCCCGCGACAGCCTGCGGCTGGAGGCAGGACTGTGCCTGCATGGCCAGGACATCACGCCGGAGACCGATCCGGCCAGCGCCGCCTTGATGTGGGCAATTCCAAAGGACATCCGCGCTTCCGGCGCTTTCATCGGCGCCGATGCGCTCCGCGCCGCCGTGGAACGAGGACCCGCGCAAAAGCGGGTAGGGCTTAAGCCGGAAGGTCGCCAGCCGGTGCGTGGCGGTGCCGCGCTTTTTGACGCCGACGGCAATCCGGCCGGCCAGGTCACATCGGGCGGCTTCGGCCCCTCGGCCGGCCATCCGGTCGCCATGGGCTATGTCTCGACACCTCTGGCAAAGCCCGGAACGCGGGTCTTCGCCGATGTGCGCGGGACGAAAATCCCAGTCGATATCAGTTCCCTGCCCTTCACACCCCATCGCTACCGCAAAGGATGATCTCAATGGCAACGACCTATTTCACATCGGATCACGAGTGGCTCCGCGTCGAGGGCGGCATCGCCACGGTCGGCATCACTGATTACGCGCAGGAGCAGCTCGGCGACCTCGTCTTCGTCGAACTGCCGGAGACCGGAAAAAAATTGACCAAGGGCGACACCGCCGTCGTGGTCGAATCCGTCAAGGCGGCATCCGATGTCTATGCACCGGTCGATGGCGAGATCACAGAGGCCAACGGCACGCTGTCGTCGGATCCGTCACTGGTCAACTCGGCCGCAACAGGGGCCGGCTGGCTGTGGAAGATGAAGCTTGCCGACGAAAGCCAGCTCTCTGGCCTCATGGATGAGGCCGCCTACAAAGCCCATATCGGTTGATATCAGGACTTATTGACATGACCGCAGCACCCTACCCCTTCTCGGCCCGCCATATCGGTCCCGGCCTCAACGACACCAGGGCGATGCTGGCCGCCATCGGCGTGCCCTCGATCGAGACACTGATCAGCCAGTCCGTACCGAAGTCGATCCGGCTCGATCGGCCGCTTGCCCTACCAGCACCGGCGAGCGAAGCGGAAGCGCTGGCCGAACTCTCGGCTGTCATGTCCGGGAATACGGTGCTGAAAAGCTTCATCGGCGCCGGTTATCACGGCGTCCATGTCCCGCCGGTTATCCAGCGCAATCTGTTCGAGAATCCTGCCTGGTACACGGCCTACACGCCCTATCAGGCAGAGATCAGCCAAGGCCGGCTCGAAATGCTGTTCAACTTCCAGACGCTGGTCACCGAATTGACCGGCCTGCCGGTGGCCTCGGCCTCGCTGCTGGATGAGGCAACCGCCGTGGCCGAAGCCGTCGGCATCGCCTTGCGCCACCACCGTGACAAGCGAACCAAGGTCGCACTTGCCGGCACGCCGCATCCGCAAACGCTGGACGTGGTGCGCACCCGTGCCGAGCCGCTCGGCATCGAGATCGATGGCGAAACGATCGACGACAACACCGCCGCCCTGCTTGTCTCCTGGCCGGATACATTTGGCATCTATGGCGATCACAAGGCAGCGATCGACAAGGCGCGCGCGACCGGGGCTATCGTCGTCTTCATCGCCGACCCGCTCGGCCTGACGCTGACCGACGCGCCGGCCAAGCTCGGCGCCGACATCGCCGTCGGCCCGATGCAGCGTTTTGGCGTGCCGATGGGCTTTGGCGGCCCGCACGCGGCCTATTGCGCCGTCTCCGACAGGCTCACGCGGTTGATGCCCGGCCGCCTGGTTGGCCAGTCTACCGACAGCAAGGGCCGGCCTGGGTACCGGCTTGCCTTGCAGACGCGCGAACAGCATATCCGCCGCGACAAGGCGACCTCCAACATCTGCACCGCGCAGGCGTTGCTCGCCAACATGGCGACTGCCTATGCCATCTGGCACGGCCCCGCCGGGCTGCAGGCGATTGCCGGGCGCATCCACACGCTGGCCAATCGTCTCGCCTCCGGGCTCAAAGCAGCAGGTATCTCCGTGCTCGGTTCAAGCCGCTTCGACACGGTGACGGCGGAGGTGAAGGGCAAGGCAACTTCGATCGCCACTGCGGCTGAAAAGGGTGGCAGATTGCTGCGTGCCGTCGATGCCGACCATATCGGCATTGCCTTCGACGAAACTTCGACCGAGGCCGATCTCGACGCAATAGCGGCCCTGTTCGGCGCCAAGGCTGGTGTCTCCGCCGACAGCACGGTGCCCGGCAAGCCGCGCGGCAAGGAGTTCCTGACCCAGCCTGTTTTCCACGAAAACAAGTCGGAAACCGAGATGATGCGCTTCCTGCGCCGGCTCGCCGACAAGGACCTGGCGCTCGACCGCGCCATGATCCCACTGGGGTCCTGCACCATGAAGCTCAACGCCGTCGCCGAGATGATGCCGGTGAGTTGGCCGAGCATTGCCAATCTGCACCCTTTCGCCCCGGCCGCGCACTCGACAGGCTACCGTGCCATGATCGGTGAGCTGGAGGGCTGGCTGTCGGAGATCACCGGATTCGACGCCGTCACCTTGCAGCCCAATGCCGGGAGCCAGGGCGAATATGCCGGCCTGCTCGCCATCCGCGGCTATCACCGCTCACGCGGCGACAACCACCGCACCGTCTGCCTGATCCCCTCCTCGGCGCATGGTACCAATCCCGCGAGCGCGGCGATGGCCGGCATGAACGTCGTCGTCGTGCGCTGCACCGAAGACGGCAACATCGACATGGACGACATGAAGGCCAAGGCGGCTGAACATGCGCAAAATCTCGCGGCGCTGATGTTCACCTATCCCTCGACGCATGGCGTGTTCGAGGAAGGCGCACGCGATCTCTGCGCACTGATCCATGAGCATGGCGGCCAGGTCTATTTCGACGGTGCCAACCTCAACGCGCTGGTCGGGCTTGCCCGTCCCGGCGATATTGGCGCCGATGTCTGCCACATGAACCTGCACAAGACCTTCTGCATACCGCATGGCGGCGGCGGACCCGGCATCGGGCCGATCGGCGTCAAGGCGCATTTGAAGCCGTATTTGCCCGGCCATGTCACCGAAGGCTCGGCGCACGCCGTCTCCGCCGCCCCCTTCGGCAGCGCCTCGATCCTGCCGATCACCTGGATGTATATCCGCATGATGGGCGCCTCGGGCCTCAAGCAGGCGACCGAGACGGCGATCCTGTCCGCCAACTATATCGCGACGCGGCTCGGTGCGCATTTCCCGGTGCTCTACAAGGGCAGGCAGGGACGCGTCGCGCATGAATGCATCCTCGACACCCGTGTGCTCAAGGAGAGTGCAGGCATCAGTGTCGACGATGTCGCCAAGCGCTTGATCGACTATGGTTTTCACGCGCCGACCATGTCCTTCCCGGTCGCCGGCACGCTGATGGTGGAGCCGACCGAGTCCGAGCCCAAGCGGGAACTCGACCGCTTCTGCGAGGCCATGATCGCCATATCGGCAGAGGCAGCAAAAGTCGCCAGGGGCGAATGGCCTTTGGCCGACAATCCGCTGGTCAACGCGCCGCACACCGCCGCCGAGGCGTTGGCCGGCCAGTGGACCCATCCCTACTCGCGCCTGGAAGCGGCCTATCCGGCAGGCGACCCCGACACGGCAGCCAAGTACTGGCCGCCGGTGTCACGCATCGACAATGTCGCCGGCGATCGCAACCTGGTCTGCTCGTGCCCGCCGCTGTCGGACTATCTGGGGGCCGCGGAGTAATTACGCTGAGCGCAAGGCCGGCTTGATCGGCTCGGCCTTGCCCATCCTCTTGCGGCTGATGACACAATTTCGCCCGGCGCGTTTGGCGGCATAGAGCGCCGCGTCCGCCTCGGCGAGCACGTTGTCCAGCCTGCTGCCGCTTGCCTCGCCAAAGCCGATGCCGCCGCTGACCGTGCTGCGCAACTTGCCGAGCTGGGTGGGGACGATTTCGGTGCCGAACGCCACGCCGATCTTGCTGGCGAGATCGTAAGCTTTTTCGTCCGTCATCCGCGACATGACGATTGCGAACTCCTCGCCGCCAAGGCGAAAAGCGTCGACGCCGGGCCGGGCATACTTTTTGATGACGGCGGCAAAACGGCACAAGACCTGATCCCCTACCGGGTGACCGTAGACATCGTTCGTCCGCTTGAAATGGTCGAGGTCGAACATGACGATGGACATGAACGGACCGAAACTCCGTTCGCCGTAGAGCGACGTCAATGCCCGGCGGTTCAGCAACCCTGTCAGCGGATCGGTCATAGTCTCGGCCTTGAGCTCGATTTGCGCCTGCAGATGATGGAGGGAGAGCGTCAACGCTCCGAGTCCGGTCATGCAGGCGACCGCCACCACGGAATTCAATCGTTCGGCCCAGTTGTCGGGCGCAACCGCGAGCGTCCATTGCCCCTTGGTCAGCAGAACCAGGCCGCAAAGCGCAAACGACATCGCGCAGGTGCCGCTCAGAAACGAAACCACCAGAAGGATGCGGCGGTCGTGACTGCCGTTGATCCAGAACATGGCACCGATCGCCGACAGCAGCGCCGTCACCGTGGTGTAGGTGACGATGAAGCCAATGCCGTCAAAGCCCATAAAGGTCACGACGGCACAAATGGCCATGGCGCCAAGCGCCGGTGCAACGGCGCGTCCGTAGCCGGGCACCCCCAGAAATTGCATGGCCGACAAGCAGATGATCAGGAACCCCAGGCTGAGCAGTGCGAGCACGATCTGGCAAAGCAGCGGATCGGGATCCTTGGTGTACCGCCAGAACAGGATCACATGCGCGACGAGCACCAGAATTCCGCACGCAACCGTCAGCACGAAACCTGCCTTGGGCGCGGTGAACCAGATCGCAAACATGGTGACGCTAAGGCATATGCCCGACAGCGCGGCTGCGAGCAGGAGCGAACTGAAGTCCAGCATATCGGGCAAGGGCCTCTTGAGCGTCGGCGGTTGCGCTGCATTCTAAGTCAGCGGCAGCCCTCAGATACGGGTTTTCAGGCAATCCATCGATGCAACCTGCGGATAGGGTTTACAAAGCGTCGATGGCACGTGTCCCGAAACCGGACCCATGGATGCGAGATCAACCCTTGTTCAAGAGAGCGAGGTTGGCGTTGACGACGGTGGGATCGGCCATGCCGGCCTTCGCTTCGAGCAGCAGCGCCTTGGCCTTCTTGCGATTGCCGCGCAGCAGTTGCGAATAGCCCATATTGTTGACGATCTGCGGCTTGCGGCCGGCGACCTTCAAAAGCTGGCCGTAGGCTCGGTCGGCGAAGTCGAAGCGGCCGAGTTCATCATAGGAAGCGGCGAGCCCCATCCAGGCCTCCGCATTGTCGGCCTTCAACTCGACGGCCTTGCGGAAGTGCTTTTCGGCGAGGCCGTAATTGGCGTCGCGAAACTGCGCCTTGCCTTGCGCCAGATCGGAGGTTTCGGTGTCTTTTGCCGCCGGTTGGATGGCGGTGGTCTTGGTGGTGTCGACGCCACTCGTCGTACAGCCAGACATCATCAAGACGGCCGCCATTGCGGCCATTGCCGTGAAATTACTGTGACGCATGCCCCTGCCTCATCGCCCGATTTGCCGGGTCGTTCTTCAGGAAACACAATATATCAGCGGCGATTAAACTTCGGTGCCGAAACGCCGCCAAAATTCGGCTTCGGGCACACCAGCCATTAACCACGAGACGAGGGTTATCCCTGCAAGGACGCGCGCGGCCTTTTCACGGACCCATGACCTTGAGTGCCTCGGGAACCGGATAGCGGTTGCCATCATAGCGCAGCCGGTAGGTCCGTTTCACCGGCTTGCCGGGATGGGACTGGCACTCGCCATCCTTGTCGGGAGACGGGTCATCGGTTTGCGTCCGCTCGAGCGCGACCATGTCGTGATAGCCGTGATGGCTCGTCGGGCTCATTGCCAGGCTGACCTCAGTCGAACGAAAAGATCCCGCGCAATTGGTGTCGCCCTCGCCGCCATTGCCGGCCACGACAAGGCCATCGAGCACCAGGCGCAGGGCATCGCCGGCGAGAACATAAAGCCGCAGGTCGGTTTCGCTGAAGGGGTTGGCTTGCGAATGGTTCGCGATTTCGATGCGCAGGCCGAAGGCCATGACCCCGGGCGCCAGCCTGTAGCGGCCGGTATCGAATTCGACCTTGCGGATGGCGATGGCATCATCGGTGATCAGCCCCGGCTGGAGCAGGCGCAGGCGCACACGCTGGCTGTTCCTGTCGACGACCAGAAGCTCGATATCGCCGACATGGCCATCGTCGCTGGATTGGGCGCTGTCGATCAGCGGCACGGCTACCAACAGCAGGTCGTCATGGGCAGGCCAGATCTTGCAGCTCAGCCCAAACGGCGTGTCGCCATCCGTCAGGGCGATGCTGAAATGGGGTTCGAGCGTGAACGAGGTGCCGTCGGCGCTCTTTCGAGCTTTGGGGTAGGCCTGCTGCACCAGGGCGGCGGCATCGCCGCAATCGTCGGCCACGGCCCAGGCGGGCGACAGGGTGGCTGCGGCAAGGCCGAGAAAGAGGGTGCGCAACAGCATGGACTTCTCACCTGCAAGGCCGAGTACGGTCATAACAATGGTTTGTCAGTCCCCTTGCTAGGACTTTTGTGGGGCGCTCGCTAGACCCGGACGATTTCAGCTCGAATCGAAGCCTCACACCTTTCGGCATCATGCTATTGCGCCGTCATTTTGACGATGACTGGAATGGCCGCGATCATCAGCACCACCGGCAGGATGCATACCACCACCGGCACCGACATCTTGGCCGGCAGAGCGTGCGCCTTTTCCTCGGCCAACGACATACGCTTATGGCGCATGTCGTCGGAAAAAACGCGCAACGCCCCCGACAGGCTGGTGCCGAGTTCCTTGGACTGCTGCAGCAGCGTGGCGAAGGAACGCACTTCGTCCAGGCTGAGGCGGTCGGCGAGCGCCTTCAGCGCATCGTCGAGGCTGCGCCCTGCCCTCAGCTCCAACGACACCAGCTGCAGGTTCTGGCTGAGCGCGGGATAGGTCTTGGCGAGTTCCTTGGAGACGCGCTCTATGCCCGCCTCCATGCTCATGCCGGCATCCGAGCAGACAATCATCAGGTCCATGAAATCGGGAAAGCCGTTGCGGTACTCACGCCTGCGTTCCCGCACTTTCTGGCTCAACATTAGGCCGGGCAGGAAATAGCCGGCCGCTCCCGACAGGATGACGAATGTCCAGCGACTGGCCATCGTCGCGTCCGGGCTGGCCATCCACCGGTTGAGCACAAACACACCGATTGCCGTGCCGATCATCGCGCTGAACCGGATCAGGAAGAACGTGCCGACAGCGCGCGGCTCCATGTAGCCCGCCTGGATGAGCTTCATGCGCAGCCGGGCGACATTTTCCGGATCGCTCCTGGCGTAGAATTCCTGCGCCCGCTTCACCGCCTTCTCGCGCACGACGCCGGTATTCTTCTTCTGCACCGGCTCTGGTTTGGCGGCCACGGGGCCGTTGTCGACCCTGAGCCGGCGCATGACCTCGTTGCGGTCGCCCTTCGCCATGACAACAGGCCAGGCAACAGCGGCAGCACCCGCCGCCAGCAGCAGGATGGCCACCGGCATCAATGAGGTCGGCGCAAGCGAGGCGAGGAATTCGATGAAGCCCTGCATGTCAGAACTTGAAATTCGACATCTTGAACATGATCAGATTGCCCAGCATCAGCCAGGTGATCGAGCCGCCGAGCAGGTACCAGGTTTTCGCCTCGCCCCAGACGTCGCGGTAGAAGCCCGGCATCAGCGCCATAATGGCGGTGAACAGCAACGCCGGCACCGCTGTCAGGATGTAGGCCGACATCCGACCTTCTGTCGCAATGGCGCGCACCTTGCGGCGCAGCTTGCCGCGCTCGCGGATCGTCGTCGCCAGGCCGTCGAGGATCTCGCGCAGATTGCCGCCCGAACTGGTCTGGATCGAGACGGCGGTGACGAACAGCGGCAGATCCTCCTGGCCGACCCGGTCGAACAGCGAGTTCAACGCCGAAACCAGATCGGAGCCATAGGTCACCTCGTCGGCGATGACGCCGAACTCGGTGCCGATCGGGTCGGGCATCTCGCGCGCCACCATGGCGATCGCCACCGGCACCGGGTGGCCGGCCTTCAGGCCACGCGTGATCAGTTCCAGCGCCTCCGGCAATTGCATGCCGAACCGCTTTACCCGGCGCTTGCGCTTGAAGCGCAGCGTGATCACCGGCAGCACCGGCACAAGCACCACAAACAGCACAAGCCCCATCAGCGGCGGCAAGCCGTACCAGATGGCGACCAGGGTCATCGCCATCGCCACGCCGCAGCTGATCATCAGGAATTTCGACAGCGGCATGATCATGCCCGACTGGGTTCGCAAAGCGCGGAACCGATCCAGCGAAAACAGCGGCGTGCCTGCGTCGAGGCCGCGTTCCTTGCGCAGTTGGACAAGCACCTGCTCCTGGCTGATCTTGTTTTCCTGCAGCTTCATGCGCCGGTTGATGGCGGTGCGCTTGTCGCTGCGGCCGGCATAAAGCAGGTAGCAGGCCTCGGCGATCAGGATGCCGGTCAGCGCGGCCGCGGCATAAACGACATAGATAGCGCTCATTCCATCGAACACTTGGCTACTCCTGCGGCCGGCCGGGTTCGAAATATCGTCCGGGAAACTCGATGCCCATGGCACGCAGATCCTCAAGGAAGCGCGGCCGGATGCCGGTCGCCTCGTAGTGGCCCAGAATCCTGCCGTCGGCCTCCATGCCGGTACGCACGAAGCGGAAGATCTCCTGCATCTGGATGACATCTCCTTCCATGCCGGTCACCTCGGCGACACTGGTCACCTTGCGCTTGCCGTCGGACAGGCGCGTCAGCTGAACGATCAGGTCGAGCGCGCTGGCGATTTGGCTGCGGATCGACTGCACCGTCATCGGCATGCCGGTCATGCCGAGCATCTGCTCGAGCCGCGAAATGGCGTCGCGCGGCGTGTTGGCATGGATGGTCGCCATCGACCCTTCGTGGCCGGTGTTCATTGCCTGCAGCATGTCGAAAGCCTCCTCGCCCCGGCACTCGCCGAGGATGACGCGGTCGGGGCGCATGCGCAGTGCGTTCTTGACCAGGTCGCGCTGCTTCAGCTCGCCATGGCCTTCGATGTTAGCCGGACGTGTTTCCATACGCGCGACATGCGGCTGCTGCAGTTGGAGCTCGGCCGCGTCCTCGATGGTGATCAGCCGCTCGTCCTCGGGAATGAAGGCCGACAGCGCATTGAGCATGGTCGTTTTGCCGGTGCCGGTACCGCCCGAAATGATCGTCGTCTTGCGGGCATGCACGGCCGCCGCCAGCACTTCGGCCATGTTCTGGGTGATGGCGCCGAATTCGACCAGTTTGTGCAGGCCGAGCTTGTTCTTGGAGAATTTTCGGATCGACACCAGCGGCCCATCGACCGCAACCGGGCGGATGGCCGCGTTGAAGCGCGAGCCGTCCAGCATGCGGGCATCGACCATCGGCTGCGATTCGTCGACGCGGCGACCAACCGCGGCGACGATCTTGTTGACGATGCGCAGGAGATGCGCCTCGTCCTTGAACGGAATGTGGACCGGCTGCAGCTTGCCCTTCTTTTCGACAAAGCAGTTCATGTGGCCGTTGATCAGGATATCGTTGATGTCCGGGTCCTTGAGCAGCGGCTCGAGCGGACCGAGGCCGACCATCTCGTCGACGATGTCGTCGACCAGCGCGTCAAGCTCGACGGTGTTGATCGCCATCCGCTCCTGCTTGGTCTTTTCCGACACGAAATCATGCACTTGCCGGCGCATCTCATCCTTCGGCAAACGCTCCAGCGCGACAAGATTGATCTCTTCGAGCAGCAGCCGGTGGATACGCACGCGCGCATCGAGCACCTTGTTGGCATTCTTTGCCGGCGCTGTGTCCGGCTTTGCCGGCAAAGCCTTTCGGCTGGTCGGAATGACGACGGCATGATGGGCGACCGGCGTCGTCTCAGGCACGCGCTGCGGAAGCGCATCGCGGTTCTGCAGGGCGGAGAAGCGGCTGGTCATCCGGCTTTCCTCTTCAGCAATCCACGGCCCATGCCAAACAGCGAGCGCGATTTCGCCCGGGTTGGGACCGCCTCCTCCGGCAGGATGATCTTCTTCAGATCGTTGACGACATTGGCGTTTGGATCGATCTCGTGCAACGGCACGCCGCGATCGACCGCCTCGCGCACCAGCCGATAGTTGTTGGCGATACCGCCGACGAAATGCTCGCCGAGAATTTCCTGGACGTCCGCCTGCTTGATGCCGTTGTCGAACATCTTCTGTTCGAAACGGTTGACGATGACGTTCGGCTTCACTTCCTTGCCGGCAGTCTCGTAGACCGCCTGGATCAGCCGCTGGGTGTGGCGCAGGCACGGCACCGTCATTTCCGCGACGATGTAGAGCTTGTTGGAACCGAGCAGCACGGTTTCCGTCCATGGAAACCAGGTGCGTGGCATGTCGATGACGACATTGTCGAAATAGGCCGAAACGAGGTCCAGCATGCGCACCACGACATCGGTCTTGAACGAGCGCATCTCTGCTGGATGCGCCGGTGCCGCCAGCACGCACAGCCCGCTGGCATGCTTGGACAGCATCACGTCGAGCAGTTGCCGGTCGAGACGCTCGGGCTGGTTCTCGATCTCGGTGATGTCGAAACGCGGTTCGAGGTCGAGATATTCGGCACAGGCGCCCTGCTGGAAATTGAGATCGACGACGCAGGTCGACGCGCCGCGCGTCACCGAGTGATGCAGCTGGAAAGCGGTCTGCAGCGCCAGCGTGGTGGTGCCGACGCCGCCCGCGGCAGGCATGAAGGTGTAGATCTGCGATTCGGTGTTTTCCTCGCGCCCGGGTCCCTGCAGCGCCCGCACGACGGAGCGCACCAGATCGGCCGTGGTGATCGGCTTGACCAGGAAATCCGCGACCTTGAGCTGCACCAGAATGCGCACCGCGGCGGCGTTGAACTCCTGGGTGACGACGACGACCGGAACCTTGTCCTCCAGCCGGCGCATAATGCGCTGCAGCGACTCGACCTCCTCCAGCCTTGCCGCATCCATGTCGACGATGATGGCGCCGAAGTCGGCTTCCTGGATCTCGCCGCGCAACTCGGTGACGTTCTTCTCCACCGTCGAGAGCTGTATGATCTCGGAGGCGGAAAATGCGGTGCGCGTGTCCTGCGCAAATGTCCTGTCGGTCGATACGAGCAGGATCTTCCTGGTCTTGATGCCGTTTGCCATTCTGTCAGCCTGTCAGGTCGATCGACCGTTGGATCAGTTGCCCGTGGGATCAATTGGTCGTGCTGGACTGCGACGCCTTGGCACCGGCCGCCTGATCGGGTGTGACAGCCGCGGCACTGCCTCGTTGGGCCGGCACCAGGAGCCTGGTGTTCTGGACCCCGTATTTCCAGGGATCGACCATCTGCATGACGGTGTTGGCGGCCTGCGCATTTCCGGCGCCGGCCGTCGGCCCTTCGCTGCGCACATAGTCGTCGCTGGTGCAGCCGGCGGCAAAGCCCGTCAGCAGCAAGGCGACGCTCGATCCAAAGACCAGACGCATGGCTTCAATCCTTCGGCAGGTCGAGGAAATGCCCAGCCGAAGCGGCCGCTGCAGGTTGAGTGACGCGGCCGTCTGCCAGCGCCACGGTGCGACCGGCATCGGAATCCTTCACTTCCTCGGTGTTGTTGAGAAAATAGTCGGCGTTGCTGGCCGGCTGCGTGCCATCTGTCGGCTCGATGAGCTTCTTCGACGGATCGACCGGCTTGACCAGATAGGGCGTCACGATGATGACGAGGTCGGTCTCGCGCCGCTGATAGGATTTCGAGGAAAACAGCGCCCCAAGCACCGGCATCTTGCCGAGGCCGGGAATGCGCGACGTGGTGATGTCGTTTTGCGACTGCAGCAGTCCAGCGATCATGAAGCTCTGGCCGTTCTTCAGGTCGACCGACGTCCTGGCACGGCGCACGATGAAGCCGGGAACCGAGATGGTGCCGATATTGTAGGAGGCCGATGCGTCGATCGAGGAGACTTCCGGCGCGATGTCCAGACTGACCAGCCCATCCTTGAGGACGGTCGGCGTGAAATCCAGGCTGACGCCGTATTTCTTGTAGCTGACCGAGATCTTGCCGTCGTCTTCGGAGACCGGGATCGGGAATTCGCCGCCGGCGAGAAAGCTCGCCGTCTGGCCGGACCGGGCGATCAGGTTCGGCTCGGCCAACCGACGGGCGAGACCGCGTTCCTCGAGCGCCTTGATAGCGATATCGATCGACACGCCGTTCGACAAAAGCCTGCCGATGATCTCGCCGGTGCCGGCGGCCGGCACTGTGCCCGGATCGATCGAGACGTCGCGGCCACCGAGGCCGTAGGCAAAATTGGCGGCGTATTTGGCGCCCAGATCCTGACCCGCCTGGCGGTTGATCTCGACAAAGCGGACATTGAGCTGGACCTGCTGCGACGATGAGATGTTGACCGAGTTGATGACCTCCTCGGCGCCGGAAAAGCGCGTCGCGATCTTGTTTGCCTTTTCGGCGGCGACCGCGTCATCTGCCTCGCCCGACAGCACGACCCGGCCATTGGCCGATCCGACCTTGATCCTGGCATCCGGCACGCTGGCCCGAATGGTGCTGGCCAGCTGGTCTGTGTCGAGCGTCACCTCGATGTCGACGGTGCCGACAAGCTGCTTCTTCTCATCGAACAGCGCAATGCCGGTAGTGCCGAGATTGTTGCCGAGCACGTAGAAGGATTTGTCGGTCAGCGGATTGACGTTGGCGATCTCCGGGTCGCCGATGACGATCTGGTAGAAGGCGGCACTGGTCATGATCGTCTTCGGCTTGCCCTTGGCAACCTTGATCGACGCATTCTTGGTCGACGACACATAGACGATGTCGTTGTCAGCTCTCGCCGAGGCGCCGAAAGCCAGCATCGCGGCAGCAGCCAGCGAAGACGCGACAGCCACCGCACGCAAAATGCGCAACCGCCCCATGACCCGATATGTGAACAGCCCGAACATTGTCCCGTCCCTCACCCAGTCCCCACTGGCTTATTTCTGGTCCCGCGAAGGAACCTGGTATTCCTCGGCCTTCGTGCCGCGCGTTACGATGACCGTCTTGAACTTCGGTTTCTCCGGCTCCTTGGTGACGGCGTCGAACACCGAGCCGGCCGCGGCCTGCACATCCGAGGCGACCGATCCGCCGAAGGAGGAGATGGTGGTGACGCCGTTCTTGCCGTCACCGCCTTCGCTGGCGGACCGAAGCGACAGGGACAAGGTGCCGACGGTGCGGGCCAACGCCACTTTCTGCGCGCCGTCTGTCGTCACCTCTATAGTCACCGAATTGGAAATCTGCGGCGTCGTCTGGCGCTCGTCGGCGCCCTGCCCGACGCTCAGCACCTTGGCATCGGCGACGACGATCTCGGAGGTGATGGTCGAACCGGCGGCCCCTTGCGCATTCTTGGCCACTTCCTGAATTTCGCCGGCATCGCGCGTCAGCACCACGTCCACGCGGTCACCGGGCGTGACGAAGCCGCCGACACCGGCGATCTCATCGGTGCGGATGGTGACCGCCCGCATTCCAGGCGTCATCATGTTGGAGAGTGTCGCGCGGCCGTTCGGACCGGACAGCTTGGTCAGCAGCACCGGTTCGTTGACCTCGATCGGCGACAGCACCACGCGGCTGCCATCGGCAAGCAACGCATTGATGGTGGTGAAGGCGCCCTGCGGCACGGACTCTTGCGACCACGGGATTTCGCTGAGCTGCGCGCGGTCGAGCTCCATGCCGTAGCGTAATGGGGCATTCGCCACCACGATGGTCTTGAATTCGACCTTCGGCACGACAGGTGCCGGAATCGACGACGTCTTCTCTTCGGAATCGGCCTTGGCCTGGCTTTTGACCCAGAAATCCGCGGCAAAGATCGAGATCGCCCCGAAAACGGCGGCGATGCCGATCATCGATATGGCCTTGCCCCTCACGCCTAAACCCCTGATATCAGCAGTTTCTTGTTTTGTTGGGCTTGACCCTAGGCGGCATTGTTAAAGAATCAGGAATCCCGGGCGTTGGTATCGGATCTATTCCGCCGGCTTGGTTATCGAATGGTTTTGGGGTAAGAGGGGCAGATCCCCGAACGGAACAGGAACCTCGGTCGCTTGGCGCTGAAAAGCGTGGCAGTATCGTGAGGTGATTCGCAGCACCGGAACCTATGGCAGGCATGGACGACAACAACGATCTCTTCGGCAATATGGACAAGCAGCCGCAGCCGGTGCGTACCCCTGCGCGCCCGGCCGATCCACTGGTGGTGCAAGCCACCAAGCGTCCTGCCTCGACCAAGGACGGCAGCGAGGGCTATAGCGCCGCCGACATCGAGGTGCTGGAAGGGCTGGAGCCGGTGCGCCGCCGGCCAGGCATGTATATCGGCGGCACCGACGACAAGGCGATGCACCATCTGTTCGCCGAGATCATCGACAATTCGATGGACGAAGCGGTGGCCGGCCATGCCACCTTCATCGATGTCGAGCTCTCGGCCGACGGCTATCTCGCCGTGACCGACAATGGTCGCGGCATCCCGATCGATCCGCACCCGAAGTTCAAGAAGCCGGCGCTTGAAGTGATCATGACGACGCTGCATTCGGGCGGCAAGTTCGACTCCAAGGTTTATGAGACATCAGGCGGCCTGCATGGCGTCGGTGTGTCCGTGGTCAACGCGCTGTCGGACCATCTCGAGGTTGAGGTCGCGCGGGGACGGCAACTCTATCGGCAAAAATTCTCGCGCGGCGTTCCCGTGACCGGCCTGGAACAGTTGGGCGAGGTCCACAACCGGCGCGGCACAAAGATCCGCTTCCACCCCGACGAGCAGATTTTCGGCAAGGGCGCGGCGTTCGAACCGGCGCGGCTCTACCGCATGACGCGCTCGAAAGCCTATCTGTTCGGCGGCGTCGAAATCCGCTGGACCTGCGATCCGTCGCTGATCAAGGAAAAGGACCAGACACCGGCCAAGGCTGAATTCCACTTTCCCGGAGGCCTGAAGGACTATCTCAAGGCGTCGCTGGGCGACGACTTCCAGGTGACGCGCGAGATTTTCGCTGGCAAGAGCGAGAAACAAGGCGGCCATGGCTCGCTCGAATGGGCGGTGACCTGGTTCGGCGGCGACGGCTTCATCAATTCCTACTGCAACACCATTCCGACCGGCGAAGGCGGCACCCACGAGGCCGGCTTCCGTAACGTGCTGACGCGGGGCCTGCGCGCCTATGCCGATCTCGTCGGCAACAAGCGCGCCTCGATCGTCACCTCCGAAGACGTGATGATCTCGGCGGCGGGCATGCTGTCGGTGTTCATCCGCGAGCCGGAATTCGTCGGCCAGACCAAGGACAGGCTGGCGACGATCGAGGCAATTCGAATTGTCGAGACCGCGATCCGCGATCCGTTCGACCATTGGCTGGCCGACAATCCGCAGGAAGCCTCGAAGCTGCTCGAATGGGTGATCGCGCGCGCCGACGAGCGGGTGCGCCGGCGCCAGGAAAAGGAAGTGTCGCGCAAGAGCGCGGTGCGCAAACTGCGGCTGCCGGGCAAGCTCGCCGACTGCACGCAGAATGCCGCGGCCGGTGCCGAACTGTTCATCGTCGAAGGTGACTCCGCCGGCGGCTCTGCCAAGCAGGCGCGCGACCGCGCCAGCCAGGCCGTCCTGCCGCTGCGTGGAAAAATCCTCAACGTCGCCAGCGCCGGCAACGACAAGCTGGCGGCCAACCAGCAGATTTCGGACCTGATCCAGGCGCTCGGCTGCGGTACGCGTTCGAAGTACCGCGATGAAGATCTGCGCTACGACCGCGTCATCATCATGACCGACGCAGACGTCGACGGCGCCCACATCGCCTCGCTGCTGATCACCTTCTTCTACCAGGAGATGCCGGCGCTGGTGCGCGGCGGCCACCTTTACCTCGCCGTGCCGCCGCTTTACTCGATCAGGCAAGGCGGCAAGGTCGCCTATGCCCGCGACGACGCGCACAAGGACGAGCTCCTGCGCACCGAATTCACCGGGCGCGGCAAGGTGGAACTCGGCCGCTTCAAGGGCCTGGGGGAGATGATGGCCGCCCAGCTCAAGGAAACCACCATGGACCCGAGGAAGCGCACGCTGCTCAGGGTCGATGTGAACGAAATCGATTCAGCCACCAAGGACAGGGTCGATGAACTGATGGGCACCAAGCCGGAAGCCCGTTTCCGCTTCATCCAGGAACGCGCCGAATTCGCCGCGGCGGAAGTGCTGGATATCTAGCCATCAGCCGGTTTAGCTTGCGCTTCTGATATGGAGACCAGCGTGTGATTGCGGCACGGCTGAAAGGCTATTTCGAAACCAGTTTGACCGACCTGACGCAACCGACGCGCTCGGACTGGATTTTCGCTCTTCGCACCGTTTCAGCCGGCCTGATCGCACTGCTGGCCGCCTACGCCCTAAAACTCGACCACCCGCAATGGGCCATGATGACGGTGTTCATCGTCGCCCAGCCGGTTGCCGGCATGGTGCTGGCGAAGGGCTTCTACCGGCTGCTCGGCACGCTGGTCGGCGGCGTCGCGGCGATCGGTATCACCACCGTATTCGGCACCAACCCCTGGGTGCTGGTGACGGTGCTTGCCGTCTGGATCGGCATCTGCACCTTCGTCTCGTCGCTGCTGCGCAATCCGGAAGCCTATGGCGCCGCGCTCGCCGGCTACACCGCAATGATCATCGGCCTGCCCGCCTTCGGACAGCCGCATCTCGTCGTCGACCTCGCGATCGCGCGATGTGCCGAGATCGTGCTTGGCATTGTCTGCGCCGGCCTGACCAGCCGCCTGATCCTGCCAAAACTGGCCAGCGACGCCATCGTCTCGCGCCTGAAACGCTGCATCCTCGATCTTGCCACCTATGCCGACGGTGCGTTCTCCGGCGGCGACCCGGCAACGCTGTCCGCGCTGCACCGGAAGCTGATCACTGATGCCCAGACGCTCGGCGAGATGCGCGCCTATGCCAGGCTCGAGGCGCCAAGCTTCGCGCCGCGCGCTCATCCGGTCCGGCGCACCATCGGACAGCTGCTCTCGGCCCTGTCGGCGGCACGCGCGCTGCATTCGCACGCCGCTCCGAAGAATGCGGCGCTCATTCCGGTACGCTCGGAACTGCAGTCGCTGGTCAGCGAGCTGGCGACCAAGCCCGGCGCGCTGAACGATACGGCGCTGTGGATGGCTCGGCTCGATGCGATTGCCGGAAACGCCCGGCAAATGCCCGATGCCTCGACCGAACAGGGCGACGACAGGGTCGGCACTATCACCCGCCTGACCATCGCCGCCGATTTCGCCGATGCGCTCAAGCAGGTGCTGCGCGGCCTCGACGCCTTGCGCGCGCCTGCCACGCGGTCGGCCAGGGGCAGCAGGCAGCCTGCGCTGGTGGTGCATCGCGATTACGCCGGCGCGTCGCGCAACGCCGTGCGCGCTGCCCTTGCCACGCTGCTGGTCGCGGCCTTCTGGTTGACGACGAAATGGTCGGAAGCGGCCGGTACGGTCATCCTCGTTGCTGTCGTATCGAGCCTGTTTGCTGCTCGCCCCGACCCTGTGCAGGTCGCCTGGGGTTTCTTCAAGGGAACGCTGCTCGCTTTGCCCTTTGCCTTTCTCGTCGGCCAGATCGCGCTGCCCGCTTTGCCGGGCTTCGGCTGGTTCATGCTGTTTGTCGTGCCCATCCTTGTACCGACGGCGCTGGCCATGGCCAATCCACGCTATGTCGGCGTGGCGACGGCCTTCGCCATCAACTTCCTCGCCTTCCTGAGCCCGCACCAGGCGATGACCTACGATCCCGTACCCTTCTTCGCCGGGTCGGCGTCGATCCTGGTCGGCATCCTGCTGGCGATCGGTGTCTTCATCGTCGTGCTGCCAGCCGATCCGTGGCTCGCGGCCAACCGCATCGTGCGCGCCATGCGCGAGGATCTGGCGCGGCTTTGCCTGCATGAGCGGGTGCCGAGGCGGTCGGCCTTCGAGAGCCTCGCCTACGACCGCATCAACCAGCTGATGCCGCTGGTGCAGAATGCCGGTCAGAAGGGCGATGCGGTTCTGGGCGGCGGAGTCGCCGCCGTCACCGTCGGCCTGGAGGTCCTTCGGCTGCGCGATGCAAGCCAAAGCCATGCCATTCCATCCGAGACCGCGCTTTCGATCGCCAACTTCCTGAGGGGACTGGCGCGCGAACTGCTTTTCCGCGCGCCCGGCGATCCACAGACCTCGACCGTCGCCGTCGCCCGGCAGTACGCAGCGAACATCGCCGAGCGAAACGGCACCGGCGAATTGCTACAAATCGCAGCATCGCTGCGCATCATCGCCGCGGCGATGGAGGATTTCCCGGACTTTTTCGCGAGGGATAAAGGCTAAGCCGCCGCTATCGCCAGTGCGTGGCCGCGTGCGTTCTCGCGCAGCGCGTCGAGATGGATCGACTTGACCAGCGTGGCAAGATCGCCTTCCGCGGACTGCCCGCCCTCCTCCTTGAGCATCAGCCAGCTGACCTCTTGCACACCGGCGACGCGCTTGCCGTTGGCAACCTCGCGCCAGATCTTCAGCGCACGCAGGATGATGGCATGGGTGACTGCGGCAAGTCCTGCGCTGCGGAACAGCGCCTGCAAGGCGACATCGTGCCCGCCGGCAAGCAGCGCCCTTACCCTTTGTTCGGACTGCTGGCTGAGCGCGACCAGCGCCGAGCCGAAGAAATCGACCTTGCCATGCGCGATGGTGCGGATCAGAAAGCTCGCGGTAAGGTCGCCGCGCAGCCTGAGATGCTCGATCAGGGCCGCATGTTCTTCCTGGCGCGTGCCTTCTATCAGCGTCACCGAAGCCTTGACGCAGGCGTCGCGCATGACGCGGTCGGCTCGCGCCGCGCCCATCATCGCCATCACCAGTGGCGACGTTTTCAACATTTCGCCGAGCTTGACGAGCAGCATATGCCGACAGTCGGCCGGCAGCCTGATATCCGATATCAGCGCCTCGCGTACCAGCGGCAGGTGCCCATGCCGTTCGGCCATGCGGCGGAAGCTGAGCGAGGCGATGTCGGCGCCGCTGTTGGCGAGCAGCACCGCGCAGGCGTCCGCCTCGCCGATCTCGGCGATGGCCGCCGACAGCGCCATCGAGACGAGTGGCCGGTCGGCGATCAATTTCTGTGTCGCCTTCGGACTTGAGGCCACGCGGTTGATCAGGTCGGCGTCGGTGAGCAGCGGCGAGCGCGCCAGCACCACGCCGGCGACTTCCGGCTGGTCGGAGGCCAGCACGCTGATGATCTGCATTGGCGCTTGGTGGCTCATCGACAGCGCCTCGGCCATCGCCAGCCGCACCTTCGACGAGGCATCGTCGAGCAATAGCGTCAGCGCCGCCTCGGCGGCGCAACGGTCCTCGAAAGGCAATTCGGAATTGATATAGGCCCGGGCCAGAGCGCTCGCCGCCGCTGCACGCTCCGACACCCTGGCCGTGTAGATCCATTTCAGGAAATGCGAAACAACAACCATGCCCGCCTGCTTACGCCCCTTGTCAGAAGCTTCTGACCCCACTGACGACCGTAGGCAGAATTGGTTTACGAACCGTTCACCATGTTCATTAACTGGCTTGCGAGGCTGATTTGCAGCGCCTATCACCGTCAAGCACCTGAGGAGAAAGAAATGGCCGGGCTTTATCTCGAAGAGTTCGTTGTCGGCCATGTCTTCCAGCACACGCTGCGCAAGACCGTTACCGAAAGCGACAACATGCTGTTTTCGGTAATGACGCTGAACCCGCAGCCGCTGCATATCGACTTCGATTTCGCCGCCAAGAGCGAATGGGGCAAGCCGCTGGTCAACTCGCTGTTCACGCTCGGCTTGATGATCGGCATTTCGGTCAATGACATCACAGTCGGCACTACGGTCGCCAATCTCGGCATGAAGGAGACCGTGTTTCCGCATCCGGTCTTCCATGGCGACACCATCCGGGTCGAGACGACAGTCATCTCGGTGCGCGAATCCAGGTCGAAACCCGATCGCGGCATCGTCGAATTCGAGCATCGCGCCTACAACCAGCATGGCGATCTCGTCGCCAAATGCACCAGGCAAGCGATGATGCTGAAGAAGGCGATCTGACGCATGCGTTCGCTGCTGTTCGTCCCTGGCGATTCCCAGAGGAAACTGGAAAAAAGTTTTGGTGCCGGCGCCGACGTGATCATCGTCGACCTCGAAGATTCCGTGGCGCCGCACAACAAGGCGCTGGCGCGCGAGGTGGCGGCGCGCTTCATCCTGGAACGCAGGGCGCAAACCAGTTCAGCCATCTATGTCAGGGTCAATGACCTCACGACCGGGTTGACGGATGACGATCTGGCGGCGTTGGTGCCGGCACGACCCGACGGCATCATGCTGCCCAAGTCGAACAGCGGCCAGGATGTGCAGCATCTGTCAGCAAAGCTCAGGGTGCGCGAGGCCGAAAATGGCTTGGCCGACGGCGCGATCAAGATCCTGCCGATCATCACCGAAACGCCGGCAGGCGTGCTGGCGGCGGCGACCTATACCGGGACCAGTGCGCGGCTTGCCGGCCTCACCTGGGGCGCTGAAGACCTGTCGGCGGCGATCGGCGCGCGCAGCGCCCGCGACGAGCATGGCCGCTACACGGACGTGTTCCGACACGCTCGCACCATGACCATACTTGCCGCCGGTGCGGCGGAGGTCGAAGCGATCGACACCGTCTTCCCGAATTTTCGCGACATGGCGGCCTTCGAAGCGGAATGCACCGAGGCCGAGCGCGATGGCTTCACCGGCAAGATGGCGATCCATCCCGATCAGGTGCCGGTCATCAACGCCGCCTTCACGCCGTCGGCCGAGGCCGTGAGACAATCGGCAGCAATCGTCGCCGCGTTCGCGGCGGCGGGAAATCCCGGCGTAGTCGGCATTGACGGCAAGATGTTCGATCGACCGCATCTGCGGCTAGCCGAGCGGCTTCTGGCGCGGGCAAAGGCGGCAGGTGTTTCCGCATGAGCGCCTGCTACCAAACCAATGGGATCAGGCGGTAACGGACCCGGGCCACATAGTCGTCATAGCCGCGCAGGCCGGTGCGAAGCGTCTTCTCTTCAATGAAGGTGCGGATGGCCAGGAGAACGACGATCACGAGTACCGACGCCAGCCCCCACCAGGAACCAAGCAGAAGTGCAGTGCCGGCGAAGAAAAGGATGGCGCCGGCGTACATCGGATGGCGGACGTAGCTGTAAGGCCCCGTGGAGATCACACGTTGTCCGCGTTCATCCTGGATCTTCACCACGGGCGCCGCGAAACTGTTCTCCAGCATCGTCAGATAGCAGATCCAGATTCCGAGCAGCAGGACGAGCGCGCCGACCACCTGCACCCAGACGGGAACCACGGACCAGCCGAAACGGACGTCGAATCCCATGAATATCTGCGAACCAAAGATGGCGAGCAGGAGTATGGACAGCAGGACCTTGTCGGCCGTGTCCTGATTCTTCTGGATAGGAGAACTCAACCGCTCATTCATCAGGCCGGGATCGCGCCTTGCCAGCGCCACGCCCAAGGTGAGACTGAGCCCCACCATCCCCACCAGATAGACCCAGGCCCCCGGCCAGCGCAGCGTGCCGGCCGACAGGAAGAGCAAGGCGCCCATGGCGCCAAACCAGACGAATGTTTGGAGGACCAATTTCGCGATCATGATCGACCTTTCATGATATCCGCTCACTGCACTGGCAATTTCAGACCATTGGTCTACCATACCGACCAGCGGTCTTTAATTCAAGCGAACTGTGCAGAAGGTTCATCATGCCCCGTGTCATCAAGCATCCAGAGTTCAGGCGAGAAGAGCTTCTGGACCATGCCCAGACCCTTTTCCTGACGCAGGGCTATGACAAAGCGAGCCTCAACGACGTGATTGCGTCCGCCGGCGTCTCGAAGGGCGCCTTCTATCACTACTTCCCCTCCAAGGAGGCTCTTCTGGAAGCATTGGCCGATCGCTTTGCAAGACAGGCACTGGCTGGGGTGCAAGACATAATCGACGATCCGGACCTAGACCCGCTTGGCCGCATGAATGGCCTGCTCATCCAGTCGCGGCGGGCAAAGATCGAGACCGCGCCCGAAGCTTGGACTCTTTTCGAGACGATGTTTCGGCCTGAGAATCTGGTGCTTTTCCACCGTATCAATCTGGCCGCCAGCGCGTCGTTTTCACCTCTGCTGGTCAAGATCATCAGGCAAGGGATCGAAGACGGCACTTTCAGGACCTTCGATCCGGAAGGTGTTGCCGACATCGTCATGCAGTTCGGCATGGCCACGCATGACGTCGTTGCCAAGGCAATTGCCGGCGGCACCGACGCCGACATGGAGATCGCGATCGAGGCCCTGGAGAAACGCGTCAGGCTCTACGAGATCGCTCTCGACCGCATACTGGGCCTGTCCGATGGAAGCATCCGGATCGGCGAGCCCGGCTATGTGCGCACCGTCATGACGGCCAGGCGGCGAAAGAGTGCCGGCAAGGCGCTGGCCAAGCCTGATATCTAGTCCTTGTCCCAGCGCGGCCGGCGCATCGAAAACACCTCGTCGACGCTGGCATAATCCATATAGCCGAGACGGGCGACATTGCCGGCCTTGGTGATGTCGAACAGGCCGTCTGTCAGGAAGGCGTCGTCGATGTGCACGCCGACCACTTCACCGGCAACAATCACAGCGCTTGTCGGCGATCCGTCCAGCGCCTTTGGCCGAAAGACTTCCGTCACCCGGCATTCGAGCGCGGCCGGCGCTGCCGCCACGCGCGGCGGCGCCACCAGCCGAGACGGCGCCATGGCAAGATCGGCATAGACGAACTCGTTGACGCCGCGCGGAGCATTGACCGATGTGCGGTTCATCTTCTCCGCCAGATCGCGGCTGACGAGATTGGCGACGAACTCGCCTGTCTCCTGCGCGAAGGAGGCGCTGTCCTTCTCGCCTTCGGAGGAGAACCAGACGATGAAAGGCCGCGTCGAAACGGCATTGAAGAAGGAGTATGGCGCGAGGTTGATCTCACCAGCCCTGTTCAGTGTCGAAATCCAGCCGATCGGACGCGGCGCCACGATCGCCTTCGAAGGGTCATGCGGCAGGCCGTGGCCCTTTGAGGGTTCGTAGAACATTCAGCCCGCCCACGGCCCCGAATAGTCACTGTACAGCTTTGCCGGATCGGGCCGGGGCCGCTCCGGTGCCGGGCCGGCATAGGAGCCGATATGGATGAAGCCGATGACCCGCTCCTGCGGCGCCAGCCCCAGCAGCGCCCTGCCCTCCGGCACATCCGAATACCAGTTGCTGATCATGTTGGTGCCATAGCCCAGCGCATTCGCTGCTATCATCAGGTTCATCGCCGCCATGCCGCCCGACAGGAACATTTCCCATTGCGGGATTTTTGGATTGTCCCTGGGGATCGAAACGACGCCGATCACCAGTGGCGCGCGCGAGAATCGCGCCAGTTCCTGGTTGCGGCGGCCTTCGGACAAGGGACCTTCCCGGTGCTCTGCAAGCGTTGCCAGTTGCCTGCCGATCTCGACGCGGGCGTCGCCACGGTAGAGGATGAAGCGCCAGGGCTCCAACCGGCCATGGTCAGGCACCCGCGAGGCAGCAGTGATCATCGTCGCGATCTCCGCATCGCTCGGCGCCGGCTCCTTCAGATCGGGGATCGGTGCGGAGTTTCGGGTGAGCAGGAAGTCGATGATCGGCGACGCCATGGGCGCAAGTCTCCTGGACATTCTGTTTTGAGCTGAAGCGCGCCATCGGGAATTCGGGCGGCTCGGGCATTGGCGCGGGATACGCCGGAGGGAAGAGTCGTTTCAACTCTTAAGCCTTGAAATTGCCACCGCCATGGGCTTCAACGCAAGGCATGTTTGAGGGGACTGTCCGTCTTTTCCTGGTCTGGCTCGGCGCGCTGATATTCATGGCGCCGGTTTCGCTTGCCGTGGCGCAGAACGTCGACGGTGTCACCGACCTGAAGCTTCCGGGAATTTCGAGCTACGCGACACCGAAAGGCGAGACGTCACTGGCGCTGAGCGGCGGCGGCGCCATCACATTGTCCGCCCAACTGACCGACAAGGGTTCCGACATCACGCGCGGCATCGTCTGGCGGGTTTTCAAGCCCGAAGCCGTCAACGGCAAATTGCCGATGGTTGCCTCCTCCCATGGCGGCATCGCCGTCTTCCAGCTCGAACCCGGCAGCTATCTGGTTCACGCCTCCTACGGCCGGGCCGGCGCCACCAAGCGCATCACTGTCGGAAAGGACGCCAAGCGCGAAAGTCTCGTGCTCGACGCCGGCGGCCTCAAACTCGACGCCGTGCTGTCCGGCGGCGTGCGCATTCCACCGAAGAAACTGCGCTTTTCGATCTACGAGGGCACTGCCGAGGCCAATGGCGACCGCGCGCTGATCATTCCCGATGTCGAGCCCAACAGCGTCGTGCGGCTCAACGCCGGCATCTACCACGTCGTCTCGACCTATGGCGCGGTCAATGCGGTCATTCGCTCCGACATCCGCGTCGAGGCCGGCAAGCTGACCGAAGCGACCGTCGAGCACCACGCCGCCGAGATCACCATGAAGCTGGTGCGTGAGACCGGTGGCGAGGCAATCGCCGACACGTCCTGGTCGCTGCTCAACGAATCGGGCGATCCGATCAAGGAAACCGTCGGCGCCTTCGCCTCGATGGTGCTGGCCGAGGGCGACTACACCATCATCGCCAAGAACCGCGACCGCATCTATCAGAAGGATTTTACGGTCGTGGCCGGGCAGAACCAGGAAATCGAGGTTCTGGCCACCGAGGCCGCGGCGATGGACCCCGAAGAAGGCGCGGACTAACCTTCCGCGGCAGGTTTCCTGTTTTCAGGCTGCCATCTTGGTCCGCGCCGGCAGGAACGGGATCCGGCGGCGTGGCAAAGCTGGCGCCAGGTCGAACACGCCGCGATAGAGGCGGTCGAGCAATGCCTTGCGGTCGCGCAACGGCTCCAACTCGCTCCAGCTCAGCACATCGCCGACGCGCACCTCGATCGCCTTGCCGGACAGCCGTGCGAACTCGTGAATGAGCAGCGACGTGCGCAATGTCAGAGAGGCCCTGCCGACGAATTTCGCCAAGCGGCCGTCGCGCTCTGCCATGTTCATCGGCCCGCTGACCAGATGGAACAGCCTGCCGTTCTGCCCGGAAAAATGCATCGGGATGACCGACGCCCTGGCGTCCTGGATGAGACGGGCCGGAAATATCTTCCACGGCAGATCGCGTGCCCGGCCAAAGCCCTTCGGCGCGGTGGCAACACCGCCGGCCGGAAACACAACGATGGTCACGCCTTCCTTCAACAGCCGCACCGCCTCATGGCGCACGGCCATGTTGTTCTTCAGCGCGTCCTTGGTCTCGGAAAAGTCGATTGGCAGCGAGTAAGACTCCATTTCGCGGATCTTGAGCAGATCCTTGTGGATCATCACCCGGAACGGGCGTCCGAGCTGCTCGACCAACGACAGCACGGCAATGCCGTCACCAATGCCGAACGGATGATTGGCGACGATCACCAGCGGCGTATCCGGCAATTGCGCCGGCGGCCATTGATCCGATGTCCGCACCCGCACGTCGATCAGGTCGAGCATGCGGCTGAACACGCGTTCGCCGGTCGGCACGACCTGGCTGCGCCAGAAATCATAAAGTGCTGTGTAGCGGTCGCGGCCCGACAGGCCTTCGACCGAATGAATGAACCAGCGTGTCAGCGCCGGCTGGCGCGGATTGGCATAGGAAAGCTCGGGAAAGGGTCGTTCGCGCAATTTCAACTTGAGCATAGGGGCTGGTTACAAGGTCGGCGTGACAGGGATATGAAAATGGCGGTGGATCGCTCCACCGCCATTTGGTCGAAACCATGCCAATCAAGCCGCGCGTTTGCGCCGGCGGTCGGGTGTAACAGCTTCCTCGGTCAGTTGCGCGATCGCCTGGTCGAGGCCAAGCGATTCCTGGTCGCGCGAGCCCAGCCGGCGCATGTTGACGGTCTGCTCTTCCGCCTCGCGCTTGCCGCAGACGAGGATGACCGGAACCTTGGCTAGGCTGTGCTCGCGGACCTTGTAGTTGATCTTCTCGTTGCGCAGATCCGCTTCCGCCAACAGCCCTGCGGCCTTCAGCTTTGCCACCACCTCGGTCGCATAGCCGTCGGCATCCGACGTGATCGTCGCCACCACCACCTGCAGCGGCGCGAACCACAGCGGGAAATGGCCGGAATAGTTCTCGATCAGGATGCCGAGGAAGCGCTCCATCGAGCCGCAGATCGCGCGGTGCACCATCACAGGCTGCTTCTTCTCGGAATCGGAGCCGATATAGAAGGCGCCGAACCGTTCCGGCAGGTTGAAGTCGACCTGCGTCGTGCCGCACTGCCATTCGCGGCCGATGGCATCCTTGAGCACATATTCGAATTTCGGGCCGTAGAAGGCGCCCTCGCCCGGATTGATCGAGGTCTTGATGCGATTGCCGGACCGTGTCCTGATCGTCTCCAGCACGCTCCCCATGATCGCCTCGGCATGATCCCAGGCTTCGTCGGTGCCGACGCGTTTGTCGGGCCGCGTCGACAGCTTGACGCTGATTTCGTCAAAACCGAAATCAGCATAGGTCGACAGGATCAGATCGTTGATGCGCAAGCACTCCGCGGCCAGCTGCTCCTCGGTGCAGAAGATGTGCGCATCGTCCTGCGTGAAGCCGCGAACGCGCATCAGCCCGTGCAGCGCGCCCGACGGCTCGTAGCGGTGCACATTGCCGAATTCCGCAAGCTTTACGGGAAGATCGCGATAGGACTTCAACCCATGCTTGAAAATCTGCACATGGCCCGGACAGTTCATCGGCTTCAGCGCGAAGACCCGGTCGTCATCGGTGTCGTCGCCGGCGACCGTCACCTTGAACATGGCGTCGCGATACCAGCCCCAATGGCCTGACGTCTCCCACAGGCTCTTGTCGAGTACCTGCGGCGCGTTGACCTCCTGATAGCCCTGCTCGTCGAGGCGGCGGCGCATGTAGTTGACCAGGTTCTGGAACATCTTCCAGCCCTTGGCATGCCAGAAGACGACGCCCGGTCCCTCTTCCTGGAAATGGAACAGGTCCATCTCGCGGCCGATCTTCCTATGGTCGCGCTTCTCGGCCTCCTCCAGCATCATCTGGTAGGCTTCGAGCTGCGCCTGATCAGCCCAGGCCGTGCCGTAGATGCGGGTCAGCATCGGGTTGTTCGAATCACCGCGCCAATAGGCGCCGGCCACCTTCATCAGTTTGAAGGCATTGCCGATCTGCCCGGTCGAGGCCATGTGCGGGCCACGGCAGAGGTCGAACCAGTCGCCCTGTGCGTAGATCTTGAGATCCTGATCCTCGGGAATGGCATCGATCAGCTCCAGCTTGTAGCGCTCGCCCTTGTCGGCAAACACTTTTTTCGCCTTGTCGCGCGACCAGACTTCCCTGGTGAACGGCTTGTTGCGCGCGATGATCTCACGCATCTTCTTCTCGATCACCGGAAAATCGTCGGGCGTGAACGGCTCGTTACGGGCGAAGTCGTAGTAGAACCCGTTCTCGATCACCGGCCCGATTGTCACCTGCGTTCCCGGCCATATCTCCTGCACGGCTTCCGCCAGCACATGGGCCGCGTCGTGGCGGATCAGCTCCAGCGCGCGCGGGTCGTCGCGGGTGACGATCTCGACCTTGCCGGACTTGCCGAGCGGATCGCTGAGATCGCGAACCGTGCCGTCGATCGCATAGGCGACCGCCTTCTTGGCCAGCGATTTCGAGATCGATTCGGCGAGGCCGGCACCGGTCATCGCCGCGTCATATTCGCGGACGGAGCCATCGGGAAATGTCAGAGAAACGGAATTCAGCATGTATATCTCCTATCCAGTCCCGCAAACGAGCGCGGGTGGTTGAAATGCATGTCGCCCAAAAGTGTATGGCGGTTTTGGGTTACGACATGCATAGGGAAAAGCCGGATGCGTCCAGCAGCGGCTGTCTTTTATGGACAGATTTCGCCGCCGTAAAGCCCGGCTCAAATGTCAGCGTCATTTGATGAGGAGCGGCAGTTCCTTCAGGAACGCAGCCCGGGTCTTGAGGCCCTTTGGCATGTCCGTGCGGTTGGTGTCGACGACAAGCCGCGCAAAGACGATCTGGCGGCCATCCTTTTGCGCCCAGCCGACGAACCAGCCGAGCGAGCGCTTGTCCTGAACCTTGTCGGCGTCGTTGCGCAGCCTGGTGCTGCCGGTCTTGCCTTGCACCGTCCAACCCCCGGCCTGGAAGGTCGGGATGATGGCTGATGTCATGTCGTAGGCCTTGGCCGAGACAGGCAGCTTGCGGGCCAGCAGCTTGCGCAGGAATTCGACCTGCTCGACCGGCGTGATCTTGAGCGAGGAATTCACCCAGGACTTGGTCAAACCATCATTCTTGCCGGGATTACCGGAAACATCGGCATTGCCGTAGTCGAATTTCGAGACATAACCGGCAAAACTCTCAGACCCAAGCCGGCGGGTGATTTCCCGGGAAAACCACAGGATCGAATCTCGCTCCCAGACCACCGGATCGACGGTCTTCTGATCCCGCTTCACCGCGTTGAATTCAGGCTTGTAATCCCAGCTGGGCGTGTGCTCGTCGCTCAGGATCCCGCTGTCATAGCCGATCAGCGACAACGGCACCTTGAACGTCGACGCCGGGCTGAACCGCTGGTCGCACACCCCGTCCTGGTAAAGCGTCTTGCCGCTCGCCGCATCGGCGATCACCGTGCACTGCACGTCCCCCAACGGCGCCGATTGCGCGCGCAACGGAAATCCCAGCAGCCAGGCGAGCAGGAACAGTATCCCGGCAAAGATGAAGGGAAGACGGTCGAAATTGCGCATTTGTCTGCTCGCTGAAGAGGGGGGTTCGCGAGCGGCTTAGCGAGGTCTCTTGTCTCGATTTTGTCTCAAATGCGCAGTCTTTGTGCAGGCTGTTGTTAACCCTACCGGATCGTAAACGGGCAGAGCCGCCGGTACCTGACCGATGCGATCACCCCTGCGCTTCGCCGCGCTTGCTGCCGATCCGCCAGTACCGCCATGGCGTGAACCAGACATAACGATCCTCCAGCACCTCCGGCACGCGGTCGATGCCATGCGTGCCGAATGGCCCGCAGCGCAGCACGCGGAAGAATCCCATCCAGCCGCCGGCCCACAGGCCATGGCGGGCGATCGCCTCATGGGCATATTCCGAACAGGTCGGCAGATGCCGGCAGGAATTGCCGACAAAGCCCGACAGCGTCAGCTGATAGAGGCGCACGAGCGACGTGCCGAGGAGACGGCCCGGCGTCTTGCGCCATGGACCGGGCCAGTTGCGGCCGCGTTTCTGCGGCCTGGCGATATGCGCATGCCCATGCTGGTCGCGCACCACAGTCTCCGTATCGCGTTTCCCAGGCGATAGATGTGAGCTTCCACTGGAGAACGCAATCCCCACTCCTTGCGCGCACTCAATCGTCACGGGCGGAACGGCGAAACGGCTGCCAGTCAGCCGAAGCCACCCACCGGCCACGACTGGTCGGCTCTTCGTAACGCTTTTCATGCTGTCTTCTGTCACGCCATTGAAACGTTGCGATCCGCATGACATCGCCAAAGATGCTCAGCAACTGGATCATGGTCGGTCTCCTTTGATGCGATTAGACGGCCGCTGGCCTTCGCCTTCAAACGAGTATAATTTCCACTTCGGATAATCCTGGGTTATGCGAATGAAGCGTGGGCGCCTGCCGCTGACGGCATTGAGGAGCTTCGAGGCGGCGGGCCGGCATCTGAGCTTTAGCCGGGCCGCCGAGGAGCTTTTCGTCTCGCAGGCGGCGATCAGCCGGCAGATCCGGGAACTCGAAATCTTCCTGCATCAACCCTTGTTCGAACGTCACCATCGCCGTGTCGAGTTGACCGACACCGGCCGACGTCTGCTGGAGCAGCTTGTCAGAAGTTTCGACGCCATCGACACCTTGCTTGGAGAACTGGTGGCGACACCACCGCAGTCCGTGGTCCGCGTCAGTGTCGAGCCGTCGCTTGCATCCGTGTGGCTGGTGCCGCGGCTCAACCGGTTTCGCCAATTGCGGCCTGACATCGACGTCTCGCTCAAGGTCGACCCAAGGCTGATCGAGTTCCGCAGCGATCAGCCGGAGCTTGCCTTACGCTTCAGCACGCATGTCACCGCGTGGCCGCGCAGCCAGGCTGAGCGGCTTGCCTCGACTGTCGATTCACCGGTTCTGTCGCCGGCGCTGCTTGCTTCTGGCCCTGCCCTCGATGAGCCGATCGATCTTGCCCGCTACACGCTTCTGCACGAGGAAAACCGTCAAGGCTGGGCGCGCTGGTTCCAGGCGGCCGGCGTGCCCGCCGACGCCATACCGGCGCGCGGGCCGATGCTGGCGGATGCGTCGCTTTCAAAACAGGCCGCTTTGCTCGGACATGGCGTGGCCTTGGGCGATCTCTTGCAGATCGGCGGGGAAATCGCATCCGGCGCGCTGGTCAAGCCGTTCGACATCGACGTCGCATCCGGCGCCTATTGGCTGGTGGCCAGAAACTTGCGCGACCTCTCGGAACCGGCCGCCGCGTTCGCCGACTGGCTCAGAAGCGAATTCGTCGAAAGCAGGCGGGTGCTGGAAGCGCGGGCTTGAACCCTTCCGGCCGGGCTCCCGCTACTTTGCCTTCTTGCTGTATTTTTCGAAGAGTTTGTCGAGCGCATCCGCGGCCGGAAGCTCGCCCGGTGAGTCTTCTCCCGGGTTGAATGTGAGGATGACATCGCGCCACATATCGTAGTGGGCAGCATATGATGTCAGCCTGGGAAATGGCGCGCAGCGTGCGATGGCCCGGACAGCGGACTCGGCAACCTTGTCCGGCGGCGTCGTCACAGGACCGAGGATTTTTGGCGGGCCTGCGAGTGACCCGTCCTTGTTCAGACTGATGTGGACGCGTGCAATGCTGTGGGTGTTTGCAGGCATGTTCCAACAATGCTGGATTGCCTTCATGAGATAGTCGCCGATATCGTGCTCGACCGCTACGTCTGCCCGGCTCGGGGTCCCGCTCAACGCGAGTGAGCCAGCAAGGCTCCCGGCAAACACCAGGCTTTGGTAGCCAAACCCCAAGGTCAGGCCGCTTCTTCGGCGCGCTTCTTCTCGATCTGGCCGATGGCGTCGACCACGGCATCGAAAGTCAGCATGGTCGAAGCGTGCCGCGCCTTGTAGTCGCGCACCGGCTCCAGATATCTGAGATCCGCGAAGCGACCGTCCGGCGGGGCGCCATTTTCCTTGAGCATCTTCAGCATGGTGTCGCGCACCGCGCGCAATTCCTCAGCACTCGCGCCGACGACATGCTGCGCCATGATCGATGACGACGCCTGGCCGAGCGCACAGGCTTTCACGTCATGGGCAAAGTCCGTGACCAGGCCGTCCTGCATCTTGAGGTCGACGGTGACCGTGGAACCGCATAGCTTGGAGTGAGCCTTGGCGGTCGCGTCAGGATGATCGAGACGGCCGATGCGGCCAATGTTCCCGGCAAAACCGAGAATTTTCGCGTTGTAGACCTCGTTTATCATTATTTTCCAATCCGTCGCCGCCAAGCGAACAGCGATTGCCGCTGTCGTGTCTTCCTTTCGCTCGCTATGACCTTATATAATGCTGGCAGTCCGGTATCGACAAGAACGACGAAAGCCAATGTCCTTGCCGGGAAGTTCACGCCACTTACGGGGCTGGAAACGGGGCGAGTTTCCGACACCGAAAGGTCGTGGTCCGTTCAACTCGTTCCTCCGCCGAGAGGGACTACGGGAGACGCCTTTATGGATGCCGTCATCAAGAAGCTCATGCCACAGTCAGCCTATATGGAAAAGCCGGTCACCGACCGGCCAAGCGAAGCCGAAGTCGAAGCCGCCGTGCGCACGCTTTTGCGCTGGACCGGCGACAATCCGGACCGCGAAGGGCTGATCGACACGCCGAAGCGGGTGGCAAAGGCCTATCGCGAAATGTTCGGCGGCTACGACATGTGCCCGGCGGACGAGCTCGGCCGCACCTTCGAGGAGGTCGCCGGCTACGACGACCTGGTCATCGTCAAGGACATAACATTCCATTCGCATTGCGAGCACCACATGGTGCCGATCATCGGCAAGGCGCATGTCGGCTATCTGCCGGATGGCAAGGTTGTCGGCCTGTCCAAGATCGCCCGCGTCGTCGATATCTTCGCCCACCGCCTGCAGACCCAGGAGGCGCTGACGGCGCAGATCGCCGGCGTCATCCAGGACGTGCTCAATCCGCGCGGCGTCGCCGTCATGATCGAGGCCGAGCACATGTGCATGGCCATGCGCGGCATCCGCAAGCAGGGTTCAACTACGCTGACCTCGACCTTCACCGGCGTCTTCAAGGATACGCCCGAAGAGCAGGTTCGTTTCGTGACCATGGTGCGTGGCGGCGGGATCTGAATGGCCCTCGCCGGCCATCAGACCATGATCCCGAAAAGTGGAGACCGGTTTTCGGACAAGATCATGGTCAACGAGGAAAACGGACCGGCGATGTCGGCACTGGAATTTCCAAAAGCTCCGTCGGACAAGAAAGCGCTCGAGGAAGGCGCGGTGTTCTCGCCGCGCTTCGATGCAGCCGGGCTGGTCACGGTCGTCGTCACCGATGCCGGAGACGGCATGCTGTTGATGGTTGCGCATATGAATGCGCAAGCACTGGCACTGACGCTGGAGACCGGCATCGCCCACTACTGGTCGCGCTCGCGCAACGTGCTTTGGAAAAAGGGCGAAACATCAGGCAATTTTCAGCATGTCGTCGAGATGCTCACGGATTGTGACCAGGATGCCATATGGTTGCGCGTCAAAGTGTTGGGCCACGACGCAACCTGTCACACCGGCCGGCGTTCATGCTTTTATCGGACGGTGGGGCTGATCGATGGCAAGGGGACGCTTGCCGGCGACGGCAGCAAGCCGCTGTTCGATACGGAAAACACGTATCGGAAACCACCAGCTTGAACCTTCTGCCTGACACCAACCACACAGATTCATCATTTCGATACGGCCCGCTCGTATAGTAGCCGTGGGACAAGGGAGATCATGATGCTCGAGTGGGCGTCATTGCGTAACAGACCAGATGTCAGGGAGGCCAACGGCCTATCCTCGTCAGGCGGCGCGTCCGAAACCAACTCCCAGAAGAAAACAGCCATTTCGCTCGCCTTGGGTGGCGGTTGCGCCCGCGGCTGGGCGCATATCGGCGTGCTGCGCGCGCTCGACGAAGCCGGCATCGAAGTGTCGATGATCGCCGGCACCTCGATCGGCGCGTTGGTCGGCGGCTGCTATCTCGCCGGCAAACTGGACGAGCTCGAAGAATTCGCCCGCAGCCTGACCAAGCGCCGCATCTTCGGCCTGCTCGATCTCAATTTGCGCGGCAGCGGCCTGTTCGGCGGTATGAAGCTCGATGCAAGGCTGCGCGAGCACATGGCCGGCATTCGTTTCGAGGACCTTGCCAAGCCGTTCGTCGCGGTCACCTCCGAAATCCGCACCGGCCACGAAATCTGGCTGTCGAGCGGCTCATTGATCACCGCCATGCGCGCCTCCTACGCGCTGCCCGGCGTGTTCGAGCCGGTGAATTGCAACGGCCGCGTGCTGGTCGACGGCGCGCTGGTCAACCCGGTACCGGTTTCGGTCTGCCGCGCCTATGAGCAGCCGCTCGTCGTGGCGGTCAACCTTCACTATGATCTGTTCGGCCGCGCCGCCGTCATCAAGCACAGCGCCGGCGAGCTGGTCGTTGAAAAGGACGCGCCGCGGCCTGGTCAGATCGACGCCGAGCGCCAGTCGCATCAGACGCGGCTCGGCATCACCGGCGTCATGGTCGAGGCCTTCAACATCATTCAGGACCGGATTTCGCGCGCCAGGCTTGCCGGCGACCCGCCCGATATGTCGCTGCAGCCGAAGCTCAGCCATATCGGCCTGACCGAATTCCACCGCGCCGACGAGGCGATCAACCTCGGCTATCAGGCGACGATGGCGCAGATCGGCGAACTGACCCGGCTGCAGACCGTTCTCGCCTGACGCATATCTTCCCAACGCATGGAATCAAAACACTTGAAGCACCTCGATTGAATTCAACGCGACGCGCTTCAAGGTGACTGAGCAAGGATCAGTGCGCAGCTTCGGCAGAGGTGGCGGCATCCTGGGCTATGCCCGGAGCCTGCTTGAGCATCAGAGCCAGAACCGCACCAAGGAAAACCGCGGCGGCGGCGAACAATCCTGCCATACGCAATCCGTCGACGACATCCGATGTGGTAGCGGCCACTCCACCCAAACCGACATTGGCCACGACAAGAGCGGCGGCAAGACCCAAGGCTGCGCCGATCTGTAGGGATGTCGACCCTAGCGCCGAGGCGACTCCTTGTTCGTTGGCGGCCACTCCGGAAGCGGCAGCTACGAACAGCGTCGTAAAGGCGATGCCGCCACCGAAACCATAGATGAGGATCCCGGGCAGCACGGCCCAGTACGACCCGCCTGGTGACAGAGCAAGAGCGATCGCCACCAGCCCGATCCCATAGATGAGCATGCCGGCAACCATCGTGGCGCGAGTCCCCCACTTGGTGAGCAGCAGTGCCGCGCCCTTGCCGCCGCCGACCATCGCCAGCACGCCGAGCGGAACGAATGCCAGACCGGCGGCGAGCGCGTTGTAGCCAAGCAGGTTCTGAAAGTAGGTCGTGAGAATATAGTAGCCCGAACTCAGCGCCATGTGATGAAAGAAACTCACCGCCATGGCCGTGACAAGGCTTCGATTGGCAAACAGCCGCAGTGGCGCGAGCGGATCGCGCACGCGTCTCTCGATGAGAATGAAGGCACAAAGCAGCAGCACACCGATTGCAAGCGATCCGGTGCTGCGAACCGTATTCCAGCCCACCTCAGGTCCACTGGCCAAGCCGAACACCAGCAATGTCGCGGCTGCCGTGACAACCAGCGCACCCGGCAGATCAAAACTCCGCCTCTGGCCACTATTTACCGGATCGGGCGCCAGGAGAACTGGCGCGGCGACAAGAGCGGCGCCCAGAGCCAGTGGAACGGTGAAGAAGAAGACCGCTTGCCAACCCCAGCCATTGGTCAGGACGCCTCCGATGATGGCACCGGCTGCCAGGCCGCCACTACCCGTGGCACCCCAGACTGCCAGCGCCCGATTGCGTTCTGCACCTTCCGCGAAGCTGGTATTGATCAGCGCCAGAGTTGCAGGAAACAGAAGCGCCCCGCCCAGGCCCTGAACGGCCCGAGCGACCACCAGCGTAAGAGCATCGGGCGCAAAGCCTCCTGCAAAGGACGAGACGCCATAGAGCACGAGCGCCAGGATGAACATGCGCCGCGGGCCAAGCCGGTCAGCCGCTCGACCGCCGAGCAGCAGAAAGCCGCCAAACGCCACGGCGTAAGCGCTCACCACCCATTGCAGCGACTGTGGCGTAAAGCCGACCTCCCGGCCAATATCCGGCAGTGCGACATAGACGATGTTGTAGTCGATCGCGATTATGAACTGCGCGAACGCCAGCAGCGCGAGCCTGAGCCCGGACCAGCGTGGCACTCCCGCATCGGTTTGATTCAGTGATTTCCGCATTTGCATCTTTCCCGACTATGGATTCCGCAGCCCGCTCTTCGTCAGCGAGACCCGCATGCGGCTACCCTGGAGGCGCAGCGCTTGTTTCGGAATTGGCATTTTTGACAAAGATTGTGCTAAACTTGCCACTCGACGAAACCGATACCGGGAGCCGCCCCATGGCTGGCAAGTGCATCCACGTGGTCATCTGGCTGCCGTCCGATTTCTATTCGGCGGTTGTCTCGACGCTGGTGGAGATGTTTCAGCTCGTGAATGACGTCAGCGGCTCACAGGTTCTCTCCTGCGAGTTCGTTTCCAGGGCGCCGCCTGCAATTTCGACGGCCGGAATTTCTTTCCCTGCGAAGACGCAACCGTCTCGAAAAATGGATGTGTTGATCCTCATCGCGATGCCAGGTGTCGATATTCCCGAACTTCTGCGCTCGCTTGACCAGGAGAGTGAGTACTCAAAACCGCTGATCGCACTCGCACGACAACAGGATGCAATCATCGCGGCACATTGCGGTGCATGTTATCTGCTCGCCGATACAGGGCTGCTGGACGGCAAGCGTGCGACGATATCCTGGTGGCTAAAGTCCCACGTAAGCAGCCGATTTCCGCAAGTTCAATGGGACTCGTCGCACATGCTTGTTCGCGACGATCGCCTATACACTTGCGGCGGCGGATTTTCGGGACTGGAACTCGCCAAAGCTCTGCTGGTCGATCTCGGCTTCTCGAAAGAGGAGCGGATCGTTCGAAAGCTCTTGGTTCTTCCGCCTTCGCGCAAATTTCAAAGCCCCTACGAATTCCCTCTCGAAGAATTGCCGAAGGAGACCAATCCGCTGGAGACCAAACTGCGTGGACTCGCGGAAAACAAGATACGGGAAATCGATTTGGGCTTTCTCGCGGCGGGACTTGGCATGTCTGCGCGAACGCTGTCTCGCAGATTTGTTAGTGAACTCAAGACCACGCCGGGAAAATGGATCCAGGAAAGACGGCTTGAACTCGCAAGGTCGCTGCTTGAGGGAACCAAGCTAAGCGTCTCGGAAATCTGCTATCGGGTGGGCTATCAGGACGTGGCTTCGTTCAGTCGCACTTTCTCCAAGACGACCGGAATGGCGCCGGGCGAGTTTCGGAAGCAGATACGATCATAGATCGCCCGAGGCGAACATTGCCGCGCAAGCTACGGTTCGGTCACACAAGAACCTCACGCACGAGCCGCATCGCTGATGCGAAACTGCACGGTGCGGTTGCCGTTCCAGTAGTTGCCTGACAACGAACCGGCGACGTGGATCGTCTTGCCCCGGTTCTTGAACAGGAATTCGCCAAGTGCGGTTTCGACAGCGCGAAAGGCGATCGCCTGGATACGGCCGCCGCTTTCCGATTGCAGTTCGACGCGGATGTGGTTGGTGCCGACCGGCCGCGCATCGGCCAATCGGTGGCGCGGCAACGCGAAAACAGGGGCCACATGCCCGGCACCGAAGGGTCCGGCCTGTTCCAGCGCGTCGAGCAGGCTGAGCGTCGCGCCTTCAGCGGCAAGTGCGCCGTCTATGGCCAGGCTTTCCTCGCCCTGCAGGCGAAACACGTCGGCTGCCGCCCGTTCTTCAAAAAACGCCCTGAGTTCGCCAAGCCTTGCCCGCTCCACGGTGATGCCCGCCGCCATGCCATGGCCGCCGCCCTTGACGATCAGACCGGCAACGGCCGCCTCGCGCACCAGCCGGCCGAGGTCGAAACCCGAGACCGAGCGGCCCGAACCGGTGCCGATGCCCACAGCATTGAACGCGATGGCGAAGGCGGGCCGCCGGGCATGATCCTTCAATCGCGAAGCGAGCAGGCCGACAATACCCGGATGCCAGCTGTTGGAGGCGGTGACGACGATAGCCGGGCCATTGCCGCCGGCGAGCTCTGCATCGGCCTCGACGCGCGCCGCCGCGAGCATCTCCTGCTCCATCAACTGCCGTTCCTGGTTGAGCCGGTCGAGCGTCTCGGCAATGGTGCGCGCCTCGACCGGATCGTCGGTCGCAAGCAGCCGGCTACCAAGTGCGGCATCGCCGATGCGTCCGCCGGCATTGATGCGCGGGCCGATCAGATAGGCCAGATGGAAAGTGCTGATCGGCTCGCCGATGCGCGACACGCGTGCCAGTGCCGCCAACCCTTCATTCTTCTGCTGGCGCGCCATCTGCAGCCCCTTGACCACGAAGGCGCGGTTGACGCCGGTCAGCGGCACCACGTCACAGACTGTGGCCAATGCCACGATATCAAGCAGCGAAAGCAGGTCCGGCGGCGTAGCATCGGCCATGCGGCCGCGCAGGATCCTGGCCGTCTGCACAAGGGCGAGGAAGACCACGCCGGCGGCACAGAGATGGCCCTGCCCGGAAAGGTCGTCGTCGCGATTGGGATTGACGACGGCAATTGCCGCCGGCAAGGCACCGCCGACCTGGTGGTGGTCGAGCACCAAGACATCGGCCCCAGCCTCGTTGGCGGCATCGATGGAAACTGCGCTGTTGGTGCCGCAATCGACAGTGACGATCAGTGTCGCGCCACGCGAAACAAGTTCGCGCATGGCATCCGGGTTGGGCCCATAGCCCTCGAAAATACGATCCGGAATGTAGATTTCCGACGGCACCGAGAAATGCGTGAGGAACCGCTTCAGCAAGGCCGACGAGGCGGCGCCGTCGACATCATAGTCGCCGAAGATCGCCACCTTTTCCTTGGCCATCACCGCGGCGGCGATGCGGGCCGCCGCCCTGTCCATGTCGGTCAGCGATGCCGGATCCGGCAGAAGATCGCGGATCGTCGGGTCGAGAAACCGCTCGGTCTGTTCGGCGGTAACACCACGGCCGGCAAGCACCCGCGCGACGATGTCGGGCACGCCATGGCCTTGCGCGATGGCGAGCGCAATCATGTCCTGGCGTTCTGTCAGCCGATGTTCCCAGGAAACCCCTGATACTGACTGCCTGACATCGAGGAAGAGGCGTTTTTCGCCGGTCATACGCTTTGCCAACTCATCGTTGGCCGCACGATAATGCATGTCGCCCATAAGTGGGCAGCGGTTTTGGGGCGACGACCTGCATTGGCAACAATTTTAAGCGCGTCGCGTTCACGCGACGCTCTATAGGCCAAAGGCAGGCAAAGCCAAGCGATTCACGGGTGCGCGCGGTCCCGAAATAAGTCAAGAAAACTGCGCTTTCGGCTTTTCAGCCTGGCGCCGAAGCCATTCGTCGGCCGCATCGCCCATCGTCTTTTCCACACCGTCCTTGAGCCAAGCCATGAAAGGCCGGTCGAACCTGAATGCATCGCCGCATTCCCGGATGAGAAAGCGACGCACATTCTGGGTGTTGCGATAGGACTTTGTGATGGCGGTGGCACGCGAAATCGGATCCGCATGCCAGTCGAACGGTTTCATCGTCAAATCCTTGCAGCCAGCATCGGATGCGCCCGAATGGCTAGCAATTGCAAGGTGGCTTCGCAAGCGAGCGTCAGAACTTATCCAGACCCTGATGGCGGGCCTTGATCTCGCGCACCGTCCGCGACGACGAGCGCAGCACGATCGTGTGGGTGGTGATGTAATTGTGGCCGAACTTGACGCCAGCCAGCATGTTGCCGTCGGTGACACCGGTGGCCGCGAACAGCACATCGCCGCGCGCCATGTCCTCCGTCCGATAGACCCGTTTCGGATTGGAAATACCCATCTTTGCCGCGCGAGCAACCTTTTCCGGCGTGTCGAGGATCAGCCTGCCTTGCATCTGGCCGCCGGTGCAGCGCAGCGCGGCAGCGGCCAGCACGCCCTCTGGTGCGCCGCCAGTGCCGAGATAGATGTCGATGCCGGTTTCTTCCGGATCCGTGGTGTGGATGACGCCGGCGACATCGCCATCGCCGATCAGCCGGATCGCGGCACCCGTGGCGCGCACGGCATCGATCAGCCTGGCATGACGTGGCCGGTCGAGAATGCAGGTGGTGATATCCGATATGGCCACGCCCTTCGCCCTGGCGAGGCTGGCGATGTTCTCAGCCGCCGAGGCGTCGATGTCGATGACGCCGTCCGCATAGCCCGGGCCGATGGCGATCTTGTCCATGTAGACGTCGGGCGCAAACAGCAGGCTGCCCTTTTCGGCGATCGCGATGACCGCGAGTGCATTGGGCAGGTTCTTGGCGCAAATCGTCGTGCCTTCGAGCGGATCGAGCGCGATATCGACGGCCGGACCTTTGCCGGAGCCGACTTCCTCGCCGATGTAGAGCATCGGCGCCTCGTCGCGCTCGCCTTCGCCGATCACCACAGTGCCCTTGATGGCAAGCCGGTTGAGTTCCTGGCGCATGGCGTCGACTGCGACCTGGTCGGCCGCCTTTTCGTCGCCGCGCCCGCGCAGCCTGGCGGCCGCGACGGCGGCTCGTTCGGTGACGCGCACCAGTTCCATGGTGAGTATCCGGTCAAGGCCGGCGACGATGTTCTGGGCCACATTCATCTGGTGATTTCCTCGTTGGCAATGCGGCCTCCCGCCGGAGGCGGGCCTGTTTTGTCAAACCAGCATGACAACGGCAAGACCTACTGAGGATTTTATCGAATAACCAACAATACCAATCGGTTAAGCCGCATCCTGAAACGATACTGGCCCGATCGCCGTGCGCCGGGCCAGTCTCAAAACGGTAAAAATGGCGGCGTTCGCGGCCTAGAAAACCGCGAGGTATTTGAGCAGTGAAATGATGCCGATGATGATGACGATGACCTGAACTATCTGTCTCATCCGGCCATCGAGCGGCAGGCGTTGAACCAGATAGAGAACGAGGATGATGACGAGGAATGTGATCAGGATGCCGATCAATGCTGATGAAGCCATGGTGCCCTCCTTAAAAGTGATTTGCTGAAAACAAGAGAGTGGGCCGGAAGCCCGGCCCTATCGCGCTGCGGTCAATACCAGCGGCGGGAGGTATCGTTCGTCGATTGACCAATGGCGAAGCCGGCCAGAAAGCCGAGCAGGCCGATCACGCCGACCAAAGCTGTCGTCGTACCTGGATTTTCACGCGCGACCTCCGAAACAGCCTGAGCCTGGCTGCGCAGCTGTTGCGCCGTACGCGAAGCGCGGCTCGCGGCCGTGTCGTACAACTCGGACGCCTGTTCGCCGGCGTCGTCGAGCATCTCCGCGCCCCGCGCCGAAATGCTCTTGTTGATCTTGGTGATCTCCTTGCGCAAATCGGCAATCTGCTTTTCCAGCGTCTTCTGGATGTCGTCGATATTAGGGGTGTCGGACTTGTTGGTATCGGCCATGAAGCGGTTCCTCTGGTTGCTGACCAAGAGAACGGCGACGACACCAATTCGTTCCCGCGTGGCGGCTGTCCCCACCAGACCAGACCTCAATGCCTGCGGGATTCCTGTCCCGCAGGGCCTATCGGGCGAAAGCTACCCCGCCCGCTCGATGCGGATGACCTGCGGCTTGTCGGTCAGATGGCCATCCTTGGTGATGCCATCGACGGCCTTGCGCACAGCAGCCTCCGTCGTCTCGTGGGTGACGAGGATCACCGTCTTCTGTGCCGCCGCCTCGCCATTGACCGCGTGCTGGACGATCGATTCCAATGAAATGTCATTATCGGCCATGCGCTTGGCGATTGCCGCGAAAACGCCGATGCGGTCATGCACGGTCAACCGGATGAAATAGCCGCCGGCATGGCTGCGCATCTGCGCCTTCTTGTAGGGTTTCAGCTCCTTCGCCGGCCGTCCAAAGACCGGACCATGCTGGAAGCCTGGCCGGCTCTTGGCGATGTCGGCGATGTCGCCGATGACGGCCGAGGCGGTGGCGTTGCCGCCGGCACCGGGGCCTGACAGCAGCAGTTCGCCCAGAATGTCGGTCTCGATCGCCACCGCATTGGTGACGCCATGCACCTGCGCGATGACCGATGCCGTCGGCACCATCGTCGGATGCACGCGCTGCTCGATGCCGCTCTCGGTATGCTGGGCGACACCCAGCAGCTTGATCCGGTAGCCAAGATCGGCGGCCGCGCGGATGTCGGCCTGGGTGATGTTGGAGATACCTTCCATATAGATGTCGTTGGCGGCGATCCTGGTGCCAAAGGCAAGGCTGGTCAGGATCGACAGCTTGTGCGCGGTGTCGTGGCCCTCGATGTCGAACGTCGGATCGGCTTCGGCATAGCCCAGCCGCTGCGCGTCCTTCAGGCAAGCATCAAACGAGATGCCCTCGGCCTCCATGCGCGTCAGGATGTAGTTGCAGGTGCCGTTGAGGATGCCGAACACGCGCGTAACCGAATTGCCGGCCATCGCCTCGCGCATGGTCTTGATGACGGGAATGCCGCCCGCCACCGCCGCCTCATAGTTGAGCAGAACACCCTTTTTCTCGGCGATCTCGGCCAGCGCCACGCCATGCTTGGCCAGCAGCGCCTTGTTGGCGGTGACGACGTGACGGCCGGCTTCGAGTGCCGCTTTCACCGACGAGCGCGCCGGGCCCTCGTCGCCGCCGATCAGTTCGACGAACACGTCGATTTCTGCGGTCTGCGCCATCTTGACCGGATCGTCGAACCACTTTGCCGAGCTCAGATCGACGCCGCGATCGCGCTTCTGGTCGCGCGCCGAGACGGCGGTGACGATCACGTCACGGCCGCACTGGCGGGTCAGTTCCACCGCTTTGTCGCGCAGCACGCGCGCCACCGACGCGCCAACGGTGCCGAGGCCGGCAATTCCAACACGCAATGCTTCAGCCATGTCCGGCGACGTCCCTCAAAGTCAGATCGAATTACGTGCGGCAAGCTTACCGGTGAGCGGAGAGCGGCACGACATTGTTGGGCTGCTTGGCGCTGGTCGACAGGAAGCGCTTGATGTTGCGCGCCGCCTGCCGGATCCTGTGCTCGTTCTCGACCAGAGCGACGCGCACGAATTCGTCGCCATGCTCGCCGAAGCCAACACCGGGCGCCACGGCCACGTCGGCATGTTCGATGAGCAGCTTGGAGAATTCGAGCGAGCCGAGATGTCGGAACGGCTCCGGGATTGGCGCCCAGGCGAACATCGATGCCGCCGGTGCCGGAATGGTCCAGCCAGCGCGGCCGAAGGCATCGACCATCACATCGCGGCGCTTGTGGTAGATGTCGCGCACTTCGGCGATGTCGGCGCCGTCGCCATTGAGCGCATGTGCCGCCGCCACCTGGATCGGCGTGAAGGCGCCGTAATCGAGGTAGGATTTCACCCGCGTCAGCGCCGAGATCAGCCGCTCGTTGCCGACGGCAAAGCCCATCCGCCAACCGGGCATGGAGAAGGTCTTCGACATGGAGGTGAATTCGACGCAAACGTCGATCGCGCCAGGCACCTGCAGCACCGAAGGCGGCGGATTGCCGTCGAAATAGATCTCCGAATAGGCAAGGTCGGACAGGATGATGATGTCGTTCTTCTTGGCGAAGGCGACCACATCCTTGTAGAAATCGAGCGAGGCGACCAGCGCCGTCGGGTTCGACGGATAGTTGAGGATCAGCGCCAGCGGCTTCGGGATCGAATGTTTGACTCCGCGCTCGAGCGCCGGGATGAAGCCGTCGTCCGGCTCCACCTGCAGCGAGCGGATGACGCCACCCGACATGATGAAGCCGAAGGCATGGATCGGATAGGTCGGGTTAGGGCACAGGATCACGTCGCCGGGCGCCGTGATCGCCTGCGCCATATTGGCGAAGCCTTCCTTCGAGCCAAGCGTGGCCACCACTTGCGTGTCGGGATTGAGCTTCACGCCGAAGCGCCTGCCATAGTAGGCGGCTTGGGCGCGACGCAGGCCCGGAATGCCGCGCGACGAGGAATAGCGATGCGTGCGCGGGTCGCGCACGACCTCGCACAATTTGTCGACGATAGCCTTGGGCGTCGGCAGGTCCGGATTGCCCATGCCGAGGTCGATGATGTCGGCGCCACGCGATCGGGCGCTGGCCTTGAGCCGGTTGACCTGCTCGAACACGTAAGGCGGAAGCCGGCGAACCTTGTGAAATTCTTCCATGGCAGTTCCAGACAGCGAAGGGGGTGTTGGGCGCGCGCTATATACTTATTTGCAGGTAGGGTCGAGGGCGGGGTCGCATTTGGCTTCGATCTGCTTCAGCGTTTCGTCGCCATGCTTCTTGGCCAGATCCGTCAGCGCCGCCTGGTTGGCGACCTTCGGGCCGCCGCCCTTTGCCGCCTGCGCATTCTCATCCGCCTTCAATTGCGCGAGCTTGGCGTTCTTCTCGGCTTCGGTGAACTGAGGCGCCGCCACTTGCGGCTTGATGTTCAGGTTCGGAAAGGTGCCGGTATCCTTCGGCCCCGTACCCGCAGCGACAGGCGTCGGGCCATTCGTGTTGGTGCTCGAGCACCCGGCAATCCCGATGAGGACGATCGCCGCGCCGATGCGGCAAAAATGTCCAGCACCGAAAAAAACAGTTTCGCCAATATTAATCGTCATATTGTTTCCTTGGCAGCCGAGGTAGAGCGAGATTGGCCCGGTCGGATGTCCCATGTTAATATGTCAAGAAAAGGCCTCGGGAGGAACCCCGCCAACCATGTCCAAAACACCCGATTCGGGCAAAGCGGAAGATGACGAGCCTTCGACCGTCGAGCAATATCTGGTGAAGGACCCGGAACGCTTCGCCCTGAACATGGCGCGCATGATCGAGCAGGCCGGCAAGGCCGCTTCCGCCTGGGCCGAGCCGCGCGAAAAAGGCGACGTGCGCGACCATGTCGCTGAGCCCGTTGTCGATATGGTGAAGACCTTTTCCAAGCTCAGCGAATACTGGCTTGCCGATCCGCAGCGCGCGCTGGAAGCGCAGACGCGGCTGTTCTCCGGCTATATGACGGTCTGGGCCAACGCCATTCAGCGCACCAGCAACGCCGCGCAAGACACCGAAGACGCGGTCAAGCCGGAGCGCGGCGACAAGCGGTTCCTCGACCCGGAATGGGGCCGCAACGCCTTCTTCGATTTCCTCAAGCAGGCCTATCTCGTCACCTCGCGCTGGGCGGCCGATCTGGTCGAGCACGCCGAAGGCCTTGACGAGCACACCCGCCACAAGGCCGGCTTTTACGTCAAGCAGGTGTCCAACGCCATCTCGCCGTCGAATTTCATCCTGACCAATCCGGAACTGTTCCGTGAAACCGTCGCGTCGAACGGCGAAAACCTGGTGCGCGGCATGAAGATGCTGGCCGAGGACATCGCCGCCGGCAAGGGCGACCTGAAGCTGCGGCAGGCCGACTACTCGCCCTTCGAGATCGGCAGGAACATCGCCACCACTCCTGGCAAGGTGGTCGGCCGCAGCGACGTCGCCGAAATCATCCAGTACGACCCGGCGACCGAGACGGTGCTCAAGCGGCCCTTGCTGATCTGCCCGCCATGGATCAACAAATTCTACATCCTCGATTTGAACCCGCAGAAATCCTTCATTCGCTGGGCGGTTGAACAGGGCCACACCGTGTTCGTCATCTCCTGGATCAATCCGGACGAGCGCCACGGCACCAAGAGTTGGGAAGCCTATATCCGCGAGGGTCTGCAATACGGCCTCGACACCGTCGAGAAAGCCACCGGCGAACGCGACGTCAACGCGATCGGCTATTGCGTTGGCGGCACGCTTCTGGCGGCGGCACTGGCGCTGATGGCGCAAGAGGGCGACGACCGCATAAAATCGGCTACCTTCTTCACCACGCAGGTCGACTTCACCTATGCAGGCGACCTGAAAGTGTTCGTCGACGAAGAACAGGTCGCCGCTGTGGAAAAGTCGATGAGCGAAAAGGGCTATCTCGACGGCACCAAGATGGCGACCGCCTTCAACATGCTGCGCTCAGGCGACCTGATCTGGCCCTATGTCGTCAACAACTACATGCGCGGCAAGGATCCCCTGCCCTTCGACCTGCTCTACTGGAATGCAGATTCCACCCGCATGGCGGCGGCCAATCACTCTTTCTACCTGCGCAACTGCTATCTCGAGAACAACCTTTCGCAAGGCACGATGGAACTGGCGGGCCACACGGTCTCGCTTGGGGACATCACCATCCCGGTCTACAACCTCGCCTCCAAGGAAGATCACATCGCGCCGGCGCTTTCGGTGTTCCTCGGTTCGAAATATTTCGGCGGCACGGTCGAGTATGTGATGGCCGGGTCGGGCCATATCGCAGGGGTCGTCAATCCGCCGGCATCCAACAAATACCAGTACTGGACCGGGGGTACGCCGACGGGCGACTTCAGCCAGTGGATAGCCAATGCCACCGACCATCCAGGATCCTGGTGGCCGCACTGGCAAGACTGGATAGAGGCCAAGGACAACACCCGCGTGCCTGCCCGCAAACCGGGCAAGCATATGAAAACCTTGGGTGATGCTCCCGGCACCTATGTGAAAGTACGTGTGTAACGGACTGTAATGTGTGGTGAGTTGACGGACCGCCAAAAGCGGGCGAAATGGTGTCGTCAACCATCAAGCGGCCGTAATTCGGCAATCACCGCAAAAATACTTCCAGGCTTGCGGATTTGACACAGGTCTCGTTTCCGGATCGGAGACAAAGGTCACCCTGGCATCGACGCATGCGTGTGGCGCCAAGGATATACCGACCGGACATCGAGGGGGAATTTGACTTTGAAATCAGCAGGATGGAGCCTCGCAAAGGGAGAACGCCGCGCCATTGTGGCAGCGCTCTGCTCCTTGCTTCTGGCCTCCTGCACTTCGGCTGGCGACCCGACAATGTCGGTCGGAATGCCCGGTTACAATGCCACCGCATCGGATATGAATGCCGCCTCAAGTGGCAAGTCGGCCGCTGTCGCCGATTCGTCCGAGATCACGACCGAGCAGTCGACCGTGATGACGAGCGATACGGCGCTGCCTGAAAAAGTCGCCTACGTGCCTATGTCCAAACCGGGAGCTGCCTTTCCGCTGACCACGCCGGCGGGCGCCGAAACCATCGTTGGAAACACGCCGCAATCGCTGACGCAGCAGGCACAGACCGCGCAGCAAACCGACGCGGTCGCCCAGCAGATTGCCGCGGTCGACGGCGACGTGGCGGCGCCGAAGCCCGCTGCCGCTCCGGCCATGAACAACCCGGTCTATGTGACGGCTGGCGAGATGCCGCAGGCCGAAGCACCAAAGAAGAAAGGCTTCCTCGCCTCGATGTTTGGCGCAACGCCAGCCTCGGCGACACCATCCCCCATCATCAGCAACGCCCGGACGGGCGAGCAGCCCCCGGCGCAGGCAAAAGCGGCGCCAGCAGCGGCAAAGCCGATCATCACGCTGGCCTCGGCCAATTCCACGGCCAAGCCGGTGCAACTGGCTTCGCTCGGTGGCGATAGCGGTCACATCACCGGCAGCGATGCCCTGCCCGGCGTGCGCCAGACGGCCCTGTTCGAGATCAAGCGCAAGTCCGGCCTGGACGACGAAAGCGACGTCGACCTCAACGAGGATGAGGGGCCAATCGGCGGCTCCTATCAGGTTGCGTCAGCCGCCGGCATGGCCCGGTTGGCGCCCAACGGGCTGCTCAAGCAGAACGAAAGCGTCGATGTGGCCTGCCTGAAGCCGTCGCTGGTGCGCGTGCTGAAGACGATCGAAGGCCACTACGGCCGCAAGATGACGGTGACGTCAGGCTATCGCGACCCGGCCCGCAACCGGCGCGCCAACGGCGCCAAGAATTCGCTGCACATGTATTGCGCCGCCGCCGATATCCAGGTTCCCGGCGTTTCGAAATGGGAACTGGCGAGCTACATCAGAAGCATGCCCGGCCGCGGCGGCGTCGGCACGTACTGCCACACAGAATCGGTTCACGTCGACGTCGGCCCCGAGCGCGACTGGAACTGGCGCTGCCGCCGGCGCAGCGGCGGTGACGGCTAGTCTAGCAGACGGTCTTAGGCCTATTAGCAGCCAAGATCGTACCGGTGACCATTCTGAGCATTCGGGATTAGCCGAAGCCTCCCACAAACTTCGTCATCCTAGGGCGAAGCAGGAGCGAAGCTCCGTCGCGAGACCCTGGGATCCATGCCGCGACGGCTGTCGAGGAATGCGACGGAGCAGAATTCTGCACCGTGGTGATGCGTTTGAGTCGCGGCATGAATCCCTTGGGTTGCGGAGCAGCTCCAGGGGTCTGCGCTGCGTCGCTGCGCTCCTTGCTCCGCCCGAGGATGACGAAACGATGGGTGTCGCCGCTAATTATCAAAGCCTGCCAACCCTCGGGAAATCGTTGATTTGGCTGGCCCGGAAAAAAGTTGTCCAAGGTGGCACCTGACGGGTTGCCGGTTGCGCACAACGCCAGTATAAGCCGCTTCGTCTGAGCGCGCCCATCGTCTAGCGGTTAGGACACCGCCCTTTCACGGCGGTAACAGGGGTTCGATTCCCCTTGGGCGTACCAGAAAAATAATGCGTTTAGCGCAAACCTCCCTCCCAATGTGGCCAATTTCGACTGGCTCCCTGCCGCGGTCTTCAACTGACGCGCAGCTTCCGCGATCACACCATAGGCTAACGCGGCCACACAGGTCATAATCCTGCTACAAAGTGGTCGATTCCTCAGGGATGTAGCCGCTCCAAGAGCCCGCCGCAGGTCGCCCCCGTGGCGGGCTTTTCATTGCACGGTCGAGTTGGGTTCTCGGGCACCGCGACAAATGAGAAAGCCCCGCAGTGGTAAGCCCGCATTTATTGCCTGGTTTCCCGGCTTTAAACAGCTGACTTCGCGGTGTACGGATTCGGGCGCAAAAGCCGGATACTACCTGATGAACGCGAGCCACCACGGTCAAAGAGTGGGTGTTGCAACCCCCTCAAGCGCAATGATCCTGGTGTTGGCGCAACGCTTCCGGATTTCAATAAGGCGGGCGTATTCCGGCGAATTGTACCAGCCCATCAACGACGTCATGTCGGGGAATTCGATAATAACCAAACGGTGTGGCTCCCAATCGCCCTCCAAAACCTTGGTCGCACCGCCACGACCTAGATATCTCCCACCATAACGCTCCTCGGTGGCTGGCACATCCCGCCGGTATTCCTCGAACGCGGCAGCGTCCTTTACGTCTACATCCGCGATCAGATAGGCGGCCATTTGCGCTTCCTCCTTCTCGACGGCGCCCGACCGTTACGGTCCGGTCCCGGGGGCGGGGCCTGTCGGTTAAGACGACTCTCTTCAGCGCTTCAACCGGCATCCGCCAACGCGAAGTCAAAAGCCTGTTATAATCCACGGATTGGCGTCGTATCCGAGGCGCGGCTCTGCCTTTGCGCCGCTATCTTCCGATTTGGCTGTTCCCGTGAAACCACAGTCCAGATTTGGAGCGGGCTTCTTGGCTGACGGGTTGGTGGAACATAAAGCGGCGGCGTCACTGACCGCCGCCTTCTTTTCCTTGGCAACAGCGATACCAGTCGCAGCGAAAACGACAGCCACGCAAAATACAGCCACTCTCATTGGAACCCCCATATTGCACCCGACAGATGGTCGGACATGACCTAGCGTCACCTTAATATTAGCACTACGAAATATATTATCTAGCCCCGTGCCATCAAAAGCAGGCTGATTGCCAAGCTTGCATCGTGACCGCCAAAACCGGTGCCGATCTGGACACCAGCCGGCATGAGTCGCATTCTGCTCGTGGAGAAGGACCTGGATCGACAAAACACAGGGGCTGATCAGGCCAACGCTGGCGGGACCGGGCCCTGCGCAGTCGCCGGAGGCGTCTGTCACACAACATTGTGTCGTGGGCGCTGATCCTCATGGCGATAACCATTCTCGGCGGTCTGATCGCGCTCAAGGCGTATCTGATCGCGCTCAAGGCGTACAAGTAAGCAGAGCCCCAGCGCGAGGCTATCAGGCCACAGCCTAGCCGCTGCCAAGCAGCGGCACCGTAACGGTTGTCGCGTAGTTGATCGGGAAGGAACTGAAGTAGGGAAAGTCGATGACGAAGGCATAGGCGGCGGTCAGATGCGCCATGCGGAAGCCGCCGCTCACGGGGTCGATGGCGATGGTGACGTTCACGTCCTTGAACCCCAAGGCCTGCAATTTCTGCGTGGCGATCGATTGAATGTCGGCCTGGGTCAGCGTGTTTTTAAGCTGCAGCGAGCGCGCTGACGTCTCCAGCGTATAGCGAACACTGGAGACCGAGTGCATCGACCAGCCAAAGGCGAAGATTCCGAACAGCAGCATGACAAGGAAGGGCGCGATCAGCGCGAACTCCAGCCCGGCCCCGCCCGATCGATCCCGCCGGAACGCGCTTACCCTAGCGGACACGGATCGTCTCCTGGTGACCGATGACGGTGGAAGTGGCAAAGGCGCCGAAGGCAATTGGCGGCACCCAGGTGCCCGATGCCTGTATCTGGACATAGACCGCTGGCACCTTCGGCCCACTGCACATGGTGGACGCGTCGACCACCGTCGCCCCGCACATACGGATGCGGCTTAGCGTGACCTGGCCGTCTTCCGGCCGATTTTCCCAGCTCGCAATGGCAAGGGCCTGGGTCGCCGCATCATCGGTCGATCCGCTCATGACCAGGTTCGCGGCGGTCTTCACACCGGCGCGCATCGACAGTGAACTCGTTACGTAGGACCAGCCGTCCAGAATGCCAAGCAGCACCAGGCACAGAATCGGCAGCACCATCGCGAACTCGACCGCCGCAACGCCCGAATCATCGCCAAGGATCGGTATCGATCGGTGACGCACGGCGCTACTCGGACAGTGCCACGGACCGCGCGGCTGGAATGTTGGGCACTCCGAGGCTCGAGCAATCCTGACTGATGGTTGAGTTACCGGACCATTGGATCGTGTTGGCGACGACCCTGGTGCAGCCGCCATTGCCCGAGAAATTGCCAAGATAGTTCACTTGCTGCTTAGGGAAATAGATGGCCCCGGTCAAAAGCGAGTCCGCGGTGCCGTTGAACGTGCTGGATGCGCTCATGCCGGTCCTGTCGCCGTAGAACAGAACGCCTGAATAGGTGCCCGAAGTCGCCGCGCTGAGCTTCACGGACGCATTGCCATTCATGCTGACCGTCGAACTGCCCGACATGAAGATGGTCACCCCGCTGCCGGTGATGGCTGCGTTGGCGTTTATCTTGAAACTGCCCTGGACGACATAGACGCCGGGCGAAAGCGTGACATTGCCCTTCAGGTTCATGCCGCTGCAATAGGTGCCTGGACCGAGCGTCGCCTTGTTGTCGTTCTGGCAGGGGGTTGCGGCCACTGGGGCCGGCAGGTCGACAAAGGGATCGCCGGCAGGCAGTGCCTGGGTGATCGGGGCCGCGCAGACGGTGGTGACGGGATTGCTGAGAGAGACCCCGCCCGCCGATATAAGACAATCGGCCTGCAGACCAGCCGAGCCCTGAAGCTTGATGGCGTCCGAAGCGATCGAATTGGACATGACCGAGCAGCCGTTGAGCTTAACGCTGGTGCTGCCGGAAAACAGCGCCGCCTGCGAAGCGGACGGATCGAGCGCGAGCATGCAGGCACTCGAGGCATCGGTAATAACGGCCACCGCCCTCGCCTGTTCGGGGACCTTGTCCTGCGTGAAGATCAGGGTGAACATCCGGTCGAGCTGCTGGCCGACGATCACCTCGACCGCTTTTTTCGCCGTATTCGGTCCGGACGCCGGCGGCGTATTGACGACGATCGTGCCCGAACCCAGTCCGTTCGACGCCGCGGACTGGGTCGCGGCCGCGACGATCGTCGGCTTGTCGGAACCCGAAATCTGTTCGAGCGCACCGGCATAGGCGGCTGCATCGGCCGTCGCCTGCAATCTCAGGCTGTTGTAGTACCAATAGGAGGTCTCGACGCCGAAGCCCGCAGCGCCGACAACGACCGGCAAGGTGAGGGCAAAAATGGTGGCGACATTTGCGCCCGTGCTCCGGCGCAGGGCGTCCATTACAAGCCGAACACGGGTGAAGCTACTCAAGGCCATGGATTAAATTAGAAAGCACGCATAAATGAACGAATGGCTAAAAAGTTCGTTGCATTTTTGAGCAGTGGTCGATTGGCTTCAAAAAAAAGTGTTTCGCTGGCTGACCTACGCGCAAGCGCGTCGATGTCTCAGAGTGGGCCGCCCCTCAAGGCCGGCGGGAAATTGCCGGATTCGCAGCCGAGACCGCGCGAACAACGACCGGGTCTCCGAAAACCACACCGGAGCAAACGTATTTACAAATTATTGAAGCATGTATTGAGGCTGGAGGTTCAGGATTTGCTTCAAGCGGAAAGAATTGGCATCGACTCTGCGACCGTATCAGCCAACATCTCTCGCTGCACGGCCAGGAAAAACCTGCGCACTTCATCGCTGGCTGCCGTTCTGTCCCTGCCGGACCCGACGACGAGATCGAGCAACTCCGACGCCTTGGCTCTCCAGAACGAGGTGGCGGTCTCGCCATGCAGATTGCCGAGCTTCGCGGCAACCTCCCTGACCAAGAATACCTGACGGTCGATCGGGAATGCACGGACTTTTTCTGGGGACATCTTCCAAACCATGAGACTGACGCAACGAATCAACCATTGCCAACAAGCAAAGGCGTAGCCGGGAAGATGGAAACGGAAGCTTAACAGGGCCGGCCTTGGTGCGGTGCAGTCGTCGGGACGAAACGCGCGCAGCGGCGCGCTCACGACATTGCCGCGTGCGTTCAAACACGATCGCCGGTGTTTTGATCGGGCAACGAACAGGGCACAGCCCTCAGGCCTGGAGCGCCCTCGCCTCACCGCCGCGCTTGCGCGGCGTCATCATGTCCCTGGCCATCAGTCCACTGGCGCGGCAAAACGCCATGAACGCCCGGCAGGCATCCTCGGTCTTGACCACGTCCACCGTGGCGCCAAAGCAGGCGTTGAACGCTTTCTGATAGATCGGGCCCTGACGGCGCGCAGGCCAGTCCTGGAGAAAATCGAGCGCCTGTTCGACGCCATAGATTTCCTCGACTGGCAGACCGGGTCCAGGCGCTATGCGCACAGGCACCTCGAATTGCAGTCTATCCATTTCCTGTCTCCCGAACGGCATCGCCGAGGCAACGCCGTTCGTCGTCAAAAGTTGCTTTGACCGGCCTCTGGCCCAGAAATGTGTCGTCACTTGGGTCGCGGGCCGCCATGTCGCGCCAAACAAATCGCGCACCCGAGATCTGTCCTGGGGTGACATATGCTCACTGGTTCGCCGGATCCGTCTCCGCGTCGAAGGCCATGCGACTGGCGGTGATCAGTACAAATACCGTCGGCACGGCGAAGATGCCGCCGAGAACAAGGGCCGCCATCGCCGACAGGCCGAGCGTCTCGGCAACCGCCCAATAGACGGTTCCGATGCAGATGAGCGCCTGGACGCAGAGGAACGCGGCAGCCGAGGCCACGCGCGACAGGGTTTTGAAGGTCTTGATGCGTTGTTGCATTGAAAAAATCCGGAAATGACGCGCCGCGCGACCGCCGCGCGACCGACAGCCGCCGCACGATCACTACGCGAACAGGAATAGCGATGAGGTGGGGGTACGGCCCTGGGCCGCTCAGGCCGTGATGGTCGGGGGTGCGCGCGGCTGGTTGGTGCTCGCCCCGGGAACCGAGGCGGCCCCATATCCCGAAACCATCGCTCTTTGCGATGGCCGTTCGGCCCAAAGAAAAACAGCGTCGGGGACCGGAAGCGCGGGGTGGCCGCCGGCGAACTTGACCAGGACCGGACGGCCGGCACGAACCTCCAGCGCTTGCGCCTTGCCGGTGACACGCAGCAGCGCCGCCACTTCGCCCGACCGCTCGACACCGACGCTGACACCGCTTGGCGCAGACCCCGCAAAGCCTGACGCCACCGGCAGGCCGAAGCACAGCATCGCGAGCAGCACCATGCCCATCAGGCATGAGCACGCTGCCGTCAGCGGCGCTTCAGGCCATCCGGTTTGCCTGGCCGCCGCGAAGGGTCGCGATCTCGAAAACATCACCCGCCCTAACGCACCATGGCCAGAAAGGGAAGCAAACCGGGCAAAAACCGGCAAGACATCGCCCTTGCGAGGCAAATATCGGGAAGCGCGCGGCCGCATCAGACAGTTCTTCCTTGAACCTTTTGCCCTCAAGTGCCAAATCTGGGGAAATTTTCACGCTGGCTCTCCTGCAGAGCCCTACCCGCTACACGGACAAAATGGTCACCTATCTCGACGCTGCCACGGCCCCGCTCAGAAATACCGGCCAGATCCGCCTCTATGGCGAGGACGGCTTTGCCGGCATGCGCAAGGCATGCGATCTCACCGCACGCTGCCTCGACGAGCTGGTGCCGATGGTCCAGCCCGGCGTCACCACCGAAGCAATAGACCGCTTCGTCTTCGAATTCGGCATGGACCACGGCGCGCTGCCGGCGACGCTCAACTATCGCGGCTACACGAAATCGTCCTGCACCTCGATCAACCATGTCGTCTGCCATGGCATTCCCGACAACAAGCCGCTCAAGGATGGCGACATCGTCAACATCGACGTCACCTATATCCTCGACGGCTGGCACGGCGATTCTTCGCGCATGTATCCGGTCGGCACGATCAAGCGCGCCGCCGAGCGCCTGCTCGAAGTCACGCATGAATGCCTGATGCGCGGCATTGCAGCGGTCAGGCCGGGCGCCCGCACCGGCGCCATCGGCGCCGCCATCCAGACCTTTGCCGAAGGCGAGCGCTGCTCGGTGGTGCGCGACTTCTGCGGCCACGGCGTCGGCCAGTTGTTCCATGACGCGCCGAACATCCTGCATTACGGCAGCGCCAATGAAGGCGTCGAGATGCGGCCAGGCATGATCTTCACCATCGAGCCGATGATCAATCTGGGCAGGCCGCACGTGAAGGTTCTGTCGGACGGCTGGACTGCGGTGACGCGCGACCGCTCGCTGTCGGCGCAGTACGAGCACACGATCGGCGTGACCGACACAGGGTGCGAGATTTTCACGCTGTCGCCCAAAAAGCTCGATCGCCCCGGCCTGCCGGCTTAGAGCGCGTCTACCCGGTAGGAGGCCGTCTATGCCGACTGCACGCCAGCGGCATTCGGCAGGTCGATGGTGACGACCAGTCCGCTGGGCTGGTTGTCCTGCAATTCGATCCTGCCGCCGTGGCCTTGGACGATGTCGGCAACGATCGAGAGGCCCAGACCGAAGCCATGCTTCGATGCAATGCCGCGCGACGCATCTTCCTTGAAGAATGGTTCGAAAACACGGGCGCGTGCCGTCATCGGAATACCCGGCCCGTCGTCCCCTACCGTGATGCGCGCCGCCGTGCCGGTCGCCGTCAAGGCGACCGTAACGTTGCCAGCGAATTTGACCCCGTTGTCGCAGAGATTGGCGATCGCACGCGCCAATGCATTGGGCTTGCACCAGCCCAGGAGCCGGTCCGGCCCGGAATATGAGACAGGAAATCCGACATCGGAGAATTCGGCGCAGACGGTTTGCAGAACGCTGGCAATGTCGGCGCGCTGCAGCTTCTCCGTCGAAACATCGTTGCGCAGATAGGTCAGGGTCTCGTCGATCAAGATTTCGATGTGCTGGACATCGGACAGGATTGCGGTTCGGATGGGGCCATCATCCATACGCTCGGCGCGAAGCCGCAGCCGCGTCAACGGCGTGCGCAGATCATGACTGACGCTGCGCAACATGCGCGTGCGGTTTTCGATCATCGTGCGGATGCGCGTCCTCATCCTGTTCAGGGCGCGCGCCAATCCCACCATTTCAATGGAGCCGTGTTCGACGAAGAGCTGGTCGCCATTCTCGATCTCGGCGGAACCGACTGCTGCCGAGATGCGCTTCAATGGATCCGTCACGGCCCAAACCGCAAACAGCCAGATCAGCACGGGCAAGGCGACGAAAGCCATGAACCTGTAGAACGAGGCACGGACGAGGCCTGATGTCAGCCAGGAATCGGGCATGCCAAAATGGGCCAGGACGTCCTGCTGGTCCAAGTCGATGACAAACGCGTATCGGCCGCCGATCCTTAGCCAGCGTCCATCAACCGTCCCCCTGTCGATACGCAAAAGCCATTCGACACTTCGCCATTGCAGATAGGACTGGGGAATGCCGGCTATCTGGTCCTTAGGCAATATCTCGAAATCAAAGCCGGCCCGCTTTGCTGTCGCCAGAATTGCGCTACGCGCCTCCGCCGGCGTTTCTTGCAACAAGGCAGCAACAACGCCTGCACGCCTTGCGTTATCTTCCGCGGCGGGAAGGTCGACGTTCTCTATGAAACTCTCAACGACCGAGCCGACGAACATGATCACGATCACCGCGATGAAAATGATCGCCACAAACTGCCCACGCACGGACTGCGGCAGGAAACGGCGGAGGATACCACTCATGCTTCCTCCACCGTCGCGGTGAAGATGTAGCCACCCAACCGAACGGTCCTCAAAAGCACCGGATCGCGCGCATCCTTTTCGATCTTCCTGCGGATTCGACTGATATGGACATCGACGCTACGCTCGATCGGCCCCGCGAGCCCGGCATGGGTTACGCCCAGAAGTTCCTCGCGAGAGAGAACCCGGCCCGCATTGCGACAAAAGGCAAGCAACAGGTCGAATTCATGTGTCGTGGTCGTAACCCGCGCATTGTTGGGGTCATGCAATTGCCGGCGTATTGGATCGAGGCGCCAGCCGTTGAAACGGAGCACCTTCGACCAGTCCCGCTCGTCTGGAGCATAGGCTGTACGGCGCAGCAGCGCCCGTATCCTGGCCGTCAGTTCGCGCGCGCTGAACGGTTTCGTCACATAGTCGTCGGCGCCGATTTCCAGCCCGAAGATGCGGTCGATTTCCTCGCCGAGCGCGGTCAGCATCAGGATCGGAATGTTGGTTCCGGCCCGAAGACGGCGGCAGATGTTGAGACCGTTTTCGCCCGGCAGCATGACATCGAGCACGATGAGATCGAATTTCTGGTTGCGAAGCGCGGCGTTCATCTGGACGCCGCTCTCGGCAATTTCCACGATCATGCCGTTGTCGGTGAGCGTCTCGCCCAGCATGCGCGCGATCTCAAGATCGTCTTCGACAATGAGGATGCGCGAACCTTGCCATGCCGACCTGGATTCGGCGCTCAAATCGCTTTGGTGCCGTTGCTGTGCCATTCCGGAGTTTGTCTAGCCTGCATTTGGTGCCTGGGTAGGCGTCAGAACCGATATCCGACGAGAAGCATCCCTGAAGGCTGGATCTTTTCGACGACAACAGGGCTGTCGGCAGCGTCACCCAAGAGAACACCGGCCCCCGCTTCGCCGCGCACCATCCAGCTCTCGTCGAGCATATATGTGGCGGAAATCGAAAAATCGGCGCGCTTCAAACCGGCACCGGCATCATAGCGCGCCAGCCCCGAGCGAGCCGATTGTTCGGGCGTGACACCAAAATAGGCCTGCATGTAATTTTCGTCGGCGAAGACGGCGGACGCGCTGGCGCCGATCATCAACGATTGAGACAGAGGCCGGGTCACCTCGATCCCCACCCTGCCCTCAAGGCCATCGCTGCCGCCGATGGTCTTGTCGAGTTGCGCGAATATTTCGGCCGGACCGAACTTCGCCGCTGCCTTCACGCCGACCGTCGCGCCCATGTCGACGTCCCCCAAGCCGCGCAGATGGTCGGAGTCGTCTTCCTTGCGGCCCATCTCGTAGCCAAGCCGAGCGCTGAACGCGAACGGTCCTTGTTCATAGACGGCGATGTTGGCACCTGTCGGGTCGATCGTCACCGTGTCGAGGAATGTCGCCGTGACGAAAGGCACCGGCATGATCTTGAACTCATTGCTGCCTTCGTATTTGGGGACGATGATGGCGCCGCCGCCGACCACGACATGCCAGTCGGACAGTTTCCGTTCGATGCGCCCGAAACGGGAAGGCTCGGGCGGCGGGGTGAAATCGTCGGTATCGACGGCAATGGCGTCGGCCGCGAGTGCGCCCTCCGAATGGGCTGAAAGCAGGATTGCCATGGCCGCAAGAGATGCCCGGCGGGCAAACAGTCCAGAGTCAATTTTGGTGAACATGCGTGCTCCAGTATAGCGAGGCAACGAGCCTCCGATGGCGCCAACATGTCAGGTGAAAGTGGCCGCATGCGTTAAGTGATGTTAAGTTTTGTTGCGCAATCGTGGTTTCATCTTGCCGTATGAGAAAGCCATAGCCACGATCTGCCGTGGGGCGTCTCGCGATCGGGGAACAGAACTGTTTCAATCCCGGCCAGAACAGTTCTAATGTCTGCGCTGGAGCAATGTGGGCGGTGTATGGGGAACACAAACGACGACGACGAGCGGAGTTTCTTCTCCGAAGCGCCGATGCGGCCTGCGGCGAAAGCCAAGGCTACGCTCGACGAAAAGCCGCATTACCTCGGTCACCGCGACCGACTGCGCGAGCGTTTTGCCCTGGCGGGTCCGGACGCCCTGCCCGATTACGAACTTCTGGAACTTCTGCTTTTTCGCCTGATCCCTCGTGCCGACACCAAACCGGCGGCCAAGGCGCTGCTGGCGCGCTTCGGCACGCTGGCCGAAGTGCTCGGGGCGCCGGTTGGCCTCTTGCAGGAAATCAAGGGCATTGGCCCTGCGGTGGCGCTCGATCTCAAGATCGTCGCGGCAACCGCGCAGCGCATGGCGCGCGGAGAGGTGCAGGGTCGCGAAGTCCTCTCGTCCTGGACACAGCTTCTTGCCTATTGCCGGTCGGTCATGGCCTTCGAGGCGCGCGAGCAGTTCCGCATCCTGTTCCTCGACAAGAAGAACGCGCTGATCGCCGACGAGGTTCAGCAGACAGGCACCGTCGACCATACGCCCGTCTATCCGCGCGAGGTGGTCAGGCGCGCCCTCGAACTCTCGGCCACCGCCATCATCCTGGTCCACAATCACCCGTCGGGCGACCCGACGCCGTCGCGCGCCGACATCGAGATGACGAAGCTGATTATCGAGACGGCAAAACCGCTTGGCATTGCCGTCCACGACCACATCATCATCGGCAGGAAAGGCCACTCCAGCATGAAGGGCCTGCTGCTGATCTGAAGCTTGATGCTACCTGCCTGGCCTGCCATGCGCATTTGGCGCGACGCTCAACGCCGATCGCGCCGGCAAATGCAGGGACCGGCGCTCAGCTGGGGCGCTGGCGCCGAGACCCGGCAAAAGGCTCGGGCGTGGCGGATTTCCGTTCCCAGCACCTTCAGGCATTCACGGATGAACGCCGCAAGCGCCGTCCAACCTTTGGCCGACACCATCGTCCCGTCCACATAGCCATCGGTGGGAGATAGATCGATGTAGGTGCCGCCAGCAAGCGTCACCTCCGGCTCGCAAGCCGCGAGCGCCGCCACCTTCTTGCCGCGGACGACGCCGTCGACCGCAATCAGAATCTGGACGCCATGGCAGATCGTGAAGATCGGCTTTTTCGCTTCGTGAAAATGACGCACCATCGCCTGCACGCGCTTGTCGGTGCGGATATATTCGGGGCCACGACCGCTGGCGCAGTAGACAGCATCGTACTGGCTCAACTGCTTCTCGGCGTCGGAAAAGGTCTTGTTGATCAGCGCGTTGTGACCGGGCTTTTCGGTGTAGGTCTGATCGCATCCGCCGCTGCTTCCCCGGTAACTAGGCCTGCAGCTCTGTCATATGGTGGTGTCGGTTTTCAGTACCCGCGAAATCGCCGCACTGACCGATATGCGGCGCAAAGCTGGCGCCGGTTGGTTACTGCTTCGGTGAGACGCCGATGAGCGAACTGACCTTGCTCGCCGGCTTGACAAGCGCGTGCTGCACGTGAACATCCGCATCGGCATCGGAGTGGACACAGACAAAACACTGGAAGGACATTGGTCGGAGTCCCCGGTGAAGCGCGAACGTTTTCGCAATATCCAGGCCGAGTCTGCTCAAGCTGAGGCATCCAGCCGGTCGCGAAAGCTGCGGGGCTTGCTAGAGAGCTATGCAAATAGCGCGGGCTGGCGCTTGCAGTCTTAGTTCAATACTTACGCACCGCTGCTCCTAGCTAGCTGCAGCCAAAGGCAATCGGGGCATGTTGCACGATTGCCACATAACTGCAAAATCCAACAATTTTTATTGGCGATGGCTGGTGATGTGCCTGTCACTAGATTTAATGCGAATCGCTCTCGGAGGGGTGGCCGATGCAGTTTTATTTGATTTATTCGTGGTTACTGCGCGCGTCTCGGTCATGCTTCACTGTTCCATTGTGCGTTCTGGCATTCGCAGCGGCCGCGGCTAACCCGGCTTTTGCACAAACGATCTCGGTCGGCGACGTTGCCATTGTCGAGGGCGATGCGGGGACCACGTCAGCCCAGTTTGCGGTGACACTGAGCAGCGCGAGCGCTAACTCTATCAGCGTGCAGGTGGGGACGGCCGACGGTACAGCGACTGCAGGTTCCGATTATGTGGCTCAGTCTGTGGGCCTTACGTTTCTGCCTGGTGCCACGACGGCGACAATCAATGTCCCGGTAAATGGCGACACGATTTCCGAGCCGGATGAGACGTTTACGCTCAACCTGAGCAACCCGGTCAATGTCACCATCGCCGATGGTCAGGGGGTTGGCACGATCCTCAACGACGATGCCGCTCCGCCAACGATCTCGGTCGGCGACGTTGCCATTGTCGAGGGCGATGCGGGGACCACGTCAGCCCAGTTTGCGGTGACACTGA
>NZ_JBVVQW010000003.1:532879-640792 GCF_055811655.1 Mesorhizobium sp. WSM4809
CGATTTCCGAGCCGGATGAGACGTTTACGCTCAACCTGAGCAACCCGGTCAATGTCACCATCGCCGATGGTCAGGGGCTTGGCACGATCCTCAACGACGATGCCGCTCTGCCAACGGCACCGAACTTGACGGCCACTGTTTTGGCAGGTGCGACTGTCACTGTGCCATTGACTCCCGGCGCGACCGGGGGGCCGTTCTCGGCGGCAACTATCGTGTCCAGTCTTCCCGTGGAGGGCGGTGTCTCAACCATCGTTGGCGCGCCCAATTACGCTCTGCAGTTTGACGCAACACCTGTGTTCGAAGGGGTCGTAGTCGTTAACTACACGCTAACGGGGCCGGGTGGCGTATCCGACCCCGCAACCGTGACGATTACCGTGCAGGCGCGGCCCGATCCATCGACCGATCCAGATGTGCGCGGATTGTTAACGGCGCAGGCGCAGGCTGCGCAGCAGTTCGCCCAGAGCCAGATGGACAACATCAACCGGCGCATGGCGGCTCTGCACGACGAGAGCTGCCGCCAGTTTCTTGCCAACACTGTTCAGCTTTCCGGTCCTGACGCTGATGGCGGCACCGAGAGACTGTCAACGCCGCAACTCAACGAACTTTGTGATGACGGCGCGCAGAAGCTCGGCCTGTCGATGTGGACGAGTGGCTCGGTCGATGTTGGCAGTACTGACCGTGCAGGCGAGGCTGGGCGTGACTCGATCGCTTACAATCTCACGGCAGGTGTCGACTACCGTTTCAGCCAGCGTTTCGTTGGCGGCATTTCTTTGGGCTACAGTACCGACAGCAGTGACATAGGTACAAACGGCACGACTAGCGACGGCGAAGCGATAAGCGCGGCTATCTACGGAAGTTTTATGGCAACACCGAGTTTCTTTGTCGATGCGTTGATCGGCTATGGCTCATTCGACTTCAACTCAAGGCGTTTTGATACGAGCTCAGGTGCGTTTGGGAGCGGCGACCGAGATGGTGACCAGTTTTACGCATCGCTTACCGCGGGGTATGACACGCAGCTGAGAGCGTGGAAGCTGACGCCGTTTGCTAGGTTGTCGGGCTCGTCGTCGATCTTGAACGGCTTTTCGGAAACAGGGGCCGGCGAATACTCGCTTGCGTATGGCAGGCAGCAGGTTGACAGCTTTGGTGGCTCGCTGGGCTTTGCGGCGTCTACCGATTTAGCACTTGAAGTCGGCACACTGACCCCGCGTCTAAGGCTTGAATATATGCACGAGTTTGAGGGCGACAGCTCCGTTGATATCCGTTACGCAGATCTTCCGGAAGGCTTGATTTATAATGTTCAAACACAAGCTTTTGCGCAGAACCAGGTCACGCTAGGGTTGGGTGCAGATCTTCACTTGAATAACGGCATGCGGTTGGGGCTGGACTACACCGGCAACTTCGGCTTCGAGGACAGCCGTAGGCACGGCGTGAGAGCCAGTGTCGGCGGGCAGTTCTAGCCGATAGTGTATTGAGGTTTGCGCGGACTTTCACAGGCTACACTTGCGCGGCCGAGTAGAATCTAATTGTCCCACGAGTTTCTACTACCACCCTGATAGTCGTTGCTTCTTAGACCGTGGCAATTAACACTATTGCCGCCCGGCTCACGCCGATCCAACGTGCGTGGATCGGGCGCCTTTTGCGCGCATCGCCGGACTGGTGCCGCATCGCGACCTCGGATTTTAGAGAGACCTCATTGCAAAGGCCGCCTCTGGGAGATCGAGCCTCAGTTCGGAATGACCGGAAAGAGGGCGCAAAGCAGTCATCGCCTGAGACGGTCGGAGCATTTTGTCGGGCCATCGGTCGCTGCCAACTCTACGCTGGGGTGCTCCCGGCGGCTCGGCAGTAACCAGCGTGGTGGCGCGCCGACAGTATCCGCCGTGTTCGCTCCGCCTTCGGAGGGCCCTGCTGGTTGATCCTGCCCGGAGCATCAGACTAAATGATCGCACTTCCCTCCGGCCTTTTTCTAGCCGGCAGCCGCGATGGTTCTACCTTGGTCAGAACCCGCTTTCAGTCTTGCGCGAAGTCGCGGCGCTATCTCGACCGGGACATTGGTCAACTGGCGAGCAATGCGCGTCGAGCCAGCGTTCGTGAAGATTGGAAAGTCCATCGTCTATCCCGTGGCCGACCTAAACCAATGGGCAAATCAGCAAACCGTTAAGTGTCGCGCGACAAATCGACTCAACGGGAAGGAACATGAGCAATCGTGAACCTCGCGAATAGAGTTCCCTACGCATCCCAGAAGGGCGACCCCACACCCTCACGAGCCGATATCGAAATGACGAAGGAGATCATCAAGGCGGGCAAGCGGCTGGGCATCGCGGTGCATGACCACATCATCGTCGGGCTGAAGGGATATGCCAGCATGAAGGGCCTGTTGCTGATCTGACGGGCCGGGGGCATGCCAAGACCGTCCGATCAAGCCCGGGCGATCGAATGAAGTGCAGGAAATTCGCTTGCACAATCTTTTACCAAAAAATTTGAAAATTGTTCAATCTTGGAAAGAGGGCCCAAGGTCCGCTCTATCTCTGGATTAAACTTCCAATCGAGAGGAGTGCTCTCTTGATTTTTAGAAGACAATTCCGGTGAGGCATCGCATTTTCGCTGCTACCGTTTTGAAACGCTTCAATTGGAACTCCGCCATTGCAACGCAAGCGCCCGACCATAGCGGATGTCGCACGAACCGCCGGTGTCTCCATCGGCACGGTGTCGAACTTCATCAATGGAACGGCAAGCCTGAAGGAAGGCACGCGCGACCGCATCGAGAAGGCGGTTGCCGCGCTGATGTATCGGCCGAGCTCCTTTGCGCGCTCACTGCCGGGCCGCGCACCACGCAGGCCAAAGAACCTAGATCACCTGCCAAGACTTCTGGTCGCAGGTAGGGTGAGTGTCGACTTCCTGTGCCGCGTCGACGTGCTGCCGCATCGCGACGACCGGATCACCGCCAGCCACATCGACAAGGCGCTGGGTGGCCCCGCGGCCAATCTCGCGGTTGCCGCCGCCGGCATCGGAGCACCCTACGCGCTGGACGTTGAACTGGCGACAGCAGTTGGCCAGGATCCAGAGAGCGATTGGGCGCTCGGCGCGCTTTCGAAACTGGGTGTCCACGCCTTGCCGATCCGCAACACGCCCAACAACCGCCTCTCCCAGGCGATCGTGATCATCGAGCGCAATGGCAGCCGGACGATCATCAGCGAACCGTTCGAGCTTGGCGAGGTCGACCTGACAGCCAATCTGGATATCCAGCCCGAGCAACGTCCGGCCTGCCTTCATATCGAAGGCTTCCACTACGAGACGATGACCGCGTCCATCGCTCGCTTTCATCAGGCGGGCTGGAAGGCGCGCCCTCGAACTCTCGGCCACCGCCATCATCCTGGTCCACAATCACCCGTCAGGCGACCCCACACCCTCACGAGCCGATATAGAAATGACGAAGGAGATCATCGAGGCGGGCAAGCGGCTGGGTATTGGCGTGCACGACCATGTCATCATCGGGCGCAAGGGCTATTCGAGCATGAAGGGCCTGCTGCTGATCTAGGAACGGCCCTTCTCGAAGGTCGCTGTAGCAAAAAGGCGGTATTTTTCCCGTCAAGATAGTCGGCTCTGGAATTTCGATCGCAAAAAGAGCTATGATGAACTTGGCATTCGCCGGGACAGCTTCGATCGCCCTTTGAATGCCGGGAGGACGGGACATGGCCGTAGCGCTTGTACTCGTTTTGATCGTTGTGGGCTCGGTGCTGTTTCACCTGCTGAGTCCATGGTGGTGGACGCCTATTGCCTCGAACTGGGGCTATATCGACAACACCATCAGCATCACCTTCTGGATCACCGGTGTCGTCTTCGCCGCCGTGGTTCTGTTCATGGCCTATTGCGTCTTCCGCTTCCGTCATCGGGAAGGGAATCGGGCTGCCTACGAACCGGAAAACAAGCGCCTCGAATCGTGGCTGACGATCGTCACCGCGGTCGGGGTTACGGCGTTGCTGGTTCCCGGCCTGTTCGTCTGGAGCCAGTTCGTCAACGTTCCCAGCGACGCAACCGTGGTCGAAGTCGTCGGCCAGCAGTGGCAGTGGAGTTTTCGTCTGCCTGGCAAGGACGGCAAGCTTGGCAGATCCGACACCCGCGAGGTCACCGCGGACAATCCGCTGGGCGTGATCGCCGGCGATCCCAACGGTCAGGACGATGTCGTGGTCGAAGCGGCTGATTTGCATTTGCCGGTCGGCAAGCCGGTCAAGATGCTGCTCCGCTCGATCGACGTGCTGCATGATTTCTACGTGCCGGAGTTCCGCGCCAAGATGGACATGATCCCGGGCTCGGTCACCTATTTCTGGTTCACGCCGACCAAGACAGGAACCTTCCAGGTGCTGTGCGCCGAGCTTTGCGGCCAAGGCCACCCTCTGATGAATGGCATCGTCATAGTCGACACCGAGCAGGACTATGTGGCCTGGCTCGACCAGCAGCAGACATTCGCGCAATTGTCGGCGCCCCAGCAGACGGGCTCGGCGCAACAGGCGCCGGGCAAGGCAACGGCATCAGCTTTAAAAGTTGCGGCAAAACTCGAAACTGTCGGGTCCCGCTGAAAAGGGCACGGAGGAACTCCTCCTATGGTCGATATCACGCCTGCAGATGCGGTCCCGGCCGCCGAAGTCCCGGAAATGGAACTCTACCATCCGCACAGCTGGTGGACGAAGTATATCTTCTCGCAGGACGCCAAGGTCATCGCCATCCAGTATTCGGCGACGGCGACGGCAATCGGCATGGTGGCGCTGGTGCTGTCCTGGCTGATGCGGCTGCAGCTCGGTTTCCCCGGCACGTTCGACTTCATCACCCCGGAAGCCTATTACCAGTTCATCACCATGCACGGGATGATCATGGTGGTCTACCTGCTCACGGCGCTCTTCCTGGGCGGCTTCGGCAACTACCTGATCCCGCTGATGGTCGGAGCTCGCGACATGGTTTTCCCCTATGTCAACATGCTGAGCTACTGGATCTATCTGCTTGCCGTGGTGGTTCTGGTGTCGAGCTTCTTTGCGCCCGGCGGACCGACGGGTGCCGGCTGGACGCTTTATCCGCCGCAAGCCATCATGACCGGTACGCCAGGCGGCCAGGACTGGGGTATCATCCTGATGCTTGTCTCACTGATCCTGTTCATCATCGGCTTCACCATGGGCGGCCTGAACTATGTCGTGACGGTGCTGCAGGCCCGCACGCGGGGCATGACGCTGATGCGCCTGCCATTGACGGTCTGGGGCATCTTCACCGCCACCGTCATGGCGCTGCTCGCCTTCCCGGCGCTGTTCGTCGCCTGCGTGATGATGTTGTTTGACCGTGCGCTCGGCACCTCCTTCTTCATGCCGGCGATCGTCGAGATGGGCGAACAACTGCAGCATGGCGGCGGCAGCCCGATCCTGTTCCAGCATCTGTTCTGGTTCTTCGGTCACCCCGAGGTCTACATCGTGGCACTGCCGGCCTTCGGCATCGTCTCCGACCTGATCAGCACCCATGCGCGCAAGAACATCTTCGGCTACCGGATGATGGTCTGGGCGATCGTCGGCATCGGCGCGCTGAGCTTCGTGGTCTGGGCTCACCACATGTATGTCAGCGGCATGCACCCCTATTTCGGCTTCTTCTTCGCCACCACGACATTGATCATCGCCGTGCCGACCGCCATCAAGGTCTACAATTGGGTGCTGACGCTGTGGCGCGGCGACATCCATCTCACCATACCGATGCTCTTTGCCCTGGCCTTCATCGTCACCTTCGTCAACGGCGGCTTGACCGGCCTGTTTCTTGGCAACGTCGTCGTCGACGTTCCATTGTCGGACACGATGTTCGTGGTTGCGCATTTCCATATGGTCATGGGCGTCGCTCCAATCCTCGTGATTTTCGGCGCAATCTACCACTGGTACCCCAAGGTAACCGGTCGGATGCTGAATGAGACGCTCGGCCAGTTCCACTTCTGGGTCACGTTCCTCGGCGCCTATCTGATCTTCTTCCCCATGCACTATCTTGGCCTAGTGGGCCTGCCACGGCGCTATGCCGAACTGACCGACATGACGATCATGACGGAATCGGCCCACCACCTGAACTCCTTCATCAGCATCATGGCGTTCATCGTCGGCTTTGCCCAGATCGTGTTCCTGTTCAACCTGATCTGGAGCATCCGTCACGGCCGTGAGGCCGGCGGCAATCCCTGGCGCGCCACGACGCTCGAATGGCAGACGTCCGAAACCCCGCCGGCCCACGGCAATTTCGGCAAGGATCTGCCGATCGTCTATCGCTGGGCCTATGACTACAGCGTGCCGGGCGCCAAGGAGGATTTCATTCCGCAGAACGTGCCAGGCTCCTTCGGCACCTACAAGGAGCCGGCATGAGCGTCATCCTGGTCTTCCTGCTGGTGGTCGTCGCCTTTGTCGGATGGTGGCTTTCCCATCAGCGGCTGATGTCGAAGCCATGGCTCGAGCAAGGCATGGCCGAGGATTTTGTCGCCCTCGACCGCTCGGCGCTGCCGACGGCTAAGATCGGCCTCGGTGTCTTCCTCGCCGTTGTAGGCTGCCTGTTCGCGCTGTTCACCAGCGCCTACTTCATGCGCATGGCGCTGTCGGACTGGCAGCCGCTGCCGCTGCCGCGCCTGCTCTGGCTCAACACCGGCGTGCTGGTGCTCAGCAGCGTCGCGCTGCAATGCGCCTCGGCCGCCGCGCGCAAGCGGCAGAGCGATATGGTCAGACTCGGCCTCGCCACAGCCGGGCTCACGGCGCTTGCCTTCCTGGTCGGGCAGTTGGTGGCATGGCGGCAGTTGGCCGAAGACGGCTATCTGCTGAGCTCCAATCCGGCCAACAGCTTCTTCTACCTAATCACCGGCATGCATGGCCTGCACATACTCGGCGGGCTGGTCGGTCTCGGCAGAACGACTGCCGGCGCCTGGAATGGAGCGCGGCCGGAACGGCTTCGCCTCGGCGTCGAGCTGTGCGCCATGTACTGGCATTTCCTGCTTTTCGTCTGGCTCGCCATATTCGCCCTGCTTGCCGGCTGGGGCGCTACGTTCATAGACATTTGCCGACAATTGCTGACCTAAGGGATCAAGCGGATGTCCGAGACGACAATGACGCATATCAGCCAAACGACGCCCCGGCCAGCGGGTTGGCAAGGCATTGCCGCCGACTGGTCCTCGGATCAGCGGGCGTTCAAGAACGTGTCCTGGGGGAAGGCCATGATGTGGATCTTCCTGCTCAGCGACACCTTCATCTTCGGCTGTTTCCTGCTCTCCTACATGACCGCGCGTATTTCGACGCGCGTGCCGTGGCCCAACCCGAGCGAGGTCTTTGCGCTGCACATAGGCGGCTCGAATGTTCCGCTAATCCTGATCGCCATCATGACCTTCGTGCTGATCTCGAGCAGCGGCACGATGGCCATGGCGGTCAATTTCGGCTATCGCCGCGACCGCCGGAAGACGGCAATTCTGATGCTTCTGACCGCGGCACTCGGCGCGACCTTTGTCGGCATGCAAGCCTTCGAATGGACCAAGCTGATCACTGAGGGGGTGCGGCCCTGGGGCAACCCCTGGGGCGCCGCACAATTCGGTTCGTCTTTCTTCATGATCACCGGTTTCCACGGCACCCATGTGACGATCGGGGTAATCTTCCTGCTCATCGTGGCGCGCAAGGTCTGGCGCGGAGACTACGACACCGGACGGCGCGGCTTCTTCACCAGCCGCAGGGGTCACTACGAGAGCGTCGAGATCATGGGGCTCTACTGGCACTTCGTCGACCTGGTCTGGGTGTTCATTTTCGCTTTCTTCTATCTTTGGTGAGAGGCAGATATGGCTGAAGCAACCGCAAACGGCCTCGGACAACACGGACTTGGCGCTGGTCACGCCCATGAAGCTCGGACGGCTGCCCCCCATGCCGAGGTCCATCAGGAACACCCGATCAAACTCTATCTGGTGGTCTGGGCATGGCTGTTCATCCTAAGCGCCTGTTCCTACATGGTCGATTATTTTGGCCTCCACGGCTATCTCAGATGGTCGCTGATCCTGATCTTCATGATGCTCAAGGCGGGCCTGATCGTCGCCTTCTTCATGCACATGGCTTGGGAGCGGCTGGCGCTGACCTATGCGATCATCCTGCCGCCGATACTGGTGCTTGTGTTCGTGGCAATGATGGTCTTCGAAGCGGATTACACGCTTTTCACCCGGTTGGTGTTTTTCGGAGACGGGCCCTGAATCAAGAGCTGGGTGAGATCCATCTGCCCCGACTTCAGTTGTGCGACGATGCTGCTTGCCGTTCGGTTGCCTTGAAACAACGGGCGGCTGGTCCATTTTCCAGATATCGGAAGCGACATCGGCAGAATGACTTCTCTCGTTCTACGCGCGTCGCGAAGTCTGGCAAGGGAGGCCAAGATGACGATCGCAAACAGATTAAGGGATTTCATCGACGGCAAGGGAATTTCCTACGACACCGTCGCCCATCATCGCACTTCAACAAGCCGGCAGTCGGCAATATCCGCGCATGTGCCCGGCAGCATCCTGGCGAAATCCGTGGTCGTTCACCACGAGCTTGGCTATACGCTGGCCGTCGTTCCGAGCACCCACAGGATCGAACTTGGCAGGTTGCAAGATGTCATGGACAAGCGTCTCGGACTCGCCTCCGAAGACGAGGTGGTTTCGCTCTTCGATGATTGCGACACCGGCGCCATTCCGCCGATCGGCGCTGCCTATGATGTACGCGGTGATTGTCAAAGAAAGCCTCGCCGATGCCGCCGACGTCTACTTCGAAGGCGGCGACCATAGAACGCTGGTGCATGTCAGTGGCGCGGATTTCCGTAACCTGATCATGTGCGCACACCAGGCTCGCTTCAGTCACCCGGCTTACTGACAGTTTCGATCAGAACCGCCCCCTCGCCTGTGCGGCGAGGAGACTTTGCTCAAACCGCCGGCCTTGCGGGCGGCTCCACGACCTTGCGGTAGACATGCCAGGTGGCGTGACCGAGGATCGGCAACACGACAGCCAGCCCGACGAACACCGGCAGCGAGCCGATAATCAGGGCGACGGCGACGATCAGGCCCCACACGGCCATGGTGATCGGGTTCGCCAGCACCACACGCACCGAGGTGTGGATGGCTTCGTAGGCGCCGACGTCCCGGTCGAGCAACAATGGGAAGGCGACGACCGTTGTGCACAACACCACCACAGCGAAGACCAAGCCTATGGCGTGCCCCAGGATAATCAGCGTCCAGCCACGTCCGGTGGCAAATATTTCATTGATGAAGCCGGATATCGATTCAGGCGGAGCCGGGCCGAAAAGGTATTGGTAGAACATCTGCGCGGTCAAAAGCCAGGTGATGAAGATTGCAAACAGCATGATGCCGACCGCGGCAATGGCCGGCAGCGCCGGAGAATTCCTGACCTCGAAAGCATGCCTCCAGGAGGAGTCCACGCCGGCTTCCCGTCTGCGGCTGATTTCATAGAGGCCTATCGCCGCGAATGGGCCAATCAAGGCGAAACCGGAGACCAGCGGAAACAGCAACGGCAACGCATTGGCGCCCGAAGTCCAGGCGGCGAGCACGACACCCACGAGCGGATAGATCAGACAGAGAAAAACGATATGTGACGGTTTGACCATGAAATCGTCGACGCCCCGCCTGAGCGCGTCGAAAAGGTCGGAAACACCGATTTTTCGAATTTTGGTATGTTCCAGCGTCTCGCTGGCGCCTGCTATCACATGAAAGCTAGCCATGACCATTCCTCCAGACCAGGTCCGGTAAGGTCGCGGCTTCGCGGTGCTGCCGTTTGCGTGGCCACGCAAAACCGCGACCTGCACCGCAATCAACATACTCTCTTGCCAGAGACTTGTCGCCCTTTGTCAGAAGGGTCCCGGCGGTTCGGCTAGCTCTGGTGGTCTTTTTTCGATATTCTCGGGTTCAAAGGTGAAGGTCATGGATGGAAGGACGCTTCTCATACTCGGCCTCGGCGTGGTCGCCCTGCTGATCCTGGGATTCTGTGCGATTCCTTCGTGATGTTCGAGCCGATTCTGGTCCGCAACGCCTTCAATTCGGCAGTACAGACTGGCTGCCTCATCCGACCAGTATTCCGTTAACAGCGGTCTTGCCGTCAACTCCAGTTGACGTGGACGCTCGCATCGCGATCGTATCGGCAAGCAGTATGGCAAAGATCGCGAAAAGATAGAAAATCGAGAAGGCAAACAGCGCCTTTGCAGGCTTCATCTCCTCTTCGGGAGCGATCAGGACCTTCCAGGCGTGCCAGATGAAACCCGCGCCCAATGCAGTCGAAACAATTCCATAGAACCCACTCGCGAATCCGAACGCCCAGGGCAGCACGCCGATTGGCGCCAGGAGCAGCGAATAGGCGAATATCTGTTTTCTGGTCGAGGCCAAGCCAACCACGTTCGGCATCATCGGGATACCCGCAGCGGCGTAGTCGCCGACCTTGAACAGCGCGAGTGCCCAGAAATGCGGCGGCGTCCACAGAAAGATGATCAGAAACAGGATGAAGCTTTCAACGCCGATCGCGCCAGTGGCGGCCGCCCAGCCGATGACAGGAGGAAGGGCACCCGCCGCGCCGCCGATGACGATGTTCTGCGGCGTCGAGCGCTTCAGCCACATCGTATAGATGACAATGTAGAAGAAGATGGTGAAGGCCAGCAGCGATGCGGCAAGCCAGCCCACCAGCACGCCGAGCGTGATGACCGAAAGTGCGGAAAGCACCAGGCCGAAGCCGAGGGCTTCACCCGGCGTGACGCGGCCTGACGGAACCGGCCGCTTTGATGTGCGCGACATCAGCGCGTCGATGTCGGCGTCGTACCACATGTTGAGAGCCCCGGCCGCTCCTGCTCCGATCGCAATCGCACCGATTGCAATCACGGCGATGACCGGATTCATCGCACCGGGCGCCGCCATCAGGCCAACGAACGCAGTGAATACAGCAAGCGCCATGACCCGCGGCTTTAAAAGCGCGAAGAAATCACCCGCAGTCGCTTCCGAGAGGCGGATGTCGGTATCCTTGAGGCGGTTTTCCCTAGTCGACATCTCTGATGGAAGCACCTGGGCCATGATCCGAACTAAAGGCGCGAGCGAAAACTGAAAACCGGTCTTTGCTTACGCTGCCCTGGTTCGGATAAGATCACAGTAAAACAAGAGGTTAAACGCAGGACGGAGGTGTCAGGTCACTTGGAGAACGTTTTCAGATAGGCAATGACGTTGGCCACGTCCGCATCGTTCTTGAGGCCGGCAAACGCCATCTTGGACCCTTTTACCATGGCCTTGGGATCGTGAAGATAGGTCGTCAGTGTTGATTCATCCCATTTGAGGCCGGATTTGCCGGCCGCAATCATGGCATCGGAATATTTGAAATCTGGATGCGTCCCCGCGGTGCGGCCGATGACGCCGTGCAGCGATGGACCGATCTTGTTCTTGTCCTCCTCCACGATGTGGCAGGCCTTGCATTTGGCGAAGACCTTCTCGCCAGCAGCAGCATCCTGAGCCTGCGATGGACCGGCGACGAAGGTTGCAACAGAGATGACGGCGAAAAACGCGACTAAGCGCATGACTTTCCTCCCTGATCGTCAAATGTGCCCGAGACGATCCGCGCGTGCCGATCACACCAGCAATAGGCCTTGCACGGCGGAACAGATTATCCGCTTCTCCCCCCAAATGGAATTACGGCACCTATATACCACAGAGTCTGGCCGGCGGGTAGAAGAGGTCGACCGTACAAGGTTTAGGTGGCCTACAGTGGCTCAAGGTACATCCGTGTTGCAGCTGCCGGCTACCTGATTGACCGCTTCTCCGAACCCGGCGAGGTCGAAATCGGCCTCGCCGCGCCCCGCCAGCAGCCCGAACCGCCACGAAAGCTGGAGCCGGTTCGCGGCGACAAGGCGCCTGATGCCGTCGGCTCCATCGCGCACCAGCATCCGGCCGCGCGGCCCGACCGACCAGCTTTCATCGAACTTGCTCTCCTGATCGACCGTGATCGACATGGTGATCTTGCGGCTGGCCGAAACAGCGTCGTTCAGTTGCAGCCATTCAGTCCAATGCGGCTCGCCGTTTGCCCGGCAGGCAATCGTCAGGATCGGGCTGTAGCTCAAGGCACCGCCGCCGGTGATCAGCTTGTTGGTGGCATAGAGCGAGGCCGTGACGAGGCCGTCTTCACTCGTGCCGAAGCGCCAGTTGTCAGACACCGTGCCGGCCTGGGCAATGCCGCAGGCCGAGACAAGGACCAGCGCGATTGCCGAAGCGTGTCCCAATTCGACGAACAGTCTCAACACGCCCTCCAACAACCAAGCGGCTTGCAATAGAAGCGCAGATAATGATCAAAGCTTGGTCGCCACAGGCCGCCGCTCGCGAAGCATGGCGGCTGTTGCAGTTTGGCAACGAAAAAGGCCGCCTCGAGGGCGGCCTTCCTGTTTCAGCGGAGCGCTGGTGTTATTCGGCGGCCTTCTTCTTCGGCGCGGCCTTCTTCTTGGGCTCTTCCGCGTCGTCGGCCTTCTTGGCGTCGGCCTTCTTGGCGGCGGCTTTCTTCGCCGGCTTCGCCTTGACGGAGGTCTCGTCCTCTTCGTCGTCGGCCATCAGCTCTTCCTTGCTGACCTTGACGTCGGTGACCGAAATCTGACCGAGCAGATGGTCGACCACTTTTTCCTCGAACATCGGCGCCCGCAGCGTGTTCAACGCTTCCGGGTTGTTGCGGTAGAACTCGAAGACTTCCTGCTGCTGGTTGCCCGGATAGCGGCGCACCTGCTCGAACAGGCCGCGCTGCAGCTCTTCGTCCGATACGGTCACGCCGGCCTTCTCGCCGATTTCAGCCAACACAAGGCCGAGGCGCACGCGGCGCTCGGCAAGCCGCAGATACTCGGCACGCGCCTCTTCTTCCGTCGTCTCTTCGTCGGCGAAGGTGCGTCCGGCTGCTTCCAGGTCACGATTGACCTGCGCCCAGATGTTGTTGAACTCGGCGTCGACGAGCTTCGACGGCGCCTCGAACGAATAAGCCGCGTCGAGCTGGTCGAGCAGCTGGCGCTTGACCTTCTGGCGCGTCATGGCGCCGAACTGGTTCTCGATCTGGCCGCGTACGACGTCGCGCAAGCGCTCCAGCGACTCCAGGCCGAGGTTCTTGGCGGTCTCGTCGTTGATTTCCAGCGCGCCGGGCTGGGACACTTCCTTGACGGTGACGTCGAAGGTCGCTTCCTTGCCGGCAAGATGCGCGGCCTGGTAGTTCTCCGGGAAAGTCACGGTGACCTGCTTTTCGTCACCGGCCTTGGCGCCGACCAGCTGATCCTCGAAGCCGGGGATGAATTCCTTCGAACCCAACACCAGCGGCTGATCGGTGCCCGCGCCGCCATTGAAGGCTTCGCCGTCGATCTTGCCGACATAGTCGATGGTGACGCGGTCGCCATTGGCGGCCTTGCCGGTCTTCGGCTCGTAGCTGCGCGCCGATTCGGCAACACGCTGGACCTGCTCGTCGATCTCGGCATCAGGCACGTCGAACACCTGGCGTGTCACCTTGATGTCGGAAAAGTCCTTGATCTCGATTGCCGGGATGATCTCGTAGTTGAGGCGGAATTCGAAGTCGGCGCCGCCGGCCAGGATCTTCTCGGCTTCCTTCTCGTCCTCGGTCATGATGACTTCGGGCTGCATGGCAGCCTTTTCACCACGCCCGGTAATGATCGAACGGGTCGAATCGTTGAGGATTTCGTTGACCACTTCGGCCATGAACGACTTGCCGTAGACCTTGCGCAGGTGTTGCACCGGCACCTTGCCCGGGCGGAAGCCGTTGATGCGGACCTTGTTGCGGGCATCCGAAAGCCGCGCCATCAGCTTGGCTTCCATGTCACCGGCCGGCACGGTGATCTTGATCTCTCGCTTGAGACCGGAGTTGAGCGTTTCGGTGACCTGCATCGTAAAACCTTTGTTTTCACCAATGAGACTGCCACGGCCTCTGCCGTTCACAGCCTGCCGGTATATTCTTGCCGGGAATGGCTTTTGGTACGGAACCTGGCGATTTGACCGAAAACCCGGCTCAAACTCTCCCAAACTGCGTTCCAAAATGTGAATAAGTTCTTGTTTTTCCTACTTCTTATCACATTCTGCAGAAGCGGATCGTCGCGTCCCGTCACATTTGACACGCCTTTTGTCACAGGCGAGGCCAATTTTCAACAGTCTTCGCATCCCGGCGAATAACCAGCATTTGGACCTGACCACATCTTGTCCCTGACCTCTACATCTTGTCTCCGACATTGACAGAATGATGGCCACATGGGATTGCCGGTCCATGCGGATGTGGCGGAACTGGTAGACGCCCTGGATTTAGGTTCCAGTGCCGAAAGGCGTGGGGGTTCGAGTCCCTTCATCCGCACCACCCTTCGCTCTTCGAGCTTCGGGTGGCGGGCCACCCGAATAGATGAAGGAGTGTCCTCCCGAAGCCTTGGCTAAGGAGGACCGGCGCCGTTCAGGCGGCGATCGGGTTGAGCTTCAGATGCTGGATCAGGATAATGGTCTTCGCGTCGATGATGCGGCCGTCGGCGATGCCGGCCAGTGCCTCGTCGAGCGGCATTTCCAGAACCTCGATGTCCTCGCCCTCTTCTTGCGCGCCGCCGCCGGCCGAGATGCGGTCGGCGGGTGAATAGCGGGCGATGAAGAACCAGAGACGTTCCGTGACGCTGCCGGGGCTCATATAGGGCGAAAACAGCCGCTCGACGTTCTGCAGCCGGTAGCCGAGTTCTTCCTCCGCCTCCTTGCGGATGCAGGTTTCGGGATCGTTTTCGTCCAACAGGCCGGCACAGGCCTCGATCAGCGGCTCGCGGTGGCCGGTGACGTAGGCGGGATAGCGGAACTGACGCACCAGAAGCACGGTCGAACGCAAGGGGTCGTAAGGCAGGATCACCGCGCCATCGCCGCGATCATAGGTCTGGCGGATTTGCGTCTCCCACTGACCGTCGCGCCGGCGGTAGTCGAGAACGGTCTTCTTCAGGACGGCCCAGTCGTCGGAGAGGATTTCCTCCGAACGGACGCGAATACGATCTTCCATCGTGGTCTCCATGCAAAAGCGCGTCGCGCTTTATGCACCTGTTTTATGCATGTCGCTCTCCCAAACCGGGCCACTTTTGGGCGCCATGCATTGCCGAGGCGTATCCGCGAACCGGCATTTCGGCAATCCCGTCAGTGATTGGTCCAGAACCCCTTTCACCGCCTCGTGTCTGGCGCAGGCGCCATCGGTCGCCTAAATAGCTGCGAACCCTCCCGGAGTTTCTCATGACAGCGTCGCTTTTCCAGTCGATCACCCTCGACGGCCTCACTTTCCCCAACCGTATCGCCGTCGCGCCGATGTGCCAGTATTCCGCCGACGACGGCTCGGCCAGTGACTGGCATCTCCATCACTGGATGAACCTCGCAATGTCCGGCGCCGGCATGGTCACAGTCGAGATGACCGATGTCGAGCGGCGCGGGCGTATCACCCATGGCTGCCTCGGCCTTTATTCCGAAAACAATGAGGCCGCAGCCCGCCGCGCACTGGACGCCGCCCGACGCGTCGCCGCACCCGGCACGAAATTCGGCTCCCAGCTCGCCCATGCCGGCCGCAAGGCTTCGAACCGCAAGCCGTGGGAAGGCGGCGGGCCACTGCAGCCAAACGAGGATCCCTGGCAGACCGTCTCCGCCTCGGCCATACCCTACGACACCGGTTGGAACGTGCCACACGCACTGGAGGACGAGGAGATCCTGCAACTGATCGAGCGCTTCGCCGAAGCCGCAAGGCGGGCCGAACGCGCCGGCTTCGATTTCATCGAACTGCACGCCGCGCATGGCTACCTGGTCTTCCAGTTCCTGTCGCCCTTGTCCAACCAGCGCACGGACCGCTGGGGCGGCTCGCTGGAAAACCGCATGCGTCTTGTCGTCGAGATCGCCAAGGCGGTGCGCAAGGCTACGCCAAAGCTGATGCTCGGCGCGCGGCTGTCGGTGATGGATTGGGTGGATGGCGGCTTCGACGTAGCGGACGCGATCGAAGTGGCCAAGGCGCTCAAGGACGAGGGCGTTGCCTATCTCTGCTGCTCGAGCGGCGGCAATTCGCCGTTGCAGAAATTGCCCACCGGCCCTGGCTATCAGGTGCATCTGGCGGAAGCGGTGCGCAAGGGTGCTGATATTCCGACCCGCGCCGTCGGCCTGATCGACGACCCCAGGCAAGCCGAAGCGATCCTCACCGAGGGCCGCGCCGACATGGTGGCGCTGGCGCGGGCCTTCCTGGCTGATCCGCGCTGGGGATGGCGTGCGGCGGCGACATTCAGCGAAACGATCCACCCGGCGCCGCAGCTTGCCCGTTCGGTGACCACGATGCAGCATTGGATGAAGGCGGTGGGCTGAACGGTCCGCGCTCCCGACACGCGCGCCCCTCCTGTCTCCAGACAGCTTGACGGTGCTTCGCTGCTATTCCGTCCGCAAGCAGTTGGCGTGGAGTGGGCGTGGCTGGGCTTGGGAGGAAACCTGTTCAGGGCATTCTTGCCGGTTGCAGCGCTGACCGCAGGTTAGAGCCTTCAAACAGCCTCTGAGACGTTTGGGCGCAGGCTGGCGGCCATGGTTGCAACCAAATTGGCTGCTTTGCGTTGCGGCCATGATGGACAACAAACCTTTTGAAGTGCCGGTCGTCCTCGAACTTGGCCACGTCGGCAAATATCGCCACATCCGCAGCGCCCAGGAGGCAGCGGAGTGCCTGATGACGGTGTGGCCGCTCAATCGCGGCCCGCGCCATCGTGATGCCCTCGACACTTGCCTCAAAGTGCTGGAAGGTTATCGTTCGACAGCAGATGCGCGCCGGGCGCTGATTGAAGCCGCCAAGGAATCGGAAGTGCTGGTGCCCGACGACAGACTGCCCGACGACCGGCTGCATTGAGCAGACGGACCTTTCAACCGGAGGTTTTCCATGGCGAAGCTGACTTACAAGATCGTCGAACATGACGGCGGCTGGGCCTACAAGGTCGGAGCGACCTTTTCCGAGACGTTTCCCACGCATCAGGACGCATTGCGTGCGGCCGAAATCGCCTCGGCCGAGCAGCAGGTCGCCGGAGCGACCGACGGCATCCAGTATGAGGACGCCGAAGGCAAATGGCACGACGAACTGGCCGACGGCCGCGACCGGCCGCAGACAGAAGTCTCAGAGTAATTTATGCGGCTGATGTCGAGCGGCCAGGCAGGACGCCAGCCGCAGCCGTCCAAAGAGAGGACGGGCTAGCGGCCAGCTACGGGCCTTTCGGACTAGCTCTTGAAGATGGCCTTCCAGAAAATCGGGTATCCGCTTTTCGGAAATCGCGTTCTGGCTATTTGCCGCAATACTGATCGTTGACGTTTTGCCCAGCGTTAGCGTCCGGGCCTGGCGTGTTGTGGGCACATGGGCCTATTGCGCCGGTGTTGCCTTGGGTGTTCAACCCGGAGCCGTCACGGATGCTTCCCGTGGTATAGGGGTCGACAGTTGTCTGGTCGTTGTTGCCGAACAGCCACCAATCACGATTGTTGGAATACCTGTCGTCCAGTGACTGCGCCATCGCCGATGTTGCGAGACCGATCGTCAGAACAGATGCTGCGAGAATTTTTGTAACCATTGAATCACTCCGTATCTTAGCCGCTTTGGTGGGACACTCACAAAACCCGGTAGTCAGCCGAATGGTTCCTTGAATTGTCGTGAGGCTCAGGTGAGGCCCTGACCAGCAAAGCCCGGCCGGCGATGCGCTCGATGAACGCGGCGGTTCGCTCCGGGACGACGAATTGCTGCATGTGCCCTATTCCCTCGAACGGTTCGAACCTAGATCCTTGACGTCATCGGCTCGCCTTGGCGGCGCGAAGATGACATTGCGGCCACCGTCGCGCCGCGCTATCTCAGACCACTCGCCTTCCCAGGCCACACGCCTTGCCGGAGCCTTCCATGCCTGAAATCGTGACCGCTGCCATGCTCGTCATTGGCGATGAGATTCTGTCCGGCCGAACCAAGGACAAGAACATCGGCCATCTCGCCGACATCATGACGGCGATCGGCATCGACCTGAAGGAAGTGCGTGTCGTCCCTGACGAGGAAGACGAGATCATCGCCGCGGTGAATGCCGTGCGCAGCCGTTACACCTATGTGTTCACCACCGGCGGCATCGGTCCGACGCATGACGACATCACGGCCGATTCCATATCCAAGGCTTTTGGCGTGCCTTGCGAATACGATGCCCGGGCCTATGAGATGCTGGAAGCAAGCTATGCCGCGCGTGGCATCGAATATACGCAGGCCCGCAAGCGCATGGCGCGGATGCCGCGCGGCGCCGATCTCATTGACAATCCGGTGTCGGTCGCACCTGGCTTCCGCATCGGCAACGTCCACGTCATGGCCGGCGTGCCATCGATTTTCCAGGCCATGCTCGACAATGTCGTGCCGACGCTGAAGGCCGGCACGAAGATGCTTTCGGCGACCGTGCCCTGCCCGTTCGGCGAAGGCCTCATCGGCGGGCCGTTGGGTGATATCCAGAAAGCGCATCCCGATACGATCATCGGCTCCTACCCGAAATATGGCGACGGCAAGTTCTGGACCGAGCTGGTCGTGCGTGCCCGCAACCAGGAGGCGCTGGACGCCGCCCGCGCCGACGTCGAGGCGATGGTCGCCGGCTTCGCCAGCAATCCCGGCTGATCTGGTCCAGACCGGAACAAAGCACGACGCTGCAACGTTTCCCCGGCACGAGTTCACCAGCTCGTAAATCGAGGGATTGTCATGCGATTCAAAACCATCGTCGCCATTCTGCAGAACGAGCAGGACGCCGAGCGCGTGCTCGACTGCGCCATTCCGCTCGCCACCCGGTTCCAGAGCCATCTGGTCGGCATCCACGCCGAAACGCTTCCCGTGCCCTACACCTCTGCCACAGGCTTTCCCGACACCGAATTCCTGCAGGTTTCGGCAGATATGAACCGGGAACGGGCCGAGAAATTAAAGGCGCTGTTTCTCAGACATATCGAGGATTCCGGTCTTTCCTTCGAGTGGCGAAGCCTGGAGAGCTTTTCGGGTGACAGCGCGCTGACCGGGATTTCGAGCGTGCGGGCCGCCGACCTGATCATAGCGGCGCAGCGCGAAACGGGCGGCGATTCCAGCGCGGACGTGGACACGCTGGTCTACGATGCCGGCCGGCCGGTGCTGGTGGTGCCGCACGAGGGTCCGCTGATCACCACCTTCAAACGCGTCTTGCTCGCCTGGAACGGCAGCAAGGAAGCGGCGCGCGCCGCCTTCGACGCGCTGCCCTTCATCATCGAAGCCGAGAAGACTGACATATTGGTTATCGACCCTCCTGAAACGCTCGACGACAGCCCGGAGGCCGCCGGCGCCGAAATCGCGTCGGCGCTGTCGCGCCACGGCGCCACCGTCAGCGTCTCGGTGCAGCAGTCGGGCGGCAATTCGGTCGATGACATCATCCAGACCAGAATCGCGGAAACCGGCGCCGATCTGCTGGTGCTCGGCGCCTACAGCCACTCATGGCTGCGTCAGCTTCTGTTCGGCGGCGTGACGCGCAGCGTGCTGCGCACTGCGTCGGTGGCAGCCTTCCTGTCGCGGTAGGTCCACAGCGATCGCTGGGCCTTGCCTTTGCCAAGGCCCCTTGCTCTTGCCAAGATGGGGGCTTTCCAGCTAATTCCGCGCGCATTCCCCTGTTTTCCTGCGCGCGATCCCCGCGTGCTGTGGAGTGCGCGACATGTCCCTTCCCGAAAAAGCCTTTCCGGTCTCCTGGGACCAATTCCATCGCGACGCCCGGGCGCTCGCCTGGCGGCTTGCCGGCGCCAACAAGGGACAATGGAAAGCGATCGTCTGCATTACGCGAGGCGGGCTGGTCCCCGCGGCGATCATCTCGCGTGAACTCGGCATCCGCGTCATCGAGACGGTCTGCGTCGCCTCCTATCACGACTATACCAGCCAGGGGCAGTTGCAGGTCCTCAAGGAGATCACCCCTGCCCTGCTCGCCGAAGACGGCGCCGGCGTGCTGATCATCGACGACCTGACCGACACCGGCAAGACGGCCGGCATCGTGCGCGCGATGATGCCCAAGGCGCATTTCGCCACCGTCTATGCCAAGCCGAAAGGCCGGCCGCTGGTCGATACTTTCGTCACCGAAGTCAGCCAGGACACCTGGATCTATTTCCCGTGGGACATGGGCTTCACCTACCAGAAGCCGATCGCCGACGACCACGCCGGCTGATTCGCAACTACCTGCCTGTTACAGACCAGCAGCTTGCACCCGCGCCTGATTGCTTTCGCAAACAGGTCCGGCAGGGCCGGATATTTAGCGAAATCGACGTCTATTGGCGGAAATCGGCCAGGCGAATGAAATTTTTTACTTTTATTGCCGACAATTAGCCGTAAGATTCGTGAGACGGCAAACGATTCCGGAGGCTGGGGCTAGCTTCTTCGATGTTGACGAGGCCAACGACACACAATCATCTGGCCGAAAGGGTCCGACGGCTCTTCGGCACGGCGCCGTGCCGTCTGCAGGTTGCCGCCCTGCCCTGGCGCGACACGGGCGACGGCGTCGAAATCATGCTGATCACCAGCCGCGATACTGGCCGCTGGGTTTTGCCCAAGGGCTGGCCAGAGGCCAGGGAGCCGCTCTGCGAGGCCGCGGCGCGCGAAGCCGGCGAGGAGGCCGGGCTGCGCGGCCGTGTCTCTCATCTTGAAGCCGGCCGTTACTTCTACGCCAAGGTCCTGGCTTCCGGCGAAGAAGTGCCGTGCGAGGTCCTGGTGTTTCCACTGCATGTCGACAAAGTCGCGGACCGCTGGAAGGAAAAACACTCACGCACCCGCAAATGGGTCCGTGCGAGCGAAGCGGTGCGCATGGTCAACGAACCCGACCTTTGCCAGATCATCGCCTATTTCTGCGCCGACCCGCACAGCTTCTCCTGACGGGCGGCCACACCGCTCTCTTTGCAAAACGGGACTGGCTTGCAAAGGCTAGACACGCGTTGCCGCGCTTCGACATGAATGCTTTGCTAAGGAATCAAGGGTAGGATTCGGCAGCTCTGGTATTTTTGATCGATGGCGAATCCCGCAAATCCAATTCCAAACGAGTCCGACGACCCACAGCGCGAGCATCGTCCGCGCGTGCTCAAGGGCGGGTCGATCATCACCGGAATTTCGAATTCGGAAGTCGGCTGCACGCTTCGCAATCAACACGAAGGCGGCGCCGAACTGAAGGTACCGCTGGAAGCCCGGGTCCCAGATCGATTCCTTCTCTATGTGCCGCTCGACGGCATTGCCTATCGGTGCGAGGTCCGCTGGCGTCGCAACGACCGTATCGGGGTGCAGTTCACCGGCACCGAGCCAAAGCCCCGGCTGCATTACGGCTGACGCCCGGGCAAGCTTGCGCGCGGAAAATCGTGATCCGCGCCTGCATTCTATCCCCGTTATCCACATATGTGACACACAAGATGTTGGGGTCACAAAAGCTACGCAAACGAATCCTTGACGGCGCAAAACGAGTCGCCTTTTATAGGCCATGCGCTCCTGTTGAGAGTGCGACCGGAAAGTTCTGAGCCCGGTCTTTTTTCCCGGATTATGTGCGTTTTTGCTCGCATTTCCGCCTGTTTACGAGGCCGGCGGAAGCGTTGGGATTGTGGGGCGGTTGGGGACGATAGGGACAATTGTCGGGCTTGAATAAATTGTCTGTTAATACTATATTTAGTGTTTGCAGGTAGGTTCGACGCTAGATAGTGTGAATTTCCCTCGATCGAGGGAATCGGAAAAAATCAGTTTTGAGGGACCCGTGGGTTCGTCGGCGCGTTGGACAGGTACTTCGCAAGGAGTTTGACCAGCAGGGCCGGCGGAGACCGCGAAATGGAGAGCCGGCCGTTTTCGAACGCCCGGCAGACGGCGGACATGCGCGTTTCGCATCGGGGGCAGAAATCCCTAGGGAAAAGCGCTATATATAGACAAAAGGGACCGGACCAATGCGCATCGAGCGTCGTTTCACCAAGCCAGGACAATCTGCCTATGCGGAAATCGAATTCCGCAAGGCGCTTTCGGAGATCAAGAATCCGGATGGTTCGGTGGTGTTCCGCTTGGACAATATCGACGTGCCGGCGCAGTTCTCCCAAGTTGCAGCCGATATCCTTGCGCAGAAATATTTCCGCAAGGCCGGTGTGCCGGCGCGCCTGAAGAAGATCGAAGAGAACGACGTCCCCTCCTTCCTGTGGCGCTCCGTAGCCGATGAGGCGGAACTGGCGAAGCTGCCGGAAGCCGAGCGCTACGGTTCCGAGATCGACGCCCGCCAGGTCTTCGACCGGCTTGCCGGCACCTGGACTTACTGGGGCTGGAAAGGCGGCTACTTCAAGGGGTCGGAGGAAGACGCGCGCGCTTTCCGCGACGAGCTTGCCTACATGCTGGCCACCCAGCGCGTCGCGCCGAACTCGCCGCAATGGTTCAACACCGGCCTGCACTGGGCCTATGGCATCGACGGCCCGAGCCAGGGCCACTTCTATGTCGACCCGTTCACCGGCAAGCTGACCAAGTCGAAATCCTCCTACGAGCATCCGCAGCCGCATGCCTGCTTCATCCAGGGCGTGCAGGACGATCTCGTCAACGAGGGCGGCATCATGGACCTGTGGGTGCGTGAAGCGCGCCTGTTCAAATACGGCTCCGGCACCGGCTCCAACTTCTCGCTGCTGCGCGGCGAAGGCGAAAAACTGTCCGGCGGCGGCCGCTCGTCGGGCCTGATGAGCTTCCTCAAGATCGGCGACCGCGCGGCGGGCGCCATCAAGTCGGGCGGCACGACGCGACGCGCCGCGAAGATGGTCATCGTCGACGCCGACCACCCCGATATCGAGGAATTCATCGACTGGAAGGTCAATGAAGAGCAGAAGGTCGCCTCGCTGGTGACTGGCTCGAAGATCGTCAAGAAGCATCTCGAAGCGATCATGAAGGCCTGCGTCAACTGCGAAGGCAATGGCGACGACTGCTTCGACCCGGCCATCAACACCGCGCTGAAGCGCGAGATCAAGGCGGCCAAGAAGTCCGCCGTGCCGGAGAACTACATCTACCGCGTCATCCAGTTCGCCAAGCAAGGCTATAGCTCGATGTCGTTCAAAACCTACGACACCGATTGGGATTCGGATGCCTACCTCACGGTTTCGGGCCAGAACTCCAACAATTCGGTGTCGCTGAAGGACAATTTCCTACGCGCCGTCGAGGACGATGCCGACTGGCACCTGACCGCCCGCAAGGACGGCAAGGTGCTGAAGACGCTGAAGGCCAGGGATCTCTGGGAAAAGATCGGTTACGCCGCCTGGGCGTCGGCCGATCCGGGCCTGCATTTCAACACGACGATGAACGACTGGCACACCTGCGCTTCGGCCGGTGCGATCCGGGCGTCCAACCCGTGCTCGGAATACATGTTCCTCGACGACACGGCCTGCAATCTCGCCTCGATCAATCTGCTGCCCTACCGCAACGCCGACGGCACGATCGACATCGCAGCCTACGAGCACACGGTGCGGCTGTGGACCATCGTGCTCGAAATCTCGGTGATGATGGCGCAGTTCCCGTCGAAGGAGATCGCCAAGCAGTCCTACGAATACCGCACGCTCGGCCTCGGCTATGCCAATATCGGCGGCCTGCTGATGACATCGGGCATTCCCTACGACTCCGATGAAGGCCGCGCCATCTGCGCCGCACTCACCGCGATCATGACCGGCATGGCCTATGCCACCTCGGCCGAGATGGCCGGCGAACTCGGCGCCTTCGCCGACTACGACCGCAATGCGCAGAACATGCTGCGCGTCATGCGCAACCATCGCCGTGCCGCCTATGGCGAGAAGCAGGGCTACGAGAAGCTCGCCGTCAACCCGGTGCCGCTGGTCGCTTCCGACCTGAAGCAGCAGGACCTTGCGACGCACGCCAAGGCCGCCTGGGACCGCGCCATCGAACTCGGCGAGGAGCATGGCTACCGCAATGCGCAGGCGACCGTCATCGCGCCGACCGGCACGATCGGCCTGGTCATGGATTGCGACACCACCGGCATCGAGCCCGACTTCGCCCTGGTGAAGTTCAAGAAACTCGCCGGCGGCGGCTATTTCAAGATCATCAACCGCGCCGTGCCGGAAGCGCTGCGCACGCTCGGCTATTCCGAAGCCCAGATCGCCGAGATGGAGGCCTATGCGGTCGGCCACGGCAACCTCAACCAGGCGCCGGCCATCAACCCCGGCGCGCTCAAGGCCAAGGGTTTCACCGACGAGAAGATCGCGGCGCTCAACGCAGCCTTGAAGTCGGCCTTCGACATCAAGTTCGTCTTCAACCAGTGGACGCTCGGCGCCGACTGGGTGAAGGAGACGTTCGGCTTCACCGACGAACAGCTCAACGATTTCTCGTTCGAGATCCTGCCGGCGCTCGGCTTCTCCCGGAAAGACATCGAGGCCGCCAACATCCATGTCTGCGGTGCGATGACGCTGGAAGGCGCGCCGTTCCTCAAGGCCGAACACCTCGCCGTGTTCGACTGCGCCAGCCCGTGCGGCAAGATCGGCAAGCGCTCGCTGTCGATCAACAGCCACATCCAGATGATGGCGGCAGCGCAGCCCTTCATCTCCGGCGCGATCTCCAAAACCATCAACATGCCCAACGATGCGACGGTGGAAGACGCCAAGGGCGCCTACATGCTGTCGTGGAAGCTGGCGCTGAAGGCCAACGCGCTCTACCGCGACGGCTCGAAGCTGTCGCAGCCGCTCAACTCCTCACTGCTCGCCGATGGCGAGGACGACGAGGATGAAGCCGTCGAGCAGTTGCTCGCCGCACCTGCGGCGGCACGTGCCGCACAGATCACCGAGCGGATCGTCGAACGCATCATCGAGCGCGTGTCGCGCGAGCAGGAAAAGCTGCCCGGCCGCCGCAAGGGTTACACGCAGAAGGCCAAGATCGGTGGCAACACCATCTTCCTGCGCACCGGCGAATATGACGATGGCCGTCTCGGCGAGATCTTCATCGACATGAACAAGGAAGGCGCGACCTTGCGTGGCCTTCTCAACAACTTCGCCATCGCCATTTCGCTCGGCCTGCAATATGGCGTACCGCTCGACGAATATGTGCACGCCTTCACCTTCACCAAGTTCGAGCCGGCCGGCATGGTGCAGGGCAACGATGCCATCAAGAGCGCGACGTCGATCCTCGACTATGTGTTCCGCGAGCTGGCGATTTCCTATCTCGGCCGCAACGATCTCGCTCATGTCGACCAGTCGGACTTTTCCAACACCGCACTTGGCCGTGGCATCAGCGAAGGCAAGACCGATGCGGTCTCCAAGGGCCTGACCCGTGGCGCCTCGCCGGTGAAGCTGGTGTCGCGCGTCAGCGGCAACGATCCGAAGGGCTTTGCAGCCCCCTCGGGCGCCCCTGCCCGCTCAGTGCCGACCGCCTTCTCCGGCTCCAACGTGCTGGCGCTGAAGCCGGCCAGCGACGAAACGGTCGCCTACAAGCGCGACTATGAGGAGCGGGCGAAGGAACTGGCCGAGGACATCGCCTTCGAGGAAGCAGCGGGCGTTGCTTCCGACGCCACGGCGGGATTATTCACCGACGCGGCGGCCGTTGAGGCGGCCGAAGCCAAGAAACTCGCCAACGACCGCCGCGCCAGGTCCCTGCTCCAGGGCTACACCGGCAATTCCTGCTCCGAGTGCCAGAATTTCACCATGGTGAGGAACGGGACCTGCGAGAAGTGCGATACGTGCGGCTCGACGAGCGGGTGTAGCTGAGGTCTAGTGCCACCTCGGCTTACAGTTCGCGAGATCATTCGCCTGCTGGAGGCCGACGGCTGGTATCTGGTTGCAACCAAGGGCAGCCATCGCCAATATAAGCATGAAGTCAAAGCCGGCCGCGTCACCGTGGCTGGCAAGCCGTCTGAAGAGGTTGCGCCAGGAACACTGAACAGCATCCTAAAGCAGTCAGGTTTGAAGGAGTGATGACATGCGTTACGCAGTGGTGATTGAAAAAGCAGGAAGTAATTTCTCTGCCTATGTGCCGGACCTACCCGGCTGCATCGCGACAGGTGCCACTGTGCCTGAAGTGGAAACCGAGATTCGCGACGCAATACGCTTTCACATCGAAGGTTTGCGAGCCGATGGCCTGAATGTGCCCAAGGGTGTCAGCCTCGCGGAATACATAGAGGCATAAAATTCCTGCAATCGGGATTCTCGGCATCTACCCCGCCGGCAACACCCGCAGCGTCTGCTCGTCAACGGCTCGTCCTGCCCCACGAATAGCAGCTTGCGCCCCGTACCCGCCGGCACCTCGAAATACTGGATCCGTCAGGCATTTCGCCCCAGTCGCCGCACGGTGGCTCCGGGATTTCATCGAGGCTTGCTACCGCTTTCAGCTTTTTCGCATAGGCGGCGTCGCGGCTAAATGTGTAGCGTCTGACGGCGGCAGGCGCGGCGCCCTCGGTGTAAGGCGTCGGATTCAATAACTTGTTTGCATCTGGCCATGCCTTCGGCCTGCCCAGATCAAAGCCTCTCAGCATGCCATCTCAGATGGTCGTCCATGAAACTGGAGATGAAAAGATACGAGTGATCGTATCCATCCTGCATCCGCAGCTTTAGCGGAATACCTGCTTTGGCGCAGGCCGCTTCAAGCAGCCAAGGCCTCAGCCCGTCGTCAAGAAATCCGTCCGACGTTCCCTGATCCACCAAAAATTCGGGGAAACGGTATCCGTCGTCGATGAGCGACGTCGCGTCGCAGGTTCGCCACGAAGGCTCATCCTTGCCCAGATACTTCTCAAAGGCCGGTTTCGACCAGCCGGCGGTGCTTGGCTGGGCGATCGGGGCGAACGCCGAGCAGCTCTTGAAACGCTGCGGATTCTTCAAGGCAATCGTCAGCGCGCCATGCCCGCCCATCGAATGGCCGGAGATAGCCTGGCGCGCCATATCGGCTGGAAATTCAGCCGCGATGAGAGCCGGCAACTCCTCGGTCACATAGGAATACATGCGATAGTTCTTCGCATAAGGTTCTTGCGTCGCATCGAGATAGAAGCCGGCGCCGGAGCCGAACTGCCAGTTGTCTTTTTCATCCGGAATGTCGGCCCCGCGCGGGCTGGTGTCGGGACAAACGACGATCAGGCCAAGCTCGGCGGCCATGCGCCTGTACTCGCCCTTGTCCATTACATTGGCGTGGGTGCACGTCAGGCCTGAGAGATACCACACAACGGGACAAGGCGCCTCCCGCGCCTGCGGAGGTATGAAAACGGCAAAAGTCATGTCGCAACGGCAACTCGTCGACAAATGGGAATAGACGCCCTGCACGCCGCCATGGGCCTTCGTTTGAGAGATGATTTTCATGTGTTCTCCACGTTGCGGGTCGGATGACGGTCGGCCCCACCACTGCCACCCAGCGGCAAGCACTTGCGTCCTGCCATCCTATGGTTCCTGTGTCGACGGATCTCAGCGCGGAAAAAGAACCTCGCCCATTCCGAGCACTGCGTTATCCCCGCCATATTTGCGCGGTGCGCTCCCCAGAAGCGGCCGTTTCAAAATGCCCTCGGCGATCAGATGACGATCGATGATGGCAGCGAAAACGCTCTCGGGCGCGCCACATTCGACGAAGCTCGGGGACGTGCGTGCCGGCGCGCGATCGAGAAGGATCGAACCGCGACGCATCAAATAGCCGGGCATCTCGCCGGTGCCACCGGCCACCACCAGGGTGCCGGCGATCATGCGGCTGCCGGCAAGGTCGCCGGAGCCTTTCAGCACCGCTATCAGGCCGCGCCGCATGCGGTCCGCCGCGAAGGCGCCCGCCTTGCCCCTGACGATCAACACACCGCCGTTCATGCCGGCCAGTTCCCCGACGAGCGGCGCACCGAGGTGGTCGCCGGCATTGCCTGTTATCTCAAGCCTGCCGCCGCGCATGCCGGAACCGGCGTATGGACCCGCATTGCCTTCGATCGTGAGCTTGCCACCGCGCATGGCGCGCCCGGCCTGGGCGCCCGCATTGCCAACGAGGCGAACCGACCCACCCCGCATGCCTTGCGCCACAAGGTCAAGGCGCGTGCTTCCGCCTTCGAACACGATGTTTGTCGGATCGCTGCCGGCGACGCGAAAAATGTCGCCCACCTTCGATCCGTGTTTCGACATGCCGATCTGGATTCTTTCGACGTCGCGCCTTTCGATCCCGGCCAGCCGCTCCGGCGTCAGCGGCGATAGGTCAAGGCGCTCCGGCGGCTCGGCAACCAGGGTGAAGGTCAGCGCCTTCATGGCAGCATATCCTTCAGCGAGTAGATGAATTTTCCGAGCTTGCCGCCGTAATTGCCGGCGCTGATCCGAACCGCGCCTCTTTTCGGGCCGAGTTCTATGACAGCCTTGATGCCTGCCTTCATCGCGGCGGCAACTGCATCATTGGTTTCACCATCGATGACGATTTCCAGGACGGCGTTGATGTCGGGACCGAGCTCACTCGCGACGACGCCGCGCAGCGTTGGCGCGTAGGCTTCGTTGGCCGAAGCGATCATGCCTTTGTATTTGCCACCTATCTTGGAACCCGAACGGGCAATGCCGCCCGGAAACGGCACGATGGCGCCAGGCACCATGCCGATCGCAGCGACCGCGGCCTCGGCAGCGGCCAAAGCGTTGGCGCTGTTTTGCGCCATGACAAAGAAATTGCCGCCACCGACAGCTTCCTTCGTCAGTCCGGTCGTTGCTTCGCACAGGAACTCGCCATCCATGACGGGAATACGCCAGAAATGCCTGTCGCCGATCTTCTTGGAGATTTGCCAGCCGTCGCCGAAATAACGCAGCGCCGAACCGAGCTTGAGCTCGGCGCTGCCTTGCAGCCCGGCAAAGCAGGCGGAACCCGGCGAGGTCAAAACGCACTGGCCGACACGATTGAGCAGTTGCTTCTGCAATTCGTCCGTCCCCATCGCGAAAATCATGACGCGACAGCCGGGCCGGCCATCCGGTGTGGCCGATGGCGGCAGGTCGAGATCGATTGCCGCTTCGCAGCCGCAACCGATCACCGAGGTGGCGAAACCGGTCATCGTGATCGCCGCCTGGCGAGCCCATTTCCGGCTCGGCGCGGTGATGACGATGGCGGTCGCGCGCATGCCGAAGGCTTCGGCGAAGGTATCGTCGATCGTTACCCCATTGACGCTCATGTTCGGCATGGCACCTCGCCGAATGGCTGTTCGCGCGCAATCGCGGAATCCGGAAAATTGAACCAGTCCAGCGACAGGCCGTAGCGCTGCTGGTGATAGTCCTCGAGCCGTCGCACCATTGCCTTGTCGACAGGCGGCTTGAGCCTCAATGCCTTGCCCCAGCGGTAATGGATGATTTCCCCGTCTTGCACGACGAGATCGCCATCCTTGAAAACATACGCCGCTTGTCCGAGCATTTTCGCGATACTGCGGTCCCTGCGATAGACAGCGATGTCGGCTGTTGCACCGGCGCCGAGATGGCCTCGATCCGTCAAGCCAAGCAGCTTGGCCGGCGCCGCGCGCGTCATGATGGCGATTTCCTCGAACGTGTATTCGCGGTCGATTGCGGCCAGGGTAGAGAGCGCCAGGGCGGATCGTGAAAGTCCAGCGGTCATTTCGGCGCGCGCTTCCCGGCTCATCAGCAGTTCGAACAGCGCCGGATAAGCCGTAAAAGGTGCACCGTTGGGATGATCGGTGGTGAAGAACACACGCCAGGGATCGTCGATCAGGAGAAAAAGCTCGAGCCCGATCGCCCACTGCATCGTGCCGTAGAAGTCCTTGCCATAGCTGTAGGGCACGATGCCGCCGCCATTGCCGTCACCATCATGAATGACGGTCTTTTTCGGGTGCGCGCTGCCACGCGCCGAAAACTGCCGCATGACGTCGGAGGAGACCGTGACCGTCTGGCCGAACATGACCTGGCCGATATCGATGGTGACTTCCGGCGTCGCGTTGACCAGTTCGGCAAGCCGTGCGGCGGCAGAGGAAAACCCACGTTTTCCTTCCGTGCCATAGCCATAGAACTGGAGGTGGGCGAGATGCAGCGGCAGCCCATCCGCCGCTGCGATCGTCGCAGCCGCCGTATTCGCCGATCCGGGGCTGCCCAGATTGTTGCAATGGACATGCAGGGGATGCGGCAGGCCAAGACTGTCGACGGCGGCCTGCAGCGTCTTGACGATCTTGCGCGAACTGACGCCATAGGAAGGCACGACATCGTCCAGCGAGAAGGTGCGGACGTTCTCCTTGAAGGCGGCCGCCGCACCGGCGTTGATCACCTTGACCCCAAGCGCTCGCGTCGAAGCGACCGTCCAGGCGACATAGTCCTCGATCATCGTGGAGGGGGCGTCATCGCGGATCATCGACAGAAGGAAATCGTCATTGCCGAGAATGGCAAGGGTTGCTTTGTCGATGATCGGGATGTCAGCCAGTTCGAGATGCGTGTGAAGCGCCGCTCCCGGCGACATCGCCGGCTCGACCACCGTCGTAAAGCCCATCTTTGCGTAGAGGCAGCCCGTCTGGAACGTCGACCAGCCGGCATTGGAGAGCGGCGTCGTTGCTGGCCTCAGCTGATGGGCGGCATGCTGTTCGGGCAAGAGCAGCCGCGCGGTGTTCACATTGCCGCCACCGATGTGGGAGTGGATGTCGATGGCGCCAGCCATCACGATGCAGCCGCTGGCTTCTATGGTCCGGTCGGCCGCCCCTCCCGCCGGCGCCGGGACGATCTTGTCGTCCTTGATCCAGAGGTCGCCTTTGCCGAGACGGCCGTTGACGGGATCGATGATGTCGCCGCCGGCGATTTTCGTCAGCATGGCAGTGGCTCGGCGAAAGCGTGGGTAGCGATCAGGCGGATGATCGTCGCGGCGGAGGGCAATTGCGAGGCCGCTTGCGCCTCGGTCGACCTGAGCGAGCCCGTGCGGCTGGAATAGACAACCGCATCGTGATCAAGCCCAGCCTCGCCGATGGCGATGGTGACTGCGGCACCGGCAACCGGCTCTTGCGTTTTCGTCAACGCAATCAGTGCCATGCGGCGCTTTTTTTCCTTCGGTTGGGCCGTTGCGGCGGAGATCCGCAGGTGCAGGTCGGCTTCGCCGGCAGCGATCATGCGCGCCACATCGCAGCGCCAGGGATCGAATTCCGGGAAGCCGCGCGCAAAGCCGGTGCGCAGCGGAAAACCTGTCATCCAGGCCGAGGCGAGCGTGCTACCCCAGCCGTTTTCGTTCGCCGGCAGATGAAGGCCGGATGCGCGCGAGTTGCGATTGAGATCGGCGATCAGTCCTTGCAGCATCTCCAATGCCAGGCCTTCGGCGGCGTGGCCTGAAAACAGGAACACGGGAAAACGCGCGGCCGCCAGAGCTTTGGCGAAATCATTGAAATTCGACACCGGTTGCGATGTACGCCGCCCTTTGTACTGTGCTCTCAGTGCCGCCAGCGTGGCGGCGAGGCTAGCTTGGCCACAGGAAAGTCGCGTTGCCTCGCGCCCGCCGTTCAGCGGCGGCACAGACATCCCGTTCGGGCCTACCACGAAGAACGCGCGCTGGTTCACGGTCGAGAGGTCGGGAACCGTCCCGGCGAGTTCGCCAACAAGACCATGATGGATCCGCGGGAGCTCGCCCACGATCACCACGACATCGGCACGCCGGCGCGTCTCTCCGGGGGCGACGGTCATTGCCCCCTTGTCCGTAAAAAGCGCAGTCTCCCGGGCAAGTGCCGCGCCATCGGCATGGTCGTATGCCGCGCCAGCCCTCTCAGCCAGCGCGATCGCCGCCCTCGTGCCGTCTATATCCGTATCAAAGCTGAAAACCGGGCACCGACTTGACGACAGTAGCGACGCGGCATGCGCAGCCGCGCGCTCAATCAGCGCTTCCCGGTTGCCGATCCAAGCAACCGCCATTCGCTAAACTACTTTCTGGTGCCGCCACGATCCTAGACGAAACTGGATTGGCCGTGAACCCCACCTCGCAGCGGATCAGCGAATGTTTTCATACGCTATCAACAAATTCCGACCCTGCTTAGTCATATTTGACGTAAGCGAAGCGTTGATCGGTCAGCGGAGTGCCCTCCAGCGCCCCGCCTTCCTTGGCCGGCTGCCACTGGACAACATCCTCAATCTTTTTCGCCAACTCGAAATCCTTGTCGGTAATGCCTTTCGCCGCGTGGTTCATCAGGCGCACCTCGACCCAGGCATAGGAGGCGGTGATATCGGGATGGTGCCACGCCGCCTCGGCGAGATGGCCAACCGTGTTGATGACCATCAGCGTCGATTTCCAGCTGTGGGTCTTGTATTTGCGCCGGATCCAGCCGTTTTCGTAGCGCCATTTTGGCAGCTCCTTCTCAAGCCGCTCGGCGATCTCGGCTTCCGAATAGACCTTTTCCTTGACTGTCTCGTTCATCTCGACCTCCGCGAATTGCTCGGTCTGTCTACACGCCGGAGCCGGCAAACACCTGGATGCATTCTCTTTGGCTTGCTCCATCGACGAAAACAGTTATCATGGTACCGGGCACCTAAACTTCCATGATGCATCCATGATGCACCCATCGGGGGGCAGATGTCGAATTCTGTTACCATACGAGTGCCCGCTCGCCTGCACCTTGGCTTCCTTGATCTTAATGGCGATGCCGGACGGCGGTTCGGCAGCGTCGGGCTTCCATTGAGCGAACCCGAAACCGTCGTCACCCTGTCGCGATCCGGCGAGACCATCGTCGAAGGCTCCGAGAGCACCCGCGCCAGCGAGCATCTGTCGACGCTCTGCAAGCATCTCGGCATTCGCGGCCAGCACCATCTGGTGGTCGAGCAGTCGATCCCCAGTCATGCGGGTCTGGGGTCCGGCACGCAGATCGCCCTTGCCGTCGCCTCGGCGTTGCGCACTCTCCATAATTTGCCTCTGGATATCGCCGGCGACGCGAGCCTGCTCGAGCGGGGCGGCCGGTCCGGCATCGGCATCGCAAGTTTCGAAGATGGCGGCGTCATAGTCGACGCCGGCAAGAACGACCGCGGCGGAACGCCTCCGGTCGTCGCGCGGCTGCCGTTTCCGGAAGAGTGGCGCGTCATCCTCATCCTCGACCATTCCGGGCATGGACTGCATGGCGCTGCCGAGGTCGAGGCGTTTCGTTCGCTGCCGCCATTCCCAATGGCAGGCAGTGGGGAGATCTGCCGGAGGGTGCTGATGGGCATTATGCCGGCTTTGGTCGAGCGGGACCTTCCGGCATTCGGCGCCGCCGTCACCGCGATACAGATGCTGATCGGCAGCCATTTCGCCCCGGCGCAGGGCGGCGTGTTCACCTCGAAGCGGGTCGAGATGGCGGCCCACCGTCTCAATGAAGCAGGCGCCGTCGGCATCGGCCAGAGCTCCTGGGGGCCGACAGGCTTTGCCTTCGCGCCATCACATGACGCCGCACTCAAGTTCGTCGACGCGGTTCGGAAGACGACAATTGAGGACGGCCTTGAGATCAAGATCGTCAAGGGCAGGAACTCCGGCGCGAAGATCAGCTCAACCAGGCTGAATCTCGTCGGCAGCTGACGCTCCCGTTTCAGGCAGAAAGGCAAGAAATGGCCCGCAAACACATCCTGCACATGCTGACACCGTTGAAGCAGATGAGCCCCTTCGACGTGAACATGGCGCTCGACGCAGGTTTCGACGCCGTCGTCCCCTATGTTGATGTAAGCCTCGCCGAAGTGACAGGCTTGGTCCAGGACGCGATCTTTTCGCGCCCCCCGGATGCGGGTGTCGACACCGGCATCTTCATCGCCGGGAAGGACGCCTCGTTGGCGCTCGACATGTTCGACGCCGCGAAGAAGGCGATGGTGCCGCCTTTCCAGGTTTCGGTGTTTGCCGATCCGGCCGGCTCGTTCACCACGGCCGCGGCGATGGTGGCCAAGGTCGAAAAGGCGCTGGAGAAGAAATTGCAGCGTGCGCTCAGGGATACGAGGGTAGCTGTTTTCGGTGCCACCGGCGTCGTCGGCTTCTGCACCGCCGTCATCGCGGCAGGGGAAGGTGCCCGGGTCACACTTGTCGGCCATGACGGCATCGAGAGGGTCAAGCAGATCGCGGCCGAGATCGAAAGCAGATTCAACATCATCGTCGATGCCGCTGACGGATCGAGCGACGCACGCAAGACAAAGCTGGTCGAGGCAAACGAAATTATCCTGGCTTGCGCCAAAGCTGGCGTCCAGGTGGTCTCCAAAGCCCAATTGCAAGGCAATGACCTGCTTATTGCGGCCGACGTCAATGCCGTTCCCCCGGCCGGTATCGAAGGATTGGCCGTCAATGCCAATGGTGATCCACTCGAAGCGGCAAAAGCTGTCGGCATTGGTCCGCTTGCCATTGGCAATGTCAAATATAAGGTCGAATTCGGTCTCTTCAAAAGAATGATCGAATCCGAAAAGACGATCACGCTCGATTTTCAGGAAGCGTTTTCCCTTGCACGCGAGATTGCCAAGTAACGCCGGATCTCTCTTGATCGCGGCAATTTCAGGCCGGGCGCTGGCCGCCGCCGCGCGCCGCGCCGGCTATCGTCCGCTGGTTGCCGATTTCTTTTGCGATACGGACACCGTCGCGCTCGCAGGACGCGCGACGATGCTGCCGGGCGACCTGCAGAGGGGCATCGACGGCGAGCGCATCGTCGACACGCTTCGGCGATTGGCTGGCGACGACCTGCCGGTCGCCATTATCCTGGGCTCAGGGTTTGAGCGGATGCCTGAGACCGTGGAGGAGATCGCGCGACACTTTCCGCTCGCAGGCAACGGCGGCGCCGCGATCCGCAGGATCAAGGATCCGCAGTTGCTGGCCGATGATTGCGCCGAACTTGGCATCCCGCATCCGCAATTGCGATGGGACCAGCCGCCTGATCCGGAGAACTGGGTGGTCAAGACCGCGGGCGGCGCCGGCGGCGGGCACGTCAGACGAGCAGCCGGAGAAAGCCCGACCGCCGGCCGCTACTTCCAGCGCTTCGTTTCCGGACGCAGCATCTCGGCCCTGTTCGTCGGCAACGGGCAAACCGCGCACGTCGTGGGCTTCAGCCAACAATGGACGTCCCCCTCCCCGACAGCGCCCTATCGCTACGGGGGCGCCGTGCGGTTGAGCCGCTTCGATCGCAGACAGGCGGCGGTGATCGGCGGTTGGCTCTCAAGTCTGACGCGGCGCGCCGGCCTGATTGGATTGTGCAGCGCCGATCTCATCCGCGGGCCGGACGGCTACAAGTTCATCGAGATCAATCCGAGGCCGGGCGCCACCCTCGACATTTTCGACGATGTCGACGCGCCATTGATCGAAGCGCATCTGCGCGCCGCGACGGGTCAGGTCTTCCGCTTGCCGCGCTTCGTCGATTCGATGGCGTCGATGGTGACTTACGCCGCGACGCCAATCACTCACTTTCCGTCGATCGCCTGGCCTGAATGGACAGCGGACCAGCAGTCGGCTGGCACCCGTCTGATTGCCGGCGACCCTGTCTGCACGGTCTTCGCGCGCGGGCCGAGCGCCCAATCGACCAAGCGACTCATCAAGGGACAAGCCAGTCAATTGCAACTCCAATGGGAAGGAGACCGGACATGAAAGACGGTTCGGCATTCCTGAACGACAATGCACAGCGCATCGTTGACGGCATGATCGGCGACGCCGAACGCCTGCGCATCGTCGTTTCCAGGGGGCCATTGGGCGAGCGCCTGATCGATGCCGGCGCCAAGACCGTAGGCAGCGTCGAAGCCGGGCTGCGCATGGCTGAGGCCGCGATGGGCGGTCTCGGCAGCGTTTCTGTGTTCATGGATCGCGCGTCACAGCAATGGCCGTTCACTGTCGAAGCGCGATCTTCGCAGCCGGTGCTAGCCTGCCTGGGCAGCCAATATGCGGGCTGGAACCTGTCTGGCCAGGACTATTTCGCGATGGGATCTGGGCCGGCGCGCGCCCTCGCCCGGGTCGAACCGCTGTTCGAAACACTTTCCTATCGCGACATCGCATCGTCCGCGGTGCTTATCCTTGAGACGGCCGAACCGCCTCCCCGCGCGATCGTTGAGAAAGTGGGCAAGGCAACTGGACTGGCGACGGAAAAGCTCACCTTCCTCTATGCGCCGACACAAAGTCTTGCCGGCAGCGTGCAGATCGTTGCGCGCGCGCTCGAGGTTGCCCTGCACAAGATCAACGATCTCAAATTCCCGCTGGAGAACGTTGTCGACGGCATCGGAACGGCTCCGATCCCCGCCCCCCATCCGGATTTCCTGACCGCCATGGGCCGAACCAACGATGCCATCATCTATGGCGGCAGCGTCCAACTCTTCGTGAAAGGATCGGCGAAAGAAGCTGGCAAACTCGCGGAAAAACTTCCCAGCAGCGCCTCACGGGACTATGGCCAACCCTTCGCCGAGATCTTCACGCGGTTCAAGGGCGATTTCTATGCCATCGACCCGCTGCTGTTCAGCCCGGCCGAAGTGATCGTGACAGCGATCGAAACCGGCGATACGTTTCGCGCCGGTCGGCGTGATCTGGAAATGCTCGAACGGAGTCTCGGCTAAGAGGATGGCGGTGCAAAGGGATTCGTCCGTCATTCGCCTGCCCGACGACTGCATTTCGTGCAGCCCTGCCGCGGACGCGGCCATGGGGGCGCGGAATCGCTCGCGCCTCCGTTCCCGTACCCGAGGCGCCACATGATCCCTCGCATCCTGATCGTCAGCGACAAGGTGGACACCGGCTCCAACGGCCTGGCGGCAGGGCTTGGTCGGCGGGGCGCCGCCGTTGCAGCCGTGCCGCTGGCAGCGATCGCATTCGACACCAGCAGCCCGAGCGGACTTTCGATCCCCGGCTTCGGCGGCACGCTGCCCGACGCCGTGCTCGTCCGTTCGATCGCCGCCGGATCGTTCGAAGCGATTACCCGGCGCCTCGGCATGCTGCACGCGTTAAGCAGACTGTCGGTTCCCGTGTGGAATTCCGCGCAGGCGATCGAGCGCTGCGTCGACAAGTCGATGACGACATTCCTCTTGAAAAATGCCGGCCTGCCTACGCCACGCACCTTTGCCGTGGAAGGCCTTGCCGTCGCCGAGGAGATCGCGGCGCAAGAACTTCCGCGGGGGCCGCTGGTGCTGAAACCCTTGTTCGGCGCGCAGGGCCGCGGGATAAAGCTGATCCGCACGCTCTCGGACCTGCCGGCTGCAGAAGAGGTGAACAGCGTCTACTACCTTCAGCAATATGTGTCGCGTGCCGGTCCGCCTTTCCGGGATTTTCGCGTCTTTGTCTGCGCCGGCGAGACCGTGGCGATGATGAGCCGCATCAGCGACCACTGGATCACGAACGTCAACCGGGGCGGCGTGCCGGAACAGATTTCCGATCATGGCAAGGCGGAACTGGCCTCGCTGGCTGTCGCTGCGTCAGCCGCGGTCGGCGCGGATTTTGCCGGCGTGGACATCGTGCGGGCTGACGACGGCAATCTGTTCATACTCGAAGTGAACAGCATGCCCGCCTGGTCGGGATTGCAATCGGTGGTCGCCGTGAATATCGCCGAGGCAATCGCCGATGCCTTGCTGAAACTCCTGGCCGACCGTGCCGAAGCGGCCGCCGCGCCGCGGCCCTACCGTTTTGCCGCGCCTGCGAATTCGTGAGGGCCGGTAGGATGGCGCTGTCGCGTGAACGCCTCCGGGCCAGCTACAAGGATGCCTGCAGGATGGAGATCGAAGCCCTCAAACCGGGCAACGTCCATCTGTTCGCCGACGGACACGGAATGTCCGCCGCCCAGTTCATGATGAGTGCGGAGGTTTCTTCCGGGCCGCTGACCGATCCTCGTCTGCCGGTCGGACAGCGCATGCTGGAGGCGGTGCGCGCTACACGACTGGCGGTCGCAACCAATACCAATCTCGGAATCATCCTTCTGGCAGGGCCACTGATATGCGCCGCCGAAATGGGCGGTGACAGACTGCAGGACAATCTCGACTCGCTGCTTCGGGCTTTGAGCGTGCAGGATACCAAGGCGGTATTCGAGACGATCGTCACGGCCGCGCCAGGCGGCCTGGGAGAAGCCGCCAACGATGTGCGGCAGGAGCCGAAGGTTCATTTGCTGGACGCGATGCGCGAGGCCGCCGACCGCGACATGATCGCCCGCCAGTACGGCAGCTGTTTCGGCGACGTGTTCGGGGTCGGGCTCGCCGCGATGGATGGAGCGTTGGCACGTGGAGAAACCGGCATGTGGCCGACGGTATTCGTCTACATGGCGTTTCTCGCCGGCTTCCCCGACAGCCATGTGATGCGCAAGCACGGCGTTGACGTCGCAAATCAAGCGCGGCAGGAAGCCGTTGCCGTCCAGGCGGCGCTCCATGCCGAGGGCGACGAGCCGTCGCGCATTCGCCTGCTCATGGAGTTCGACCGCCGGCTGAAGGCCGACAACATCAATCCCGGCACCTCGGCCGACCTCACCGTGGCTACTCTTTTAGTCCACACCCTCGCCCTCACCTTGCATAATCGCGGCGTTGGTGCTTGACTTCCAAAAGCGGAAGCTGTGCTTCCGCGGCTATCTAGCCAACCGGTCCGGGCAAATCCGGACGCTGCCAACAAGGATAGCTGTCCATCGAGCGCCTGCTCGGTTGCAGCGTCCGTGGACATCATAATTGTGTCTTGGAGGAAATTGGCATGGCAAAAATATCAAAGGTTATGGTCGGTGAATCGCTGGTGGGAGACGGCAACGAGGTCGCGCATGTCGACCTGCTCATCGGCCCGCGGGGGAGCGCGGTCGAAACGGCATTCTGCAACGCGCTTACCAACAACAAGGACGGCTTTACTTCGCTTTTGGCGGTGATCGCGCCCAATCTTCAATGCAAACCCAACACCGTGATGTTCAACAAGGTCACGATCAAGGGCGCCAAGCAGGCGGTCCAGATGTTCGGCCCGGCGCAGCACGCCGTGGCAAAGGCCGTGCAGGACAGCGTTGCGGACGGGACCATTCCGGCCAACGAAGCGGACGACGTGTTCATCTGCGTCGGGGTGTTCATCCATTGGGACGCGGCGGACGACGCCAAGATCCAGAAATACAATTACGAGGCGACAAAGGAAGCTATCCAGCGCGCCGTTGCAGGAACCCCGACCGCCGCCGACGCAACGGCCCAGCGCGACAAGGTCAAGCATCCGTTCGCAGCGTAGACAAGAGACAGCCCCGCACAGGAAAAACCCTCTTCTGAGACGGATGGTCTGTTGCGCCGGCTGAAAAAAGTTCTGGGCTTTTGAAACGTCACCTCCCGAAGGGCGCACGTCCTTCGGGAGTCGACGAGCAACGATGATCAGGCGCCGAGTGATGCGAGGCGGCCGGGTGTGAGCGTAGCGTTGTGCAATGAGGTTGCTACTAGCGCCGCGGCGACACCCATTGCGGACAAGGCGCCGATGTCGGTCTCATCTCGGACGCCGCCAGCCGCGATGACAGTGCGATTTCCGGCCTTGGCCTTGACCTCCTGCAACCGCCGGAAGTCAGGGCCGGCGGCGGCACCGACCTTGGCCAGCGTCATGACAATCACCTTTTGCGGCCAAAGCTCGGGCTCTTCGAGAAGAGAACGCGGTCCGCAAAAACTATCGCCGATGAAATCAAGGGACAGGATGAGATCGGGATGATCGCGAAAACGCCGCAGCAACATGTCGTCCCGCTGCGATTCAGAGCCAAGAACAGGAGACAGGGAGCGTTCGGCAAGAGCCGCCAAAAGTGTCTTTTCGTCGGCCACGCCGGCATCGACCCAAAGTTCCGGCGGCTCCGCCATCGTCCTCAACCGGGCGAGTGCGTCGCTGTTTGGCGTTCCGCCTTCGATAGCGTCCAGATCTGCGATGTAGAAGGTCGAAAAAGGATAAAGCCCACGCAGTCCTTCAGCGACCGCGACGACATCAGGACTTCGGCTGAGCGGCGTAACGATCGGCCTGTAGCGATCGCGTTTTCCCTGCTGGGCGCGAACCACCACGCCGTCCTTCAGGTCGAGAACCGGAATAATACGCAACGCTTTTCTCACCGACCAATTGCCCCCGTCATGAAAGCTTGAAGCGTGGAAAAAAGAAAGGGCATCATTGCCGGTTTCGACATTGGCGGCGCGCATCTGAAGGTGACCCGCGCACAAGACGGTCGCATCGTCGAGGCGGTAACGATCGCAACGCCGCTCTGGCAAGGCCTGCACAAGCTGGCTTCAGCCCTCGACGAAACGGCTCCGATCTACGGGGGTGCGGATCTCAACGCATTCACCATGACAGGCGAACTGTCGGACATCTTTCCGTCCCGCGATGTCGGCGTAGCGGCTCTGCTGGGTCAGATTTCCACCCATTTCCCCACAGACAAAAAGCTGGTCTATGCCGGACCATCCGGTTTCGTCGGGGTCGAGCAGGCAGCGCAGTTAGGCGCCGATGTGGCTTCCGCCAATTGGCACGCGACAGCCTTGTTGGTGGCAAAACTCGCCGGCGATGCCCTGTTCATCGACATGGGCTCCACCACCACCGATATCATTGCCATCAAGAACGGCGCCGTGGCCAATGACGGCTACACCGATGCCGGACGGCTTCTAACCGGCGAATTGGTCTATACCGGCTTTACCAGGACATTCCTGTTCGGCGTAGCCTCGTCGGCTCCCGTCCATGGCAGGCTAACGCCGCTGATGAATGAGTATTTCGCCTCGATCGCCGACGCGCATCGCATCCTGGGCGTGCTCGACGAGGACGACGACAGGCACCCTCCCGCCGACGGCAAGGAAAAGACCGTGGACGGCTCGATCGCGAGGCTGGCGCGCATGGTGGGGCGCGACGCCACTGACCTGACCCCGCCGGAATGGGGTGAAGTCGCGCGCTGGTTCAGCGAGCAGCAACTGCGCAAAGTGCACGATGCAGCGTCTCTGGTTGCCGGGACCTTGCCGCGGGATGTCCCGATCGTCGGGGCCGGAATCGGTCGCTGGCAGATCAGGCGACTGGCCGAACGCATGGAACGCAGCTACGTCGATTTCGCCGACATCATCCCCGCCGATGACACCGTTCGCGGGCAAGCGAGCAGCGCGGCCCCCGCGTCCGCGGTAGCGCTTTTGGCGGGATATCCGTTGTAAGCAGGGTGCGGCGCTCGGCCTAACCCCGCGCGTCCTCGCTCCGGGAATCTTTGGCGGTCAAGTGATCGCTGACACGCTGCATCAGCCAGCCCCAGGCTTCCTTTTCACCGTCGCCTGCCGTCTTTTCGATGGCGATCGAAAGGTAGGCGATTTCCGCCTCGATCTTGTCGCGCGGCAGCATGCCGAGCCGGCTGACCAGGATGGCCAGCTCAAGCACCGCCGCCTTGGCTCGATTGAGGCCGGTGAACGGCGCAAGCGCTTCCTCCCGCACCACGCGGCAGAAATGGCGGGGGCGCACGCCATTGTCATCGACCGCCTGGACTTGGAGACCCGAATACGCCAGCGACGCCTCGAGCCTCGGGACCGGAAACCCGTCAACCGGAACGGTTGGCCAGTGCTTGCGGCCTGTCAGGCAGCCGGCAAAGACACGCACGTCGTCGGTATAATTGGCGATGGCGAACGGCACTTCGGCGAGATTGTCGAGCGTGACCGACGGCCGGAAGGGCGCAATCACCCAGCCGTCATTCTCGGCGATAATGCCGATCGGCGCGATGTGGACGTTGCCTGCCTTGTTGACCGTCGTGATGATCGATTCGCGAATGTAGGGCATGGTCCTAGCGCTCCTTCCTTGCGCGGAGCGTCTGGCCCGGCTCGGCAAGACGGGTACGGTCGGTTTCAGGAGCCGGCGCGGCAACGCCCCATGCGAGCGGTTCGTCCTGCACATAACGCTTGCCGAGGCGCCACGCGATCTCCGCTTTCATCAGTTCCGCGCCGAGATAAAAAGCGTGTGCGCCATCGGCGTTGACGTCCAGCCCGGCAAAAAGTTCGAACGCATCCGTGGCAACCGCATGCCCTTTGCTATTGAAAACATGGATGCCGTCCTCCGCTACCGCGATCCGGAAGTTGGCGTCGCGCACCTGGGCCGCCAATGCCTCGATATCGTCGGTTGAGGCTGTGAAAGGCTTGCGATCGTGGACCTGCAACAGGCCTGGGTGATAGCCGCGCGGCAACGCGCCGTCCGTGCAAGCAGCCAACATGACGCGGCGGGCGATATCGTGCTCCTCGATCGTCCGCACCGTGTGTGGGCTGACATGCACCGCCAGCACGTTTCGGATCCGGAGTTCCGAGCAGAGTCCCGCTAGAACGGCCGTAACACCGGAACTGTCCGCGTCGGTCAATTCGGTGAGATTGCCGGTACCCATCAGCAATTCGGCGTCCGGCCAGCGGCGCCGCGCCTCGATGAAGCGCCCGAGTGAAACGGCGAAGCCGAAATGGATCGGGTCGAGCACGGGATCGGCAATGAAGGCAACGCCGGCCTTTTGAGCGGCTTCGATGGCCCGGCCGAGCGAATCCAGATCGCCGGGCGTGGACGGTATCAACACTGCCGTAGCCCTATGGTCGAAGATCAACGGCAGCGTGTTCTCATCGAGGCTGAGAAGATAGTCCGCGCCGGCGCGTGCCCCGATCGTCAGTTCGTCCACGCTGGCCGAATCGACGCTGACCATAAATCCCCGTGCCTTGAGCGCTCGCACAGCCTCCGGCAGCAATGGAAACGGCGTCTCCGGCAGGCAGCCCAGATCGATGACATCGGCGCCGGCCGCGGCCAACATCGAGGCCCTCGCCATCAGCGCCTCGACCGGCAGCATCGGCGCATCGACGATCTCGGCGAAGATGCGCATATCGTGGCGCGTCAGATCCGGCGGTTTGCCCGCCCGGCCAAGGAAGGCCGGCAGGTCAGCGATCTCGTCGGGGCCGCGCACAAAGGGCACGCCGAAATGCTCCGACAGGTGCTCGATGTTTCCCCGATAGCGTCCGGGCAGGATGACGCGGCCGACGTCTCCTGTCAGAGTGAGGCGACGCTTCACAATTTCCTCGCTCATCAGCGCGGCGACCTTGACGCCGACGTCGACGATTTCCCACGCGAATGCGGTTCTGCCCAGCCCGGCCAGCAGCCGTTCCAGCCGCGCCTTGGCCAGATGGCCGGTAAGAAAAACCAGCCGCTCAGCCATCGCTTGCGAGTTCGGCCCGGCGCCGTGTGAGCGAGGCTTCGAGATCAGCGAGCGATTCGACCACCTGGGTCCGCTCGAAACTCTTCAACTGCTTGGTATTTTCCAGGTCGATCCTGCGCGGATAGACCTTGACCAGCCCGTGCGGTGCCTGGGTCTCGAGTTCCGGCGCGGTGTCGCAAGCAAAGACGATGGCTGGCACACGGCACTTTCCGGCTTGGGCAAAGACATTGGTGGCGAGCGTGTCGGAAATGCCATGCACGCATTTGGCGACCGTGTTGGACGTGGCCGGCGCCACCACGACCGTGTGATAGACACCGTGGTAGAATTCGCCGACAGGGATCGCACTCGCGGTCTTGTCGTGCAGCACGCGCGTCGTCTCCGGGAAATCAAGTTTGAGCTTGTACATGCGCAACACTTCGTTGGCAGCCTTCGACACGAAGACATCGCAATGTTCGAGTTGGCGAACAAGTGCGAAGCTCTCCGTAAAGAAATGCCCGGAACCCGTCAAAACCCATGCCCAGCGCGGCACATGCAGCTTCACCATCGGCTATCCCGCCTTCTTTGCCGACGACCCTGTTGAAGCCACGATCCTGGTGCCGGGCAGCTTGCCCAACGCGAGCATCGCGCCGGCCTCGGCAGCATCCTTCGGACCGGCGAGATGGAAATCGACGCCGTCGGGCAGCATGGCGGCAAAGCCGGGGTCGACAATGCCTCGGGTCCTCAGGCTGTCAGCTGTATCGCTGTCGAAGAATGCACCGGTCTGCTTGATAAGCAACAGCGCGTTTGCGCCAAGCTTGCCTGCAAGCCAGGCGGCCAGAGAATCGGAGGTAATGTCCCACGAGGCCGGAACATCCAGCGCCGGCAGTGCCAGGGATGACGGCAGCCACACCGGAACCTTGCCCGCCTCCAACGCTCGCCCGATCTCGTCCAGCGACCGTGCCGGCGTCAGCCTTTCGTCCCGGTCGAGGATGACATGGCCGAACTGTTCCATGGCCAGGATCGCCATGGCATGAGCGGCGGTATCGGAAAAATCCATGCGTGTCTGCGTCTCGCGCACATGGTCGGCAAAGAGGCCGCCGCCGGGTACGATGACGATCGGCAGCCTGGAACCCGCCAGCGCTGCGATCCAGCTCTTCATCTCCGCCGCATGGGCCGTGCTGCCGCCAAGCTTGACGATGGCCCGTCGGAGCATTTCGGGGCGCTCCTGGCGCGGCCGGAAAACAACGCTCCGGTCTTTTCGGCCGGCAGTGCCGGAGGCAGCGCCGCGTCCCGCCGATTGGCGCTTGCGTTCGATCTCGACGCCGACGCCGCCAGGGCCGAGCTCGAGCTTTTCCACCCTTACCGTGACGCGCACGACACGCTGGTTCTCCAAGACGTGCGCTGCCACCTGCTCGGCCAAAGCCTCGCTGAGCTGGATATGGCCTCGGGCGACGATGGTGCGAATGCCGTCCATGATGATGTCGTAGGAGAACACATGGCGCATGTCCTCGGGATGGTCGGTAATTTGCAGCACGTCGGCGGTCACATCAAAGCGCACTTTTTGAGTATGGCCATGCTCGAAGCTGTAGGCACCGATCTGGACCGGCAGAACAAAATCCCGCACAAAAATCCTGTCCGTGCCCAGTGTCGGGTCGGTGTCCGGCGAATAGCCTCTCGCCGCCAACAGGCGATAGTCGATACTCGATTGACCGCCGGTCCCGGATTCCGCCGGGATCAACTCGCGAATCTGCGAGACCGCCTCGGCGCTGATCGAACTCGTGCGACCGGAATGGCCACACAGCGCCCCCCGAAAGCCGAGAAAATCGGGAGCAAAAGGCAAGACGCGCGGAATATCCGGAGCTTCCAGCGATCCACTCAGGCCGACAATCAGACCGAGCGATTTCGTGCGATCGACGAATCCCGGAATACGCTCCGGCGGCAGATGATCGAGCAGCCGGCCCTTCCCCTTTTGCGCGGTATCGACCATCACGCCATGGAAGCGATGCCTGGCGAATATCGGCAGAAGTTCGAAGTCCGGCGCCAGATCGGCAAACAGCACGGCAATCAGCTTCGTTCGTGCGGCGAGCGGTTCGAGCGCCTGTGCGCAGGCGGAGATATTTGCCGAAGGAAAAAATCCGATCTTCACATAGTCGACGCCGGTCGCCGCGATCTCTTCGGCCTTGATGCGGATCGTTTCGGGCTCCATCGGCAGGTCGCCGCAGACCGCGCTGACCGGAGCCCGACCAGCGATGAACGAAATCGTTCGGCGCATGGTTTCCGTGGACACCGCGCCCAGAGCTCCCGCCTTCGGGTCCTTCAGGTCGACGATGTCGACACCACCAGAAAGAGCGATCTCCGCCTCTTCGATGCCGGTGACGCTTGCCAGCATTCTGGTCATTTGAACAGTTTCTCCAGTTTGGAGGACAAGACGTTTTTATAGAGGCAGTCGATCCCCCTGCGCCACGTCTCGCCGGTGTTGCCATGCGAATCGACGCTGGCGACCTTCCGCACCGTTCTGGCAGGCGCGAAAAGTCTTCCGATAGGGTTTGATAAATTTTGCGGGTCGGCTAAGTTGATCATGGGCACCTTGACTTGGCGCGGGTCCGGCAACCGTCGAACCTTTGCGCAAGAATGGGTAATTACTATCGATGACGAGCGCGGTGCCAGGCACTCTCGCTGCCTTTTTGTGCTTTTTTTCCCTGACCGTCAACGTTTCCGACGCGACAGGCCAGGAAACGGTGGCGAAGCCGGAAAAAAAGACAACCGAAATCAAGATAGGCTATTTGCGGGCCTACGCACCGCAATTGACGCTTTCCATGCTCGACCTGCCGCCACGTGACGAAGGTGTCGCCGGCGCCGAGGTGGCGATCGGCGACAACAATACGACCGGAAAGTTCACCAACCAGAAATTCAGCCTCGACGTGACCGAGATCAAGCCCGACGGCGACGCGGTTCAGGCATTCGAAGGCATGATCGCCAAGGGCGACCACTATGTGGTCGCCGATCTTTCAGCCAAACAATTGCTGTCGATCGCCGACATCGCCCGCGACAAAGGCGTGCTGATCTTCAACGTCGGCGCCACCGACGACAGCCTTCGCGAGGAGGACTGCCGCATCAACGTTTTCCATATCGCGCCGACGCGCAGCATGCTGGCCGATGCGCTGGCGCAGTATCTCATGGTGAAGAAGTGGCCGAATTGGGTGCTGCTCTATGGATCGCATGAGCAGGATCGTCTCTACGCCGATGCGTTGCGCCGCGCGGCAACCCGCTTCGGCGGCCAGATCGTCGCCGAGAAGGAATTCAAGGATACCGGCACAGCCAGGCGCACCGACACCGGCGCAACGCAGATACAGCAGCAGATTTCCGTGTTCACGCAAGATCTCCCGGAGCATGACGTGGTGCTTGTCGCCGACGAAAGCGAGGTTTTCGGGACCTACGTGCCCTATCGCACCTGGACGCCGCGGCTGGTCGCCGGCACGGCCGGTCTGGTTGCATCGTCATGGCATCCCGCCAGCGAACAATGGGGCGGCATCCAGATGCAGAGCCGCTTCTTGAAGACGGCGAGCCGGCGGATGCTTTCAAAGGACATGTCGGCCTGGACAGCGGTGCGTGCCGTCGGCGAGGCCACCACGCGCACCAAGGGCGACGATGCGAAAAAGATCAGCGACTACATGCGCTCGGACGACTTTTCGGTTGCTGCTTTCAAGGGGCAGAAGCTGACCTTCCGCAAATGGAACCTCCAGCTTCGCCAGCCGATCTTGCTTGGCGATACCAAGTCCGTCGTCTCGACATCGCCACAAGAGGGCTATCTTCACCAAGTCTCCGAACTCGACACGCTCGGTGTCGATCAGCCGGAAACGAAATGCGCTCTCAAGTAGAGTCAATCGGGAGGAATTTGCGTGCAGAAACGAGCTTGCGCATTCGCCATTCTCGCGGCCGGCCTGACGGCCAGTCCGGCATCGGCCTATACGGCCTACGTTTCCAACGAGAAGGACAACACGATGACCGTCGTCGACACGGCGACGACGCAGGTGGTGAAGACAGTTGAAGTCGGCCAGAGACCGCGCGGCATCACCATCTCGCATGACGGCAAGTTCGTCTACCTATGCGCCAGCGATGACGATACGGTCCAGATCATCGATACCGCGACGCTTGAAGTCGTCGGTACGCTGCCATCCGGCCCCGATCCCGAATTGTTCGTGCTCTCGCCGGACGGCAAGACGCTTTATGTCGCCAATGAGGACGATAATCTCGTCACCGCCATCGACGTCGAAAGCAAGCAGGTCCTGGCCGAGATTCCGGTCGGTGTGGAACCGGAAGGCATGGGTGTCAGCCCCGATGGCAAGACCATGGTCAACACCTCGGAAACCACCAGCATGGCGCATTTCATCGACACCAGCACGCATGAGGTGACCGACAACGTGCTGGTCGACACGCGCCCGCGCTTCGCCGACTTCAAGCCCGACGGCTCCCAGGTCTGGGTCAGCGCCGAGGTCGGTGGCACTGTCAGCGTCATCGACAACGCCAAACGCGAAGTGGTGAAGAAGATCCAGTTCGCGATTCAGGGACTGCGGGCCGAAACCATCCAGCCGGTAGGCATCGCCATCACCGCCGATGGCAAGAAAGCCTATGTCGCGCTCGGCCCGGCGAACCATGTCGCGGTGATCAATACCGACACCTACGAGGTGGAGAAATACATTCTCGTCGGCCAGCGCGTCTGGCATCTGGCCTTCACGCCCGACCAGAAAACGCTGATCACCACGAATGGCAATTCCAACGATATCACCTTCATCGACACGGCCACCGACGAGCCGGTCCAATCGCTCACCGTGGGCCAGCAGCCCTGGGGTGTGGTCATTTCGCCCAAATAGCAGACATTGATCATCGGGAGGCTCAAGACATGAAACTTTTCCGCAGGTTTTTCTTCGCCGCCCTCGCCGGATTCGTCCTTGCTCCGACCGGAGCAAGCGCCGACGACGCAACACCAAAACCGTCGCGTGCCAGCAAGAACCTGCCGGAACTGATTATTGGTTCGGCCGATTCCACTTACGCCGTCAATCAGAAGGATTTCGAGCTGATCGCCGGCCAGGGCTATCGCTGGAAGATCACCTCCAAGGGCGGTTTCGAGTACAAGTTCGTCACCGACCTCTTCCGCAATGTCTGGATGGACCAGATCGTCATCAACGATTTGGAAGTGCATATGGACGGCGGACCAGCCTGGCTGGAATTCGACGACGCGGGGACGATCCAGGTGCAGTTCCATACCGTTCGCCCGGGCGAATATACCTGGTCGGTTCCCGACCTTGCCGACAAGGGACTGAAGGGCAAGATTACGATCAAGTGAGACAAAAGGCGATCAAGGCGCCAGATAGCCAACGCGTCCTGAAGGAGCGGCCCGGCATGCAGCATATGAGGAAAAGCGGTCCGGGAGAAGAGGTGGCGGCGCTCGATGTCGGTGCCGTCAGCCATTCCTATGGCCAGAAGCGGGCGCTCAACGACGTCTCCTTCTCGATCGCGCCGGCGACTTTCACCGTTCTGCTCGGCCTCAACGGGGCCGGCAAGACAACGCTGTTCTCACTGATAAGCCACCTCTACGACACGCGTCACGGATCGATCCGCATCTTCGGCCATGACATCCGCCGCGCATCCGGCGGAGCACTCAGACGCGTCGGCATCGTGTTCCAGGCACGCACGCTCGACCTCGACCTCAGCGTCTACCAGAACCTCTCATACCACGCCTCGCTGCATGGCATTGGCGGACGCGAAGCTCGCCAGCGCATTGCCGCGCTGCTTGAAACGGTCGACATGCAGGGCCGCCAGCATGACAAAGCACGCAGCCTCTCCGGCGGTCAGATGCGGCGCATCGAAATCGCCCGGGCGCTGTTGCACCGCCCTTCCCTGCTCCTGCTTGACGAGGCGACCGTAGGCCTCGACATTGAGTCTCGCGCGGGCATCCTCGCCACCATCCGCAAGCTCGTCCAAGCCGAGGGCATCGGCGTGCTCTGGGCCACGCATCTGATCGACGAAGTCGAAGACGCCGACCATGTCGTCATACTGCGGCGGGGTGATCTGGTCGCGAGCGGCAAGGTGTCGGATGTGATCCGTGCGAATGGTGGAAATTCGATTCGCGAAACCTTTTCGAAGCTCAGCCGCGTCGATGCGGCGGGCATGGCGGAGACGTCGCCATGAGCGCTCCTGCGATGCCTGGAAAGCTCGCCGGCATCATGCCGGTGAGGTCTGAGCCATTCGGCCTGCGCCACTATCTCATTTGCCTGAAAGGTGTCGTCCTGCGCGAGTGCCTGCGCTTCCTGCACCAGCGCGAACGCTTCATTTCCTCGCTGGTCCGGCCGCTCGTCTGGCTGTTCATCTTCGCCGCCGGCTTTCGCCAGGTGCTCGGCGTGTCGATCATCCCACCCTACAAGACGTATGTGCTCTACGAGGTCTATATCACGCCGGGCCTTTGCGGCATGATCCTGCTGTTTTCCGGCATGCAGTCTTCGCTGTCGATGGTCTACGACCGCGAGATGGGCAACATGCGCATCCTGCTGGTCAGCCCGTTTCCGCGCTGGTTCCTGCTGGTGTCGAAGATGCTCGCGGGCGTGGCCGTATCGATCGTGCAGGTCTACGCGTTCCTGATCGTTGCCTGGTTGTGGGGAGTCAAGGCGCCGCCACTCGGCTACCTCTATGTGCTGCCGGCACTGTTCCTGTCGGGCATGATGCTTTGCGCGCTCGGCATGCTCTTGTCTTCGCTGATCAAGCAGCTCGAAAACTTCGCCGGCATCATGAACTTCGTCATCTTTCCCGGCTATTTCGCGTCTCCGGCGCTCTATCCCTTGTGGCGCATCCAGGAGGCGAGCCCGCTGCTCTACAAGATCTGCCTCTGCAACCCGTTCACCTATGCCGTCGAACTGATCCGCTTTGCCTTTTACGGGCAGATCGAATGGCTGTCGCTGGGCATCGTGGCCGGCTGCACGCTGCTGTTTCTGGGCGGCGCCATCATCGCATACGACCCTTCGCGCGGTTTGGTGATCCGCAAGCAGGACATGGGAGGAAACGCCTGATGGCGCGAATGAGACTTGTTCACACTCTCGTTGTGGTCGCCACGCTTGCCTTCATGGGAGGCGCCGGCGCGGCAAACACCGATCCCGACTGGCCCTGCATACAGCGTAAGGTGCCACGGCTCTCGCTTGGCCAGATCTGGAATGGGCCGGAGCTTCCCGCGACCGCGAAAGATTGGGCGAAGGATGCCCGTGTGTCGGCGCTTGTCGAGGCGGTGGCAGCCCGGCGGACGCCGATTGCCGAAGCCCAGAAAGAGATCAAGGATTTCGCGACTTCCCTGCCGCCCGAACAGGTCGCACCAAAAATGACGATGCTGGTGCAGGGAATGTTCGACCATATGGACGCCGAGCGTTCGCACGTGATCTCCGGCATCTCCCGCTATGCGCACAAACAGCTCGAAATGGCGGCACAGTTGCGCAAGGAAGCATCCGAAGTCGACGCGCTGCGCGCCAAGGCCGATGCGGATCCGGACGAAGTCGAACGGCGAACCGACCAGCTGAATTTCGCGACGCGAATTTTCACCGAACGGGTCCAGTCGCTGACTTATGTCTGCGATGTGCCCACGATAATCGAGCAGCGGCTTTACCAGTTGTCGAAGACCGTCTCGGAAACGCTCGTCGTCAAGAAATAGACCTTGGCCGCCTGCCTCATGACCCCCTGCCAGGCAGCACACGCCAGCGCTGCACGAAATAACCGGGATGCGTCTCGATCCACCGAGCCACCAGCGGCTGCGCCTGCATGAAGGCAGTCCCGGGATTCATCGCCAGACCGTCTACCATTTGTTCGCGTTGTTCGCAGGTCCGCGGTACATCCGTCAGACAGACCATCATAACGAGTGTGTAAAGCATTACCCCTTTTCCCCATCGAATTCCCGAACCCTACCCGGGAGGTTTCCGAACAGTCTGCAGGGGTTGCACATACAGATCGCTTACGGGTGTGAAAGGACGTGGCCCCCGCTCTTTCGCACTGCAACATAACATATCGCTTATATAACACCAACGATCGCGGGCGTTCTCCACCGGACTTTCGTCCGTTGCGTTCGTAAAATGTCATCCCGCCTTGTCTGGATACAGCTTTCCGAAAAGGGGCAGGTACATCGCGCCCTTGCGCATCAGGAAATCGTTGAACGTGGCCATGGCCGGCGAGATTGCGTGATCGGTTCGCATCACCGAGAACCATTGCCGGCGGATCGGCATGCCGACAACGTCGAGGATGACAAGCCGGCCTGCTTCGGTTTCCGCAGCGATGGTGTGGGCAGAGATGAAGGCGATGCCCAGACCAGCCATCACCGCCTGCTTGATCGTTTCGTTCGAGGCCATCTCGACACCAAGGTCGTCGATGCGCCCAGGCACGTCGCTCAGGAATATTTCCAACGAGATGCGGGTTCCGGAGCCGGGCTCGCGAATAAGGAAATGCTCCTCCGCAATCCGCTCCTTGGAGATATCTCGCGCCGCGACCAACGGATGGTCGGGCGGCGCGATGATGACCAGCGGGTGATCGCCGAAGACCGAAGCACGCACCGGAACCTCTTTCGCCGGGCGCCCCATCAGCGCGATGTCGATGTCGTGGTTCCTGAGGTTGTCGATCGTCTGGGCGCGGTTGCCGATGGCAAGCCGCATGTCGATGTCGGGATGGTCCTTCATGAACGCAGCCATCAGCCGCGGCGCGAAATATTTGGCGGTGGAAACGACGCCGAGCCTCAAGCTGCCGGTGCGTACGCCCTTGATGGCATCCATCTTGTCTTCGAGCAAACCGAGATGCTCCTCGATAGCCTGCGCTGTCTCGACGAAAGCCCGACCTGCGGCAGTGGGACGCATGCCGTCCGACGTTCGGTCGAACAGAGCCAGCTGGAATTCTTCCTCCACTTGCCGCAACTGGATTGTCAGCGCTGGAGGAGACAGGCCTAACATCTTGGCCGCGCTGACAATTTTGCCGCACTTGATGATTGCCTGGACGGTCTTGAAATGCTTGAGCGTGAGGTTCCTCATGCCGCATACTAAATTATTTTTAGTGGTTAGGTAAAGTTATTGAATTTTACTTATCTCGCGACGTTTGTTTCCATTCCTCCAGTCCAGCCGCTCCGAGGAGATGCGGCCGGACCGGGAGGTTACGATGCCAGCGGCAACGCTCGACGCTTTTCTGAACTCCTATCTCGGCCAGCCTGACGAATTCCGCTCGGGAGTTGTGACGACCGTCCGTCAGTTGACACAGGCCGCCATCAAGGTCCGCAACACCATCAATCAAGGGGTGCTCGGCGCCGCCTTTGCCGAAACCCGTGGCGCCAATGCCGATGGCGACGTCCAGAAGGATCTCGACGTCTTCTCCGACGACATCTTCCTCGACGCCATGCGCCGCGCACCGGTCGCGCTTTACGCCTCCGAGGAACTGGAGCAGCCGGTCCTGCTCGACAGGCAAGCGCCACTCGCCATTGCGATCGATCCGCTCGACGGCTCGTCCAACATCGACACCAACGTGTCGATCGGAACGATCTTCTCGCTCCTGACCGCAACTGGCGCGCCGGACGCTGATCCGGCCGCCTCTTTCCTGCAGGCGGGCGTGAACCAGCTAGGCGCCGGTTTCTTCATCTATGGGCCGCAGCTGGCACTCGTCCTGTCGCTCGGCAGCGGCACACATGTCTTCGTCTTCTCGACAAGGCTCGGCACCTTCGTCCAGGCCTATGAAAGCCGGATCATTCCGCAACGCACTCAGGAGTTCGCCATCAACGCCGCCAACTACCGGCACTGGGACGAGGCCGTGCGGCTCTATGTCGACGACTGCCTGGAGGGCACCGAAGGACCGCGCGAGAAGGATTTCAACATGCGCTGGATCGCCTCTCTGGTTGCCGACTGTTACCGCATTTTGATGCGCGGCGGCGTCTTTCTCTACCCCGGCGATCGACGCAAGGGCTATGGTCAGGGACGGTTGCGCCTCGTCTACGAGGCCAACCCGATCGCCTATCTCATAGAACAGGCTGGTGGTGCCGCCACCGATGCGATCAACCGCATCCTGGAAATCGAACCCGAGAGCCTGCATCAGCGCGTGCCGATGATCTTCGGGTCGGCGCGGGAAGTCGCGCGCATCACCCGCTACCACACAGAGCCGAGCAACATCGGTGAGCGTGCGCCGCTGTTCAGCCGCCGCGGCCTGTTCAGAGCCTGAGCAGCACCATGTCAGCCAAGCACCCCATCATCACCATCACCGGGTCGTCGGGCGCCGGCACGACCTCGGTCAAGCGCATCTTCGATCTGATTTTCCGGCGCGAGAACATCGAGGCCGCTTTCATCGAAGGCGACGCCTTCCACCGCTACGATCGCGCGGCGATGAAGGCAAAGGTGGCCGAGGAGGAAAAGGCCGGCAACCCGAACTTCACCCATTTCAATGCCGCGGCCAACGAACTCGGAATTCTCGAAGAGGTGTTCGCGGAATATGGCCGCCGCGGAACGGGCAAGACCCGCACCTATATTCATGATGAGGAAGAGGAAAAGCAGCACGGCACGCCACCGGGAACCTTTACCGAATGGCGCGAATTCGCTCCCAGCGACCTGCTCTTCTACGAGGGGCTGCACGGCTGTGTCGTCACCGACACGATCAATTTGGCCAAGCATGCGGATCTCAAGATCGGCGTCGTGCCGGTCATCAATCTCGAATGGATCCAGAAGATCCATCGCGACCGTTCGACACGCGGCTATTCCACCGAGGCGGTGATGGACGTGATCCTGCGCCGGATGCCCGACTATGTCCGCAACATCGTCCCGCAATTCTCGCAGACCGCCATCAACTTCCAGCGCGTGCCGATCGTCGACACGTCCAACCCGTTCATCGCGCGCTGGATCCCGACGCCCGACGAATCGATGCTGGTTATCCGCTTCGCCAATCCGCGGGGCATCGATTTTCCGTATCTGCTGTCGATGATCCACGACTCGTTCATGTCGCGGCCAAATTCCATTGTGGTGCCAGGCAACAAGCTCGATCTTGCCATGCAGTTGATCCTGACGCCGCTCATCCTGCAATTGATTGAACGCAAGAGCCGTGTGTCGTGAGGAGGATGCAATGACCAGCCAAACAGCACTGAAGCCCGTCACCACAACCGCTCCCGTCTCGGAGCGCGACATGGCGAACGCCATTCGCGCGCTGGCGATGGACAGCGTTCAAAAGGCGAATTCGGGTCACCCTGGCATGCCGATGGGCATGGCCGACGTCGCAACGGTGCTGTTCAACCGCTTCATCAATATCGATCCGTCGAGGCCGGACTGGCCCGACCGTGACCGTTTCGTGCTTTCAGCCGGCCACGGCTCGATGCTGCAATACGCACTGCATCATCTGCTCGGCTATGAAGACATGCAGATCGAGGAATTGCAGCGATTTCGGCAGTTGGGCAGCCGCACCGCCGGACATCCGGAATACGGCCATGCGCTTGGCGTGGAGACCACCACCGGACCGCTCGGACAGGGCATTTCCACGGCGGTCGGCATGGCGCTGGCGGAACGTATGCTTGCCGCCCGCTACGGTGCCGATCTGGTCGATCATCATACCTATGTCATTGCGGGCGACGGCTGCCTTCAGGAGGGCATCAGTCACGAGGCGATAGACCTCGCTGGTCACCTGAAGCTTTCCCGCCTGATTGTTTTCTGGGACGACAATGCGATTTCCATTGACGGGCCGACCTCCCTCTCCACGTCGATGGACCAGCCGGCGCGCTTCAAGGCCGCCGGCTGGGATGTCCAAAGCGTCGCCGGCCACGACATGGAGGCAGTCGCCGCGGCAATCGAGGCGGCGCGGCGGTCGGATCGGCCATCGCTGATTGCCTGCCGCACAGTGATCGGCATGGGTGCCCCCAATCTCGGCGGTTCGGAAAAGACGCACGGCGCACCGCTGGGTGAAGCAGAGATCGCCGCGACACGCGAAAACATCGGCTGGGCCCACGCACCGTTCGATGTGCCAGATGATATCCTTTTCACCTGGCGCGAGATTGCCGGTCGCGGCGAAGCGATGCGGCGCGCCTGGGAGCAGCGGCTTGCCGCCTCGCCGCGGCGCGAGGCCTTCGAGAGCGCCGTCGCCGCCGAACTGCCCGACACGGTCTTCGAAGCGCTCGACGCCTTTCGTCGCGAACATGTCGAGAAGGCAACCAAGGTGGCGACGCGAAAAGCCTCCGAAATGGCGCTGGAGGCCATCAATGGCGCAACGGAGTTGACCGTCGGCGGCTCGGCCGATCTGACGCATTCGAATCTGACGATCACCAAGGACATGAACCGCATTGCACCGGGTGACTATGCCGGCCGCTATATTCACTACGGCATTCGTGAGCACGGCATGGCGGCCGCCATGAACGGCATCGCGCTGCATGGCGGTTTCGTGCCCTATGGCGGGACGTTCCTGTGCTTCGCCGATTATGCGCGCGGCGCGATGCGGCTCTCGGCGCTCATGGGCCAGCGCGTCATCTATGTGATGACACACGATTCCATCGGCCTCGGCGAGGACGGCCCGACGCACCAGCCGGTCGAGCACCTTGCGATGCTGCGTGCCACGCCTAATCTCAACGTCTTCCGCCCGGCGGATGTCATCGAAACGGCGGAGTGCTGGGAACTCGCGCTAAAGAGCAAGGATCGGCCGAGCGTCCTGGTGCTGTCGCGCCAGAACCTGCCGATGCTGCGTCGGTCGCACAGCGACGAGAACCGCTCCTGCCAGGGCGCTTACATCCTGCGGGAGCCGGCAAGGCACCGCGCCGTCACCCTGATCGCCACCGGCTCGGAGGTCGAGATCGCGGTTGCTGCCGCCGAAAGGCTGGAGACTGAGCATGGCGTCGCCGCCGCCGTCGTGTCGATGCCGTGCTGGGAGCTTTTCGAGGAGCAGGAAAGCGCCACCCGCAAGGCCGTCCTCGGCTCGGCGCCGCGCGTCGCGGTCGAAGCAGCAGCCCGGCTGGGCTGGGACCGCTGGATCGGCGAGACCGGTGCTTTCGTCGGCATGACCGGCTTCGGCGCCAGCGCCCCTGCCCCCGACCTCTACCGGCATTTCAACATAACGTCCGAAGCGGTTGCTGCAGCGGCACTGAAGCTCATCATCTAGGAGGATTCACAATGGCTCGCATCACCCTTCGCCAGCTTCTCGACCATGCCGCCGAGCACGGCTACGGCGTACCGGCATTCAACATCAACAACATGGAACAGGGCCTCGCCATCATGGAAGCGGCCAAGGCCTGCGACGCGCCTGTCATCATCCAGGCTTCGCGTGGCGCCCGATCCTATGCCAACGACATCATGCTGGCCAAGATGATGGAGGCGCTGACCGAAATCCACCCGACCATCCCGCTATGCATCCATCAAGACCACGGCAACAGCGAGGCCACCTGCCTTTCCGCGATCCGCCACGGCTTCACCTCGGTGATGATGGACGGATCCTTGATGGCGGACGCCAAGACGCCGGCCAGCTACGACTACAACGTCGCCATAACCGAACGCGTCGCACGCATGGCGCATTGGGTCGGCGCTTCCGTCGAAGGCGAACTGGGTGTGCTCGGCTCGCTGGAAACCGGTCAAAGCGAGGCAGAGGATGGCCACGGCGCCGAAGGCGCGCTTTCCCACGACCAGTTGTTGACCGATCCCGATCAGGCGGTCGACTTTGTGACCGCAACCCAGGTCGACGCGCTGGCGATCGCCTGCGGCACCTCGCACGGCGCCTACAAATTCACCCGCAAGCCGGACGGCGATATCCTGGCCATGCAGGTGATCGAGGCGATCCACGAAAAGCTGCCCAACACGCATCTGGTCATGCACGGCTCGTCCTCGGTGCCGCAGGAGCTGCAGGACATTATCAACAGATACGGCGGCGAGATGCCCCAGACCTTTGGCGTTCCGGTCGAGGAGATCGAGCGCGGCATCCGCTACGGCGTGCGCAAGGTCAACATCGACACCGATTGCCGCATGGCCATGGCCGGGCAGTTCCGCCGCGTCGCGACGGAAGACCCGCGCGAGTTCGATCCCCGTAAATTCCTGAAACCCGCCATGGACGCCTTGCGCGACCTTTGCCGGGACCGGTTCGAGCGTTTCGGCACGGCGTCCAACGCCTCGAAGATCAAGGTCATCGCCATGGACGAGATGGCGAAACGTTACGCCGCGGGAAAACTCGATCCCCATATCGCAATCGCGAAAGCCGCCTGAGCAACAAACAGGAGACCTGTCATGAACAAGATCGACATACTGCCAGCGGGGACGCTCAAGGAAGGCAAGGAACGCTACAAGTCAGGGGTCATCCCCTACAAGAAGATGGGTTACTGGGAGCCGGACTACAGGCCCAAGGAGACCGATCTGATCGCCATGTTCCGGATCACGCCGCAGCCGGGCGTCGACCACGAGGAGGCGGCCGCGGCCATCGCCGGCGAATCCTCCACCGCGACGTGGACCGTGGTGTGGACCGACCGACTGACGGCTTGCGAGCTCTATCGCGCCAAGGCGTTCAGATCCGAGCCGGTGCCGAACACCGGTCCCGGAACCAAGACCGAGCAACAGTACTTCGCCTACATCGCCTACGACCTCGACCTGTTCGAGCCGGGCTCGATCGCCAATTTGACCGCATCGATCATCGGCAATGTGTTCGGCTTCAAGGCAGTCAAGGCGCTGCGGCTGGAAGACATGCGTATCCCGGTGGCGTACCTCAAAACCTTCCAGGGGCCGGCGACAGGCATCGTGGTGGAGCGTGAGCGGCTCGACAAGTTCGGCCGGCCGCTGCTCGGCGCGACGACGAAGCCGAAGCTCGGCCTGTCGGGCCGCAATTACGGCCGCGTCGTTTACGAAGCGCTGAAGGGGGGCCTCGACTTCGTCAAGGACGACGAGAATATCAACTCGCAGCCCTTCATGCACTGGCGCGACCGCTTCCTCTACTGCATGGAGGCCGTGAACAAGGCGTCGGCTGCCACCGGCGAGGTCAAGGGCCATTATCTCAACGTCACCGCCGGCACGATGGAGGAGATGTACGAGCGCGCCGAATTCGCCAAGCAGCTTGGTTCCTGCATCGTCATGATCGACCTCGTCATCGGCTACACGGCGATCCAGTCGATGGCCAAGTGGGCACGCCGCAACGACATGATCCTGCACCTGCACCGTGCCGGCAACTCGACCTATTCGCGCCAGAAGAACCACGGCATGAATTTCCGCGTCATCTGCAAATGGATGCGCATGGCCGGCGTCGACCACATCCATGCCGGCACGGTGGTCGGCAAGCTGGAAGGCGACCCGCTCATGATCAAGGGATTTTATGACACGCTGCGCGAGGAGCGCACGCCGCAGAACCTCGAAACCGGGCTGTTCTTCGATCAGGAATGGGCCTCGCTCAACAAGGTGATGCCCGTCGCCTCGGGCGGCATCCATGCCGGCCAGATGCACCAGTTGATCCACTATCTCGGCGAGGACGTCATCCTGCAGTTCGGCGGCGGCACAATCGGCCATCCGGACGGCATCCAGGCAGGCGCGACGGCCAATCGCGTCGCCTTGGAAGCGATGATCCTGGCCCGCAACGAGGGGCGCGATTATTTGCGCGAAGGGACCAAGATCCTCGAACAGGCGGCCAGATGGTGCACGCCGCTGAAGGCTGCCCTGGAGACCTGGAAGGACGTCACCTTCAACTACGAATCGACCGACACGGCCGACTTCGTGCCAACAGCAACGCCCAGCTTCTAGACGAAAGGAACCATCGTCATGATGACCAATCCGGGAAACAAGGTCACACAGGGGCAGTTCTCGTTCCTGCCCGATCTGACCGACGAACAGATTTCGGCGCAGATCAAATACGCGCTGAAGAACCATTGGGCGGTCAGCGTCGAGTACACGGACGATCCGCATCCGCGAAATACCTATTGGGAAATGTACGGCAACCCGATGTTCGACTTGAAAGATCCGGCGGGCATACTGCTCGAGGTCAACGCTTGCCGGAAAGCCTGTCCGAACATGTATGTGCGGGTAACCGCCTTCGATTCGACCAAGGGCTGGGAAGCCCCGCGCATGTCGTTCATTGTCAACCGGCCGCCCAGCGAACCCGGCTTCCGGCTGCTGCGCCAGGAGCGCGACGGCCGCAGCCAGGGTTATTCGATCGTGCCTTATGCGACCGACAGGCCCGAGGGCGAGCGGAGCTAGCTGAACCATGCTGAACGCGATGACCAAGGACGCTGCCGCACAGGACGCGACGGTTGATCTGCAGGCCGAGTTCGAGGCGTCCAACATCGACGAGGTCATGGACAAGCTCGACCGTGAACTCGTTGGCCTGAAGCCGGTCAAGACCCGCATCCGCGAGATCGCCGCTCTCCTCCTGGTCGACCGGCTTCGCCGCAAGTTCGGGCTGACCTCGGGCGCCCCGACGCTGCACATGAACTTTACGGGAAATCCCGGCACCGGAAAGACCACCGTGGCGCTGAGGATGGCCGAAATCCTGCATCGTCTCGGCTATGTCCGCGAAGGCCACATGGTCGCCGTGACGCGCGACGATCTCGTCGGCCAGTATGTGGGCCACACCGCGCCCAAGACCCGCGAGGTGATCAAGCGTGCCATGGGCGGCGTGCTTTTCATCGACGAGGCCTACTATCTCTACAAGCCCGAGAACGAACGCGACTACGGCCAGGAATCGATCGAAATCCTGCTGCAGTGCATGGAGAACAACCGTGACGATCTGGTTGTGATCCTTGCCGGCTACAAGAACAAGATGGACCGCTTCTTCGACAGCAATCCCGGCATGCGTTCGCGCATCGCCCATCACCTCGATTTCCCCGACTATGGCGTCAGCGAACTGAAATCGATCGCCGAGATTATGCTCGCGGAGCAGAATTATCGCCTCAGCGAGGCGGCGTCCCGTGCGCTCGAAGAGTATCTTCCGATCCGTATGAGGCTGCCGCATTTCTCCAACGCGCGTTCGGTCCGCAATGGGCTCGACCGGGCACGGCTGCGGCAGGCCAACCGGCTTTTCGCATCGCGCAGCCAGGTGTTGACCAAAGCCGATCTTATCACCATCGAGGAATCCGACATTCGCGGCAGCCGCGTGTTCGCGGAAGGGAAACTCGAAGGCGAACCGGAGACGAAGATGCGCTGACGGGATGGAGCCGGCTGGCGCAGCGACCAACACCCGCAGACAGAATTGGAGACGACGACCATGGTCACCAGGACAATCATCGCACCCTCCGTGCTTTCCGCGGATTTCTCGCGGCTCGGCGACGAGGTCGAAGCTGTCGTGCGGGCGGGTGCCGACTGGATCCATCTCGACGTGATGGACGGCCATTTCGTGCCCAACATCACCTTCGGTCCGCCGGTGATCAAGGCGATCCGCGACCGAACGGACAAAATTTTCGACTGCCATCTGATGATCGCGCCGGCCGACCCCTATCTGGCCGCCTTCGCCGACGCCGGCTGCGACATCATCACGGTGCACGCCGAGGCCGGGCCGCATCTCGATCGTTCCCTGCAGGCGATCAAAAATCTCGGCAAGAAGGCCGGCGTATCGCTGAATCCTTCGACGCCGGAGAGCGCCATCGAATATGTGCTCGACAGGCTCGACCTGGTGCTTCTGATGACGGTCAATCCAGGCTTTGGCGGCCAGGCCTTCATTTCCGCGGTCATCGAGAAGATCAGGCGAATCAAGGCACTGGTTGGCCACCGCCCGATTGACATCGAAATCGATGGCGGCGTCACGGCCGAAACCGCCCCGCTGGTTGCCGCGGCCGGCGCCAATGTGCTGGTCGCCGGGTCGGCCGTGTTCAAGGGGGGCACCGAGGCAGCCTATCGCGCCAACATTGGAGCCATCCGACAGACGGCCGACGGTGCGATCCGGAAAGCCGCATAACCATTCCATCGGAGGCAAGCATGGCGGCCGTCCCCCCTGTGTGCGATTTCGGCTGGCGCGCCATCGATGCCGTTTTGCCTGGCGTCGACGGCAGGTCGCATTCGATCTTCAGCCAGGCCGGCCCGAACGGCCTGGTCGTGGCCTTCATCTGCAATCACTGCCCTTATGTGAAGGCGGTGATTTCACGTATCGTGTGCGATGCCAACGATCTTAAGGCCGAAGGTATCGGCTTTGTCGCGATCAACTCAAACGATGCCGACACCTACCCGGAGGATTCCTTCGACCAAATGAAGCTCTTCGCCACGACGAACGGCTTTAGCTTCCCTTACCTGCACGACCACCGCCAAACTGTGGCGCGCGATTACGCAGCCGTGTGCACTCCCGATTTCTTCGGGTTCAACAGCGAGTTGGGACTGCAATATCGCGGTCGGCTGGACGCCTCGCGACGAGAAGCCGGAGCGCCCGGGCTGAGACGCGACCTGTTCGAGGCGATGAAGCAGGTTGCCCGAACCGGCGACGGGCCGCTGGACCAGATCGCCTCGATCGGCTGCTCGATCAAGTGGAAGGATGCCGCATGAACGTCGGTGCAGGTAGGCCGCTTCGATCGCCGAAGGCGATCCTGTTCGATCTCGACGGCACGCTGGTCGACTCGGCACCGGACATAGCGGCCGCCGTCAACGAACTGCTGGCCAGTCGCGGTCTGCCGCCGCTGCGCCTGGATCAGGTCACGGCCATGATCGGCGGCGGCGTCAGGAAATTGATCGAGCGAGCCTTCGCGGCGTCGGGAGCGCCACTGCTCGGCAACGCTCTCGATGAGGCCAACCGCGTCATGGCGCCTATCTACCGCCGGCATCTGACCGGCCTGACAAGGCTGATGCCTGGAGTCAGGGAGGCTCTCACCCACTTTCATTTGGGCGGAGTAAGCATGGGGGTGGCAACCAACAAACCGCAGTTGGCGACCCGCGAAATCCTGCTTCATTTCGGATTGACGGAATATTTCGGCGCAATCGTTGGCGGAGACGCGGTGACATTCCTGAAACCGGCGCCCGATGCCCTGCTGCTGGCGTTGGCACAGCTTGGGGTCGACCCCGGTGACGCGCTGCTGGTCGGAGACAGTGGCGCCGACCTGGGTGCCGCACGCGCCGCCGGCATGCCCGTCATTCTGTTGCGCGGCGGCTACAGCCACATTCCGGTGGAAGAGCTTGGCGCCGACCTCGTTTGCGACAGCCTTTTCGATCTGCCTTCGGCCATGCAGAGGCTGCAAGCCGATGCGTGATCAAGGCGTCCGCCGGCCGAACGCAAATTCGAACGGCCGGCTGCGCTCTATTTCGAGAATTGCTTCAGATAGGCAATGACATTGGCGATGTCTTCGTCCTGCTTCAGGCCGACAAACGCCATCTTTGTTCCTTTGACCATGGCCTTGGGATCGTGAAGATAGGTCTTCAGCGTGGGTTCATCCCATTTGACGCCGGACTTGCCTGCCGCGACCATCGCCTGAGAATAGCTGAACCCCGGGTGCGTGCCGGCCGTTCGGCCGATGACGCCGTTCAACGACGGGCCGACCTTGTTCTTGTCCTGGTCGGCGGTATGGCAGACCTTGCATTTGGCGAAGACCTTCTCACCAGCCGCCGCATCCTGTGCCTGGGATTGGCTCGCGATGAAGGGCACAACGGACATGACTGCGAAAAATGCGATTGCGCGCATGGTATTTCCTCATTGATCGTCTGGGTGCCCTGGACGATTTGCGCATGCCGATCCTTTGATCCGTCGGTATGCGCCTTACGCGGTGGAGTGGAAATTCCGCTTCTCCCGTGAAGCCGCGCCGCGTGACTCGGAAGCTAATTGGCATGTTGTGAAAGTCAATCGTACAAAGGTTTAGGGGCCTGCGAGCTCAAGAGACCTTTCCATTCGTCTTTGTTGACGGCTATCGGGCGAGCGCGTAGCTTGACCTCAATCCGGTTTCTCCATTGGCACCTCGGGAAATCCGGCAAGTGGCGGTTTGTCCTGGCTCCTGGTTGGGCTGGACTCGCCGAGATGGGCGTTTGGGAACGCGCAAGAGGTGCTGAATGGACATGGTCGATCTCATATTGACGGTTTGCCTCAGCGCCAATCCGAGCAATTGCCGAGACGAACATCTCTATTTCGAGAGCCGCGGCACTCTGTTCCAATGCATGATCCTTGCCCCCAGCGAAATCGCGAAATGGTCTCAAGAACACCCGAACCTCAAGGTCATGCGCTGGAAATGCGCATTTCCGAGCAAGGAACGAGCCATCTGATTTGGCAGCGCGGAACCCTGGGGAGGAGGTGTCATGATGGTTTCACGGCGCATGACGCTGCGTCTGGCGGTTCTCGGGACAGCCGCTGTTCTTGCTACCAGGCCGGTCGTTGCGGCAGCCAGGATTCGCCTCGGTGTGCTGAAGTTTGGAACCGTGAGTTGGGAACTCGATACACTAAGGCAGCACAAATTCGATGCCGCCAACGGGATCGATCTGGAGATCATCGACTTCGCCGGCGAGGATGCAACCAACGTCGCGATGCTGGCTGGCGCGATCGACATGATCGTCTCCGACTGGCTGTGGGTCTCGCGCCAGCGCTCCGAAGGCGGCGACCTCACATTGACCCCCTATTCGACCGCCGTGGGGGCGATCATGGTGAAGGAGGATTCGCCGATCCGGACGATCGCCGATCTCAAGGACAAGAAAATCGGCGTCGCCGGCGGCCCGCTCGACAAGAGTTGGCTGCTTATACAAGCGCTGACCAGACGCGACCTCGGCGTCGACCTGTCGGCAGCCAGCGACATCGTCTTTGGCGCGCCGCCGCTGATTTCGGAAAAGGCGATACAGGGCGAACTCGATGCGGTGCTGAATTTCTGGCATTTTTGCGCGCGTCTCGAGGCCAATGGCTTCCGTCGATTGATCGGCGTGAATGACGCGGCAAAAGCGCTTGGGGCTCTGGGACCCGTGTCGGCGCTCGGTTACGTCTTCCATGACCAATGGGCGAGCGAAAACCCCGATGCCGTCAGGGGTTTCGTGAGGGCTTCCGCGCAAGCCAAGGACTTGCTGGCCAGATCCGATGACGAATGGCTGCGCCTGGCGCCGATCATTCGCGCGGAGGGCAAGGAACTGGAAAAACTGCGCGATCGCTACCGCCAGGGCATTCCCAGACGGTCGGTCGCCGAGGAAGCGGCCGACGCCGGCAGGCTATACCATGTGCTTGCGTCGGTCGGCGGCGCGAAGCTTGTCGGCAGCGCGCCGGAAATGGCGCCCGGCACGTTCTGGCAGGAACCCGAGAAATGACCGCAACCGACGGCACGCGTGATGCCCCGCCGAGCATGTCCGGCCGACGCAGTCTGGCGACGGCACTCATGCCCGCGCTGACCGTAGCGGTCTCCCTGCTCGGGCTTTGCCTGCTGTGGAACCTTGCGGCAAGTGTCTGGCCAAGCCGTGCCTTTCCAGGGCCTGGGCAGGTCTGGCAGGTGCTTCTCAGGGAGGCTGCGAGCGGCGAGCTTTTTTACCATCTCGGCGTGACCCTCGGCCGGGTCGCCGCGGCATATATCGTCGCAATGATCATCGGATCCGTCATCGGCGTTTTGCTCGGCAGCCATCGTCGCGTCGACCGTTTTTTCAATCCGTGGGTGATCCTGTTCCTCAACATCCCGGCGCTGGTGGTCATCGTCCTCGGCTACATCTGGTTCGGCCTCAACGAGGCGGCGGCGATCGGCGCGGTGGCGGTGAACAAGATCCCGAATGTCGTGGTGACGATGCGCGAAGGCGCCAGGGCGCTTGATCCAAGTTACGCCGAAATGGCCACCGTCTATCGCTTCGGCCGCCTTGATCGCATCCGCCATATCCTGCTGCCGCAATTGCAGCCCTATCTTGCCGCCGCGTCGCGATCCGGCATCTCCCTCATCTGGAAGATCGTCCTGGTCGTCGAACTGCTCGGCCGCTCGAACGGTGTCGGCTTCCAGATCCATCTCTATTTCCAGCTCTTCGACGTCGCCGCCATTCTTGCCTATACGCTGGCTTTCGTGGCGGTGATGCTTGTCATTGAACTCCTCCTGGTGCAGCCCGTTGAACGACATGCAACCCGTTGGCGCCGTCGTCCCGCTTAAGGTCGACATCGCCGAAAAGACTTTCAGGTCCGCGCGAGGCGTCTCGATCACGGCGCTTCAGGACCTTTCCTTCGAGGTCCGGCAAGGCGAATTCGCCTGCTTGCTGGGACCGTCGGGCTGCGGCAAAACCACGACGCTGCGTATCCTGCTTGGCTTGGACAAAGACTTTTCCGGCTCCTTCCAGTTGCCGCAAGGAGGTTCGAACCGCATCGCCGCCGTTTTCCAGGAACCGACCCTGCTGCCGTGGCGAACGGTGGAGCAGAATGTCAGGCTGGCGTTACCGAAAAGCTTGAGAGCGAAAAATCTCGACGGGCTGTTCGACACGCTCGGCCTCGCCGGCATGCGCTCGCTCTATCCTGCCGAACTGTCGCTCGGCCTTGCGCGCAGGGCAGCACTTGCCAGGGCTTTCGCCACCGAGCCGGCGGTGCTTTTCCTGGACGAACCCTTTGTCTCGCTCGACGAACAGACCGCCGAGCGGCTTCGGCATCTGCTTTTGACCGTGTGGTCGGCACGGCCAACGACCGCCTTGATGGTGACGCACAATCTACGCGAGGCACTGATGCTGTCGGACCGCATCATCGTGCTCGCGCCGCGGCCAACCCATGTGCTCGGCGTGTTCGACGTACGGTTGCCACGGCAACATCGTAATTCACAGGTGATGAGCGACCTTCTGCGGTCGTTCCATCATCGATTTCCGGACGTCACCTGATCGCCTGCAGGCGAAATGCATATCGGAGACCTTCATGTCGATCGATCGGCTAAGACGCAGGCTTGTGGGTGGCTTCGCCTGTACCGCCGCCAGCGCCGCCTTGCTGTCATGCTGCCTCGGACGAGCCGTTCTGGCGGCAGGCGGCAGTTCTCGGTTCTCGGTCAGGCAAATCGCCGACGGCGTCTTCGCCTTCCAGGGCGCGGATGAATTGATGACCGCCGCCAATGACGGTGCGATCTGCAATCTCGGCGCCGTCGTCGGTACCGATGCGGTTGCCGTCATCGACAGCGGTGGCAGCCTGATCGAGGCGCACGCCTTTCTCGCCGCGATCGGAAAGGTAACAGCAAAGCCGGTTCGCTTCCTGATCAACACCCACATGCACCCCGACCACATCTTCGGCAATGCGGCATTCCGGGAGATCGGCGCGACGATCGTCGGTCATCGCAATCTGCCGCGCGCCCTCGACGCGCGTGGCGCGTTCTATCTGCACAACTATCGCGAACAGCTTGGCGAGGCGCTTATGGAGGGGGTCGAGATCGTGTCGCCGACCATGCTGGTCGACGATCACCTGCAACTCGACCTCGGCGGGCGCATGATCGAACTGCGGGCATGGAAGGCGGCGCACACCGACAACGACCTGACCGTATTCGATACCGCGACCAGAACGCTCTTTGCCGGCGATCTCGTGTTCATGGGCTCCTTGCCGACGCTCGACGGATCACTGCTTGGATGGCTCCGCCAGATGGATGCGCTCGCCGTGATCGACGCCGCGCGCGTCGTTCCAGGTCATGGTCCTGTAACGGCCGACTGGCCACAGGCGCTGGCGGGGGAGCGACGCTATTTCGAGATTCTGGCGCGCGATATCCGCAAGGCGATCGCCGACGGAACGCCGCTGCGCGAAGCAGTCAAAACCGCTGGCGAAAGCGAACGGGATAATTGGCACCTGTTCGACTATTACAACGAGCGCAACGCAACGGCCGCATTTGCCGAACTCGAGTGGGAATAGACGATGCCGACATGCGTCCAGCACCTGTAAGGCACGGCGATTTGCCAAGGCGTCGCCAAAGGCTTATCCTCAACGCCAGCCTGGGCACCACCTCTCGGCATTGGTGGAGGCATCGAAATGCAAAATCACGCTTACTCGAGCCGGCAGCTCGCTTTGCCGCTCGCATCCGTTTTTGTCGCGATCATCTTGGCCATCGGCACGCTGCTCGGCTCCTCGGGAACCGCCAGCGCACAGCAAACAACCGCGTCCTCGGACAGAATCTGGCATGACTTGAAGGGCGACGTGTTCGGCGATCGGGCAATTCTGGTCGATACCGGCGTCGTCAGGATCGAAGCGCCGAAGCGGGCGCAGGATGCCGCCATCGTGCCCGTCGACATCCATCTCGATCCAGCCAAGGCGCCGGACGGCATCAAATCCGTTACCTTGATCATCGATGCCAACCCTGCACCGGTGGCGGCAACGTTCCAGCTCGGCAAGGATGCCGGCGTGACGCATCTGTCGACGCGCGTGCGCGTCAACGACTATTCCTATCTGCGTGCCATCGCTGAGACGCAGAGCGGCCAGCTCCATATGATGCAGACCTTCGTCAAGGCATCAGGCGGATGCTCCGCCCCTGCGGTCAAGAACCAGGACGAGGCCAACGCGACGATGGGTCAGATGAAGCTGCGCCAGTTCCCGCCCAAAGAGACGATGACCAAGACTGAGGAACTGCAGTTGATGATCCGGCATCCTAACAATTCGGGCCTGCAGCGGGATCCGCTGACCCAGTATTTCATACCGGCGCATTTTGTTCAGAAACTGTCGATCTCGCAAGCAGGCCGGCCGATCCTCTCCATGGAAGGTGGAATATCGATTTCGGAAGACCCCAATTTCCGGTTCGATTTCACCGTGCATGGCAACGGCGAAATCCAGGTGGAAGCGACCGACACGGATGGCAAAACATTCCGCAATCAGTGGCCCCTGGAGACAGCAGGTCTCTGAAGTATCCCTCTTGCGCCGTAATGCCGGATGCTTGCCAGCTCGATCCCCGAAGTGAAGCTCATTTCGGGAGGATCATGTCCAGGCAAAGGATGGAACTCCATCCGGCTTGCGGAGGGAGCAGGCTCTAAAAGCAGCGCACGTCGGCTTCCGACTGCGCGCGCTTCAATTCGGTACGGGCGGCCTTCGCCGGTGCGCTTTCGCGAAACAGCCCAGCGTTTTCGCCTGTGGTCAAAGACATACTCTTGAAAGTCTCGGCCCTCTCATAGTGGTCGTACGGAAGGATCGAGGCGATGACGTCGATCGAGCAGGAACAGCTTTCCAGCGCCTTACGTGTCTGGCCGTTCGTCTGCATGCAGCCGAGCACGTAATCGGCAATCGTTGCTGTCGGGTAATCTCCCGCGGCGCCCGCCGGGTTTGCGAAGGCCAGCGGCGCGGCCAGGAGCAGCGGCAAGGTCGAAAATCCAACATATCTGATCATGGGAAAACCTCCGGTTAGCCTGGGCGCGATGTGCCATGTCGGGATCACCGTGGCAGTTGGCAACGAGCCGCAGAGTCAGTCAAGCGCCCATGGCTTCCGTATACGACCAAAGGAGGAATGCGGTACTCATCGACCGTGGTTCCGCATGGCGGCCTGATGGCCCGCTCCACACCCCAACTCCAACGATCATCTCATGCTTGGCCCACTATCGATTCCCCATGCAGCACGTAGATGGCCAGGTCGGGACCTCGAAGTGAATACCGCTAAATAAAATCCTTGCTTAGGTGAAATGTAAAACTCAAAAAATAATCAAATTTTATGCGGCCAACCGTTACTTAGCTAGTAGAAATACTTTATCTAACAAATACCGTCCTAGTTATTTCCTTATATTGCACCGCATCATTTACGATATTGCGGTGCAAAAGACACCCAGGCTTTTTTGCTTGCCTAGCGTTTTGCGATGACATAGCCTCACCCTGTTTCCGGCTTCAAGGGCGTCACCGTCATTAGGGAGCGGCGACAGTCTTTCGTAGGCCAAGGTGAGGTGGGCAGTAACGGTGCCCTCTGCACATCTGGCTTAGGTCGTGACACGCTGCCGGAAATATTTCCCCCCCGTGAATCGCTTGGGCAAGCCCTTGTGGGCTCAGCAAATGATTCATCACTATGAACCTCGGGAGGAATTCGGATGCGTGTACTTACGAAAGCTACCTATATTCTAACCACTGCGGCGTTTCTGTCGCTCGGCGCGGCCTATACGGCGTCGGCTAACGAGGACCTTGCAAAGCTGGCTTCGGATTCGAAGAACTGGGCAATGCAGACGGGTGACTACGCCAACACCCGCTATTCCAAACTCAACCAGATTACTGCGGACAATGTGAAGAACCTGCAGGTCAAGTGGACCTTTTCCACCGGCGTGCTGCGAGGCCACGAGGGTGGACCGCTTATCATCGGCGATGTGATGTATGTCCACACGCCTTTCCCGAACAATGTCTTTGCGCTCGACCTCAAGAATGACGGGAAGATCCTCTGGAAATACGAACCCAAGCAGGATCCCAACGTCATTCCGATCATGTGTTGCGATACGGTCAATCGCGGTGTTGCCTATGGTGACGGCAAGATCATTCTCAATCAGGCCGACACCACGGTCGTCGCCCTCGACGCGAAGACCGGCAAGGTCGTCTGGTCGGTCAAGAACGGTGACCAGACCGATGGCGGCAAAGGCGAATCCGGTACGGCTGCCCCCGTCGTCGTCAAGGACAAGGTGCTCATCGGCGTCTCCGGCGCCGAATTCGGCGTTCGCGGCTGGCTGGCCGCCTACAATCTGAAAGATGGCAAACTCGCCTGGAAAGCCTATTCGGAAGGTCCGGACGCAGACACCCTGATCGATCCCGAAAAGACCACGCATCTCGGCAAGCCGGTGGGCAAGGACTCCGGCACGAACACCTGGGAAGGCGAGCAGTGGAAGACAGGCGGCGGCACGACATGGGGATGGTATTCCTATGATCCCAAGCTGAACCTGGTCTACTATGGCACCGGCAATCCCTCGACGTGGAACCCCGTACAACGCCCCGGCGACAATCGCTGGTCGATGACGATCATGGCCCGCGATGCGGACACGGGTGTTGCCAAATGGCTCTACCAGATGACCCCGCATGACGAATGGGACTATGACGGCATCAACGAGATGATCCTCGTCGATGGCATGGACGTCAACGGCGCCAAGCACGACGTGCTGGTGCATTTCGATCGCAATGGCTTTGCCTACACCATGGATCGCGCCAGCGGCGAACTTCTCGTCGCCAAAAAATACGATCCGGCTGTGAACTGGGCGACCGAAGTCAACATGGACCCAAAGAGCGATCAGTATGGCCGCCCGCAGGTCGTGGCGAAATATTCGACCCAGCAAAACGGCGAAGACACCAACTCGACCGGCATCTGCCCGGCCGCGCTTGGAACCAAAGACCAGCAGCCGGCCGCCTACTCGCCGAAGACTGGGCTGTTCTATGTCCCGACCAACCATGTCTGCATGGACTATGAGCCTTACAAGGTAAGCTACACCGCCGGTCAGCCCTATGTTGGCGCCACCGTGTCGATGTACCCGGCCCCTGGCGGCGACGGCAGCATGGGCAACTTCATTGCCTGGGATGCAGCCAAGGGTGAGATCGTCTGGTCGAAGCCCGAGATGTTCTCGGTGTGGTCTGGCGCGTTGGCCACGGATGGCGACGTCGTCTTCTACGGCACGCTCGAAGGCTACATCAAGGCGGTCGATAAGGACGGCAAGGAACTCTACAAGTTCAAGACCCCGTCCGGCATCATCGGCAACATCACGACCTACGAGCAGGGCGGCAAGCAGTACATCGCCGTTCTGTCGGGTGTTGGCGGTTGGGCAGGTATTGGCCTGGCAGGCGGCCTGCTTTCGCCTGATAACGCCGCTGCCTGGCATGGCGCCGTCGATCAGGGCCGTGCCCAAGGCGATGAGGCCGCCGTCGTTGGCACCGCTGGTCTTGGTGCCGTCGGTGGCTACGCGGCACTTGCCGACTACACGACGCTGGGCGGTCAGCTCACCGTCTTCGGTCTCCCGGATTGATGCGCTGGGAACCTTGAGAACGCCTCAGGTCTTGTGAGACCAAAGGCTTGAAGAACGAGAGCCCGGATCATCCGGAAGCCATGGCCGGGCTCTCGATTCGGTTACGCACCCAAAACACCGATCAATGCCGGTCGCGCCAGCAAAACCGTGTCCATTGGCAAATGAAGGAAGTTTGAATGTCCGTTCGCATTGTAATTTCGGCTTTGGTCCTGGCTCTGCTGCCTCTGGCAAGCTCAGGCGTCGCCCAGGCCGACGACAGCATGGAAAAAGCCAAGGCGGTGAAGGAAGAAGGCGGCAAGTATTTGGATGCGGATGGAAATCCGACCTACAAGATCGAAAACGGAACCGTCGATTGGTACACGTTCAGCGGCTACCGCCGGTATCACTCCGATTGCCATGTCTGCCACGGACAGGATGCAACAGGTTCGAGCTATGCGCCGGCTTTGGTCAACAGCCTGAAAAACATGGATTACGGCACGTTCCTCTCGATCGTCGCCGAGGGCCGCAAGAATGTCGGCGGCGGCAAGGAAAACGTCATGCCTGCCTTTGGCGACAACAAGAATGTCTATTGCTACATGGACGACCTCTACATCTACCTGCGCGCGCGCGCAGATGGCGCGGCGCCCCGCGGACGGCCGCCCAAGCACGAAGACAAGGCCCAGGCGGCGAAGGATGCCGAAGCATCCTGCATGGGTGGGTGACATGATTGGCCGCGATGCATTGAAGCTGCGCGTCGTTCTGCCGATCCTCGGCACGCTCGCCTTGCTGCCGTCGAATGCGCATGCGCAAAGCGCCGGCCTTGGTGCGGCGGGAGAACTGGTCGACCCCGACATCTTGCGCGTCTGCGCCGATCCCTCGAATATGCCCTTCACCGACAAGAGCGGCGAAGGATTCGAAAACAAGCTGGCAGAGCTGGTTGCCGCGAAAACCGGGCGCAAGTCCGTCTCCTACACCTGGTTTCCCACGATCACCGGCTTCGTGCGCAATACGTTGGGGGCCAACCGATGCGACATCATCATGGGCTATGCCCAGGGCGATGAGCTGGTGCAGAACACCAACGCCTACTATCGCTCCGCCTATGTGCTGGTGCATCCGAAAAGCAAAGATATGGAAGGCGTGGAAACGATCGAGGATTCCAGACTCACGGGCAAGACGATCGGCGTCGTTGAAAGCACGCCGCCAACCGCCAACATGGCCGCCAACAAGCTCCTGCGGACCGCCAAGATCTATCCGCTTGCGGTGGATACGCGCGTCACCCCATCCATGGGGGAGGTCATGATCAAGGACATGCTGGCACACAAGATCGATGCGGCGGTGCTGTGGGGACCGATGGCAGGTTACTATGCCAAGGAACTCGGAGCTGATGTGACGATCGTTCCACTGGTGAAGGAAAAAACCGGCTCGCGCATGTCTTACCGCATTACCATGGGCGTACGTCCGTCCGACCAGGAATGGAAGCGGACGCTCAACCGGGTGATCAGGGAAAACCAGGCGGAGATCACCAGGATCCTGCTGAGCTATAACGTGCCGCTGATCGACGAACACGACAACCTGATTACCCAATGAATGGAAGGGAGACTATTTTCTTGCTGGTCGCCGCGAGCCTTCTGGGTCTGACCGAGCCGACATGGGCTGGCGATGTCGCCGAACCCAGTGGTTTCCGGATGGACGACTATCGGGCGCCGGTGCCGCGGACGCTGCAAGGCGCGAGGGTGGTGACGACGGTGGAAGCGGAAGCGCTGTGGCGGGCGAAAAAGGCGATCTTCTTCGACGTGATGCCGGACACGCCCAAACCGACCAATTTGCCGGCAGGGACCATATGGAGGGACAAGGTCAGAAAGGACATCCCCGGCAGCATATGGCTGGCCAATGTGGGATACGGCGCTATTTCGCAGGAGACCGCCAGCTATTTTCGCCAAGGCCTCGAGGCCAAGGCCGGGACGGACAAGTCGCGCGCGATTCTGTTCTACTGCATGACGAATTGCTGGATGTCGTGGAATGCGGCGAAACGGGCCGTCGAGTGGGGCTACAGTTCGGTAATCTGGTATCCGCTAGGCGCTGATGGGTGGGAAGATGCAAACCTTCCACTGGAGGAGAAAAAACCCTACACAACGAACAATTAAAGTAAGGACTGCAATTATTCTCGATAGTTTGTTTTCAACTTTTCAAAACCTATTGTTTCATTTGTCCATTTTGAGACTTGATGGACGAGCCATTGCGTCGGTGCCCTGCAATGGTTGGCTAACGACAGGATCGGTCCCTTCGGGCTGGTATAAGAGGAGAAATGTCATGAAGAAGAACTGGAAAAAACCGACCATGTGTCAGGTTGCCGCTGGCTTCGAAATTTCACGGTATCTGCCTGCTGAAATTACTCCCAAGAAGTAGGCCGCAGAGGTGCGCGTCCTTGGCGACAGGGGCGCGCATCCCCTCGCCCCATGGATTTTCGTGAAAGATTTTGACGCACGCAAAGCGCGCGAAGCGTTTTTTGTGACTGCAAATTGCCTGCAGGTCAGAGAAGCCGGCGCGCGGGCATTTTCATGCATTTGAGGATCATCGGATCGGCGGCGGGCGGCGGCTTTCCGCAATGGAACTGCAACTACAGTCTGAGTCGTGCGGCTCGCACCGGCATGGCCGGCGTGCATTCACGAACCCAGTCAAGTGTCGCCGCCTCGGCGGACGGGTTCGGCTGGGTTCTTTTCAATGCCTCGCCCGACATTCGCCAGCAAATCGCTGCAACACCTGAACTGCAGCCTGCGGGCGATGCGCCGCTGCGCTCGACGCCTATTCGCGCGGTGGTGCTGACCAACGCCGATGTCGATCATATCGCCGGACTGCTCAGCCTGCGCGAGCGGCAGCCTTTCGCCATCTATGCAACGGCGCAGGTTCTGGCGACGCTGGAGGCGAATTCGATTTTCAACGTTCTCGATCCAGCGCTTGTGCCGCGGCGCATCCTGCCGCCGGCGAAAGAATTGGCCATTTGCGACGCAGAAGGCCGCGAGACCGGCGTAATGATCGAGCCCTTTCCAGTGCCCGGGAAGATAGCACTCTATCTGGAGGATAGAGACCATCCGGATGCCAATTTCAGCTCCGACGCAGGTAATACGATCGGAGTCCGAATTGCCGGCATCGGCAGCCGCGGCTCCGTCTTCTATATCCCAGGCTGCGCGCGCATCGATGCGGCCTTGCGCGCGCGTCTCGCCGATGCCGCCTGTCTTCTGTTCGACGGCACGGTCTATACCGACGACGAGATGATCGTTGCCGGCGTCGGTCAGAAAACCGGCGCGCGCATGGGGCATCTGGCAATCTCGGGAGAATCGGGTTCGATCGCCGGCTTGGCCGATGTGAAGGTCGGCCGTCGTGTCTTCGTCCACATCAACAACACCAACCCCATCCTTGACGAGAACTCCGCCGAGCACGCGGCGGTCAAGGCGGCAGGCTGGGAAATCGCAAGCGACGGTATTGAGGTGGAATTTTGAGCGACTTCCGCGATGCAGCCAAAGGCGGACTCTCCACGAACGCTCTCGAAGCCGTGCTGAGGCAGGTTGGCGCCGAGCGCTATCACAATCGCCATCCCTTTCACCACAGGATGACCAGCGGCGCATTGTCGAAGGCCGAGATGAAGGCCTGGGCGCTGAACCGCTATTGCTATCAGGCGGTCATCCCCCGCAAGGATGCCATGATCCTCGTGCATGCCGAGGATCCAGCGTTTCGCGCCGCGTGGCGCAAGCGGATCGAGGATCATGACGGCGAGGACGGCTGGAGCGGCGGCATCGCGCGCTGGCTGCATCTGGCAACTTCGCTCGGCCTGGACGCCGAGGCCGTGAAGAGCGAAAGGCTGGCACTGCCGGCGACGCGCTTCGCGGTGGGCGCTTACCTTTCCTTTTGCACAAACCGGACGTTGTTCGAGGCGGTCGCGTCCTCGCTGACCGAGATGTTCTCGCCACTCATCATCGGCGAGCGGGTGCCGGCAATGCTGGCCAAATACGACTACATCACCGAGGATACACTGGCCTATTTCAGGCAACGGCCCGAACAGGCCTCGCGTGACGCCGACTTCGCCCTCGCCTACGTGCTCAGCCATGCCGATACGGCGGAGCGCCAGCAGCAGGCAATCGATGCACTGGTGTTCAAATGCGATATACTCTGGGCCATGCTTGATGCGCTTCAACACGCCTATGGCGAGCAGGGAAACATACCGCCCGGCGCCTTCCAGCCCGAGGCAGCCCTATGATGGCGCTGCGCGAAAGAGCCGTGGTGTCGCTGCAGTCGATACCTTCGCTGCCGAAGCACGTGCGCATACAGTACGATTCCGTGCGGCAGGCATTCGCCGTGCTTTCACCCGAAAAGATATTCTGGCCGAACGATGTCAGTCTCGATATTTTGCGCCGCTGCGATGGACGGTCAACGGCAGGCGATATCATTGCTGGCCTTGCCGCGGATTATGAGGCCGAACAGGAGGCCGTGGCGACCGACGTCATCGCCTTCCTGCAGGAATGGTCGGACAAGCTGCTGGTGAGGCTATGAGCACGCCCCTCCTCCCTCCAATCGGCATGCTGGCGGAACTGACGCATCGCTGCCCGCTGCAATGCCCTTATTGCTCCAATCCGCTGGAACTGCTGAAGGCCAATCGCGAACTCGACACAGAGACCTGGCTCGCCCTGTTCTCGGAGGCCGCCGATCTGGGAGTGCTCCAGGTGCATCTGTCCGGTGGCGAGCCGACACTGCGCCGCGACCTCGAGCAATTGATCGCAGGGCTTGCGGGGCGCGGCGTCTACACCAATCTGATTACCGCGGGCGTTGGCATCGTCGAGGGCCGTATCGAGGCATTTGCCGAAGCCGGCCTCGACCATCTGCAACTGAGCTTTCAGGGCGCGCGGCCGGCGACCACCGATCGCATCGGCAACCACAAGGGCGCTCACGAAAAGAAGCTGGAAACGGCACGCCGCGCACGCGCTGCCGGTCTGCCTCTTACCATCAACGCACCGATCCATCGCCATAACATCGAGGAAGTGCCGGAATTCATCGATCTCGCCCTTTCGCTGGGCGCGGAGAGGCTCGAGATCGCCAATGTGCAGTATGCCGGCTGGGCGTTGACCAATCGCGACCAACTGATGCCCGAGCGTGAAGCGGTCGACAGGCAGGCGGAGATCGTTGCGGAGGCACAGGAGCGACTGGCCGGCATCATCAACATCGATTTTGTGACGCCGGACTATTTCGCGATCTATCCCAAGCCGTGCATGGGCGGCTGGGCGCGGGACGCCTTCATGGTGACGCCTGACGGCACCGTACTGCCCTGCCATGCCGCACAGACGATCCCGTCGCTCAGCTTCGAGCGTTTCGAACCACGCAGGCTGTCCTCGATCTGGGCCGATTCACCGGGGTTCAATGCCTTTCGCGGCACGGACTGGATGCAGGAACCCTGTCGCGGCTGTGAGCGGCGCGAGATCGACTGGGGCGGCTGCCGCTGCCAGGCGATGGCGATCGCCGGCGATGCCGCTGCAACGGACCCGGCTTGCGCGAAATCGCCGGTCCATGCTCGCATGGCAATGCTGATCGACGAAGCCAAGCGCATTGCCACAGCCCCTTCGAGAGAAGAACCATTCGTCTACCGGCGGATCGGCGCCATGACCGAATCCGCCTGACCTGGCGAGAAAGCGCGTCTCACCCCCTCCGCAAAACGCGAAGCGTCTGCTCGTCAAACAATGGCTCGTCCTGGCCGATGCGCACAAACAGCAGGCTGTGCCCCTCATCCGCCGGCACCTCGAAATACTGGACGCCGTCAGGCATTTCGCCCCAGACGCCGCAGGGCGGCTCCGGAATCTCGTTGGGATCGGCAAGTGCTTTCAGCTCTTTCGCATAGGCGGCGTCGGGGCTGAATGTGTAGCGTTTGACGCCGGCGGGTACTGTGCTCTCGGTGTAAGGCGTCAGCACGCAGCGGGCGCTGACAGTCTTGTCGGTTTTTTCCAGGAACAGGCGGCGCAATGCAGCCTCGGCAGTTTCACCTGATATGATGTCGAACAGTTCGACGAGAGGATCGGCCGCGCCGCCGTCGCTGTATTTGATGGCAAGCGCGTTGTCGGCGAATTCGAAATGGATCTGGCGGAAGCCGAAGTCGCAGCGTTGCGCCCAGGCGGCCAGCCCGATATTTTTGTCAGACAACCTTTCCCAGACGCATTTGTCGATCGGCGGGCGCGACGGTGCCGGTTCGTCTGCCATCGCGGACATTGTCGCGGATGCAAGCAGGGCGCTGGCCCAGATGATCGATCTCATGGCGCTATTCATCGCTGCATCCTGTTTAGGTAAAGGCATCCCATGAGGAGCCGTCTGGATTGGCATTGGGGAAGTCGGCTGGCACGCTCAAACCAGCCCGAGCAGAAAGGCCGCGCCACCGAGAAAGCCTGCCGAGCAGAGCCATAGCAGCCAAAGCCCCCGGACCCGGCATTCGAGCACCGCCGAGCCGGGGTTGGCGGGGTCATAGTGCACGTCGACCTTGCTGCCTTCGACATACTGCCGTGCCTGGCCGCCGACGAGGCCCGGCAGCGAGGCAGTCACGGTGGCGCCGAAGGCCACACGATCGGCGCTGTAGCGCTGGCCGGCGACGCCATAGGAGTAGACGATTCGGGATTTGAAGACGGTGCGCCAGCGGCCATAGCCTGAATGGTTTCGGAGCGCCTGCAGACCTGAAGTGTCGATGCAGCCAACCACGATCGGCCATTTTGCCGCCTGCTCGGCCAACGCTTTCTGGGCGAAACCCATGCTCAGGATGAACAAGCCCATAAAAAGCAGCAACGCCGCGGCACCGAGATTCTGCGGCTTGGGCAAATGCGGCCCGATCGCTTCCAGAACACCGCCGACGGAAAACACCAGCACAACCGCGCCGAACACTAGGCCGGCCGAGAGTTGGACCATGAACTTGAAGGCGCCGTCCGGCAGGGTGCGCTCGATCACCGCTTTGCTCGGATCGGCCGGATTGTAGAAGACAGTCACCTCCGCGCCGCGGGGAAACTGGGCAAGGGTTTCAGCGACTTCGAAATTCCCCAAATTCTCTTTCACGCTGTAGCGCGAGCTTTGAAATTTCTTGCCGCCGACCTTGTATTCGAAGGTTATCGCCGGAAAATTGCGCATTTCGGTGGTGTCAGTGCTGTCCGAACCAACGCCCGAGTTTCTGACCTCACGTGCCTCGACGCGCGACGAGATGATCTTTCCCGGCGTCGGCAGCCAGCGGCTGAGCGCTTTCACCTCTCGCCATTTCATGAAGGTGATGAACGACAGCGCGCCCGCGACCACGCACGCAAAGCCGACAAGCATGATCTTGAGTTCCAACTCGTCTCCCCCCAGGAGTGCAGGAACTCGCACATAGACAGCATGGCGGCGGCAATGTCTTGTATTTTCGCAAATCTGAAAAGGCTGAGCAGCGCAAACGGCAACAGCCCACGCCGCGTCATGCAGGCTTCACGGCCAGGAACGTGTTCCATTCTTCGCTATCGCGGCCGACGTTGAAATCGTCCCTGATGAGGACGAGCCCGGCGCCTTCGAGACGGGCCGCGAAGTCGTCCCTGCACCAGTAGACCGTATGATATTCGCCTGATGTCTCGCCGTCGCCATTGCGCATCGAGACGAGGAAGGCGCCGCCCGGGCGCAGCGACCCGGCTATCTTGGCAAGCACCTGGTCGGTCTCAACGCGAGGCACATGGATGAGGACGCACAGGGCCAGGACCGCGTCGTAGGGGCCGCCGAGATCATCGGTGATGAGATCGAGCAACTCGCCATGCTTGCCACGCGCGGCCTGCAGTTCCAGAAACCGCTTGGTCGCGTCGGTGCGCCGGACTTTGACACCCAAAGTCTCCAGAAAATCCGCGTCGTATCCGGCTCCGGACCCGACTTCCAGAATCCGGCCGCCTGTACCGGCGATTGCCACCAGGCGCTTGAGCGATGCCTGCTCCCTCTCGTTGGGAGCATGGCGCACGATGGCATCATATTGTTCCGCATAATCCTCGTAAGCGCTGATCGTTTGACGGCTCTGTGCCAGAGCCTCCGATGACACACCCATCTTTTCCTCCCATGCGTCCATGTCGGTCAAAGAGCCGGACACTTTCCTCAGCCAATGCTGCCGGCGGAAGCGTGTCCATCGAGCAGCCCGATGTCGCGTTGCCCAGACCGCGGACATCAGGCAGAGCGAAGTGCGCCGGGACTGACGACTGTCTCAGTTGGCGTCGGCTACCGTCTGCCGGCCGCCGGCCCAGGCGCGCCATTGCCGTTCGTCGCCATGGAAGACATTGAGGTCTATGCGGCCGGTGACGCCGTGCGACAGGCCGGAGCCGGAATACTGCCAGAACAGCCATTTGCGGCCGGGATAGACCTTTGACGGATGCTGGGCCACGGCACGCAGCCAGAACGGATAGTCGAGGAATTCGCCTCTGAGATTGTCGCGGTAGAAATCGGGCGCGGTGTAGATGATGGGCCGCTGGCCGTAATGCCGCTCCAGCTTGTCCATGAACACCTGCATCTTTTCCAGCACCTTTTCGCGCGACGGCCGCCGCTTGCAGCTGGACTCGCCGTTCCACTCGACGTCGATCACCGGCGGTAGCGCGCCTTCGACCCTGGGCACGTTGCGGATGAACCAGTCCGCCTGCTCGCCGGCCGTGCGGCACCAGTAGAAGAAATGATAGGCGCCGCGCTTCAAGCCGGCGGCGTCGGCGCTGCGCCAGTTTTTCATGAACATCGGATCGAGGTGGTCACCTCCGTCGGTCGCCTTGATGTAGGCGAAGTTGGCGCCCTGGGCCCGCAATTTGTCCCAGTTGACGTTGCCTTGCCAACGCGAGACGTCGACGCCGTGCACTGCAAGGCGGCGAGGCGAACCCTTGCCGAAATTGATCGGCTTGGCGTCGCGAAATCCGTAACGGGTGAGCGGCCCGGCCAGCATGGCCGGTGCCGCGCGGGTCAACAGCTTGGGCGGCGACACCAAGGCTGCCGGCTCGACCGGCAGCCCGCCGACATCAGGCACTTGGGGATCAGGCACGTCGGGCGCGGCAAACACCCCCGTCTCTTCCTCCTCCGCCAAGCCGAACGGGCGCGTTTTTTCCCCCGGACCGTTGTCAGACATGGGAGCCAATCCGGCCCTTGCCGCCCTGTTGCCCCTTGCCGCCGGAGCAGCGGCGATCGGTGCCGGCGGCCGGATCACGGAACTGGTGGTCTCGTTGGACGGTTTCTGCAAATCCAGCGCATCGACGCCGGCCGTTGACGAGCAGCCGGCAAGGCATAGCGATGCGACCAAAAAACTGACGACGCCCGGAATCCGCATCTGGACCTGTACTCAAAACACAACAGACCGAGGGCAAAACGACAGCCGACGGACAAACCAGATCAGTTATGAATGAGAAATTACCAATAAAGTTTGAATCAAGTTTTTTTCGCCCATACCGCGTGCGGGCAAGCGCGATGGAAACCGGCTAGGATTTTTTGAAAACGCCGATCATCGGCCCGAGATTCCAATAGTCGTCTTTGCGGCCGATGGCAGGCGCAAACAAGCTTGATATCGTGCCGTCGAGGAACAGCGCGTTGTCGCAGCCGAGCGCATCGCGGAACAGACGGGCGAAGGCATGGAAGGTCACCGAGCCATTCGAAATCGCAAAAACCGCGACGCCGTCCTTTCGCACCCCGACACCGTCGCGGGTTTTCCGTGAAGTGCCGTCAGCCTGGAATTTTGGATGCAGCTTGCCGTCGATCACCAGCATCGGCCCCGATTGCGTCGCATAGTCGACTGTCGGGCGCCTTTTCACGAAATCCCTGGTGGCACGGACTGCGGCCTTGCCGTTTCGCATGTAGAAAATGCCGTTCGGCTGCAGGGAAAAATTGCCGCTTCCCGATCCCGTTTTCACCGAGGCCATCTCCTGGCCACGCTCGACATAGAGGCCGACCGGCGCGAGGTTCGGGTGATACATACCGGCATTGATGCCGAACAGCATGGTGCGCCCTGCCGCCTGTTGCGTGGCATGCAGATTGTGCAGCGACTGAAACGGCTTGCCCGCCGCATCCTTCCAGAACAGCTCGAGCTGATATCGTTTTGGATCGACCTCGCAAACGAGATAGCTGGTCGCCTCGAAGGTGAAGTCCCGGCATGGCGGCAGTGAAGCGGTCCACTGGCCAAATCCCATGCCAAATGCCGCCACCGACGGCAGTGCGCCCTTGGCCAATGCCAGCAGCAACGGCAATGATTGCAGGAGGGTCAGGAAATCCATGCGCTTACCGGAATCGAAGTTCGTGGTCCGGTACGGATATAACCTGTTTCAAGCGAGACTGTGAAAGGCTCTGGACTTAGGCAAGCCATCCCATGGCGACGCTCAACAACAAGACGATGCCGAGCAGGCCGCGATAGATGACGAACGGCCAAGCCGAGAAACGCTCCAGCACGTGCATCAGCCCCCATATGGCGAAGAAGGCGGAGATCGACGCAACGACCAGCCCGACAGCAAGCACCGACCAGCCATGGGCGTCGAGATGGACCTTGTGCAGTTCCCAGAGTTCCTTGAGGCCGGCGAGCGCGATGGCAGGCAGCCCGAGCAGGAATGAGAAGCGCGCCGCCTCGGCCCGCTTGAAGCCGAGCCCCAATGCCGCCGTCAGGGTCGAGCCCGAGCGCGACACGCCGGGAACAAGCGCGCCGATCTGGGCAACACCGACGAGCAGCGCATCGGTCAGCGACGCGCCCCCCATGCTGCGCCGGTGACGAGCAAAGATCTCGGCCAGCGCCAGCAGGATCGCCATTGCGATGCAGGCCCAGCCGATCACCGTCAGGCTGCGTAGCGGCGAATTGCAGGCGTTGAGCACGCCAGACAGCGCCACGCCGGCGATGACGATCGGGATCGTCGCCAGCACGATCCAGAGCGCCAGCTTGAAATGCCGGTCGGCGAAATCGCGTCGCGCCAGAGCGTTGAAAGAACCAAACAGGATATTCCTGACATCACTCCAGAAATAGCTGACCACCGCGGCAAGAGCCGCGAGTTGCATGGCGGCGGAGAAGGCGGAGCCGGGATCCTGCCAGCCGAGCACGGCCGGCACGATGCGCATATGGGCGGTCGAGGAAATCGGCAACAGTTCGGTGATGCCTTGCACCACGCCGAGGAACGCCACCTTGGCGAACCCCAGGCCGACGAAGCCCGTATCCAGGCCTTGTGTGCAGATATCGGCCAAAATCGAATTCCGTGCATGAGAGATCGGAGTTGCGTGGACCGACCATCGGTCAATCCTGGGCAAGCCTTATCGTCATGGGCCGGATAATCAATTTACGGATTTGTAAGCTGGCGTGCCGAAGTGCACGCCGTTCGAAACCGGCCCACCTTGGAGCCGGCTTGAGATACACAGCGAAAATCGCAAAGCGACTACGGGCAGAGCCAGAGTTTCTGGCATGTCCTGGCGATCACATGCGCCGGCGGCACTTCGGGCTCATCGGTCGAAGGCCGGCGAGCCCGTTCGAGCAGCATGCGCACCTGTTCGGGGCGCACACGATCGCGCTCCATCACAAGCAGGACCATCGGATCGCTCAAAAGCTCGTCCAGGGTGCTGATGCTGTCGTTCATCCGTCGTCTCCTCGAATGCCGTACCCGCGACCCATAAATAGGGAGACAATGATGGCCCGCCAATGACGCTTTGCCGGCTATCTCGTGTCGATTTGGATTAAATTTTGGCCATGCTTGCGCTCTCCCCTGGCCCTTGGCGCTGCGCGTCGATCCACTCCTTCCACAACAAGGGGAGAAGGGAAAAATCAGCTTGGCGGAGGGGCGCCTTCGTATTTCGGCAGGCTGTCATCGAGCACCACCCAGGGCTGCTTCGAGCCCGTGAAAATATGCATTTGCGGCTTGAAAACCGTGGGATCGTCGAGCCATGCGAGTGGGGGTGAAGCCATGACGCCGAAAGCCGTCATGGCAGCCACGGAAAGCGGCTGCCCGCTAACAGCCGGCGGCCTTGGCGTTCACTCCGTTTCGCCGACGACCTCGTCCCAGGTTTTGACCTTGGTCTGGCCGTTGAGGAACGGCAGCGCGGCGGCCGTCAGTTCGGGGGCGAAGAAAGTGTCGTAGTGGGTGCGGTTGGGCAGGATCGCCAGGCGGTTTTGCGACAGGTTCTCGCGCATCCAGCCGGCATCCTTCAGCCCGCCGCCGAGCATCTGATAGAACTTGATCTCGTGTTCGGGCTTGTACATATCGCTGTCGCCATAGACCAGCATGACCGGCATCTTCAGCTTGGCGACGTCGGCCGCGTAGTCGCGGTTCTGACGCATGAAGCCGCCCAGCGCATCGAGGAGCTTCGGGAACTCCTCAGGATGCGGCGCCACGGCGACGTAGGATTTGTACATCGGCGTCTCCTTCATGAACTCAGCCGCGGCCGCGCTCACCTGTGCCTGCTGGGGACGCATCTCGTCATAGAAGCCGTCCGTGGCGTAGCCGGTCGATACCAGGACGAGGCGGCGCACCGCTTCGGGATTCTGGACGGCCATGCGGAAGGCGACGCCGCCGCCCAGCGAATAGCCCATGACATCGACCTGATCGTAACCGAGCGCCTTGACGATGGCGGCCATGTCGTCGCCCATCGCCTCCACGGTGAATGGGCGGTCGCCCAGCGCGGTGCGACCGTGACCCTGCAGGTCGACGCCGATGACGGTGCGGTTTTCGGCAAGTTTCGGCAGGATCGGCGCGAACATATCCGTGGTGCCGAGACCGCCATGCAGCAGAAGCAGCGGCTCGCCCTTACCATAGATGGCATAATAATAATTCAGGCCGTTGATCGGCAGCAGGCCGGACTTTTCCGGCTTCGGCAGTGCGTTCGTCTCAGTCGTCATGGCGGGTTTTGTCTCCTCCGCATTGGTGGTGCCTGGGCAGCCAACGAGCGCTGCAACCGAAGCAAGAATGGCGAAAAACAGGGTTTTGGACATATCGATCTCCTCTCGTCATGCCGGTATCAGAGCGTCATGCGGATCAAAGCGTTTTGGCGAGTTCTTCGAGCTGGTCGGCGCACTGTCCCCAACCCTCGTGGAAACCCATCTTCTCATGCTGTTCGCGGTCGGCGACGCTCCAGTGCCTGACCCGAGCGATGTAGCGGGTCTTGCCATTGCCCTCGTCCTCGAAGGTCAGCGCGACGGTCATGAACGGCTTTTCCGAAGGCTGCCAAGCCTCTGTGTAGGCGTCGGTGAGGACGATCTTCCTGCCGGGAACGACTTCGAGGAAGACTCCCGGGTTGGGGAATTCGTTGCCGTCCGGGCTAGCCATGACGACAAGGCTCGAGCCGCCGGTGCGCACATCCATCTCGGCGCGAGGCGTCGTCCACGGCTTTGGCGAGAACCAGCGCGTAATCAGTTTCGGGTCAGTCCAGCAGCGATAGACGTTTTCGCGCGGTGCATCGATGATGCGGGCGAGAACCAGTTCACGGTCGTTGGTGGGGGCGATGTCGAGCTTGATGGTCATGATGGCATCCTGCGTTTGATCTGGCTTCCGTCCCAAGGACGAGCCGATGAACCGCAAACCGACATCGCCCGCAAAGAAAATGTCGACACCGTCTCGATGGGCCGAGACGTCACCCACCTTCGTCATCAATGGGCGAAGCAGGAGCGCAGCGACGCAGCGCAGACCCGAGGATGACGAAGCGATAAAAACCTCTGCGCCGAGAAACCGGACGTGTCAGTGGCGTTTGGCTTGCACCAGATAAGCCTCGATCTCGGTCTCGCCGAGCCACCTTGCCGCCTCCAGCCGGTGCAGGCCTTCGACGAGGATGTGGCGCTTGCCGTCATGGCGGACCTGGATCGGCGTCTTCATGCCGTTTTCCAGGATGTCCTCGGCCAGATGGCGGACGGTCTCGGGATGCAGCGTCTTCTTGCGCGCCGTCGGCACGTAGATCTCGTCGACCTTGACCTTTTGCACTCTGAGCATTCCGACCCCCGTGGCGGAAACGCCGCCTCCCCTGAGATAGTCCGTTTGATGGAGGCGGCCAAGGGTGCGGCTAACGAATGCTGGCCCGATCGTTTCTATTTGACGCGTGACCGGCAGATCGCCGAAATGGCGGCCCTCGACCTTTTCAGGTGTTCATGACCCATCTGCCGACCGAATTCCCCGATTTCGGACTGACACCGGAGCAGCGCCGCCACGCGGTGCGTGGCCATTATTACGAATGGCCGGGGATGGATGGCGAGCGCGGCGAGATCTGGTGCTACAGCGACCGGTTTTCCTATCGCGCCGGAGAGACTGTGGCCTTGCATGTCAGCTCGACAGCTGCGACGTTCGGCATGACAATCATCCGGGATGGCGGCAGCGAAACCAAAGTGTTCGAGAAATCGGGCATCGCAGCACGCTGGCAGGAAAGTCCGGAACAATGTTCGGCTGAAGGCTGCGGCTGGGACGCTTCGCTCGAATTCCGTGTCGAGAACGACTGGCCGTCCGGAGCCTATCGGGTCACGCTGACCGCAGACGGGCGCGACGGCAAGCCGATCCAATACCACCATATTTTCATCGTCAGCCCGCAGCCGGGCCGTAAACCCGGCCGTGTGCTGCAGGTGGCGGCGACGGGCACCTGGCTGGCCTACAACACCTGGGGCGGCTCCAACCACTACCAGGGCATCACCGGGCCGGACCGCAACCAGTATTCGCCCATCGTGTCGACGCAACGCCCCTGGTGCCGCGGCTTCGTCGTGCTGCCGAAAGATGCGCCGCGTGTGCCGCTGGAAGTCGCCGTGCCGCCGAAGACGGTGCCGCGTTATCCGCATATGGAATGGGCGCTCGCCACCGGCCATTCGAAAAAGTACGCCTCGTCGGGCTGGGCGAGCTACGATAGCCACTTCTTCCGCTTTGCCGAGCGGGCCGGCTATCAAGTCGATCTCGCCAGCCAGCATGATCTCCATTTTTCGCCCGAAATTCTCGACGGCTACGACTGCGCCGTCTTCGTCGGCCATGATGAATACTGGACCTGGGAAATGCGCGACGCCGTCGACGCCTATGTCGAGCGCGGCGGCCATGCGGCGCGCTTTGCCGGCAATTTCATGTGGCAGACGCGGCTGGAAGACGAGGCCCGCCGGCAGGTCTGCTACAAATATCGCTCGCGTGCCGAAGACCCCGCCTATCTCCCAGGCGGCGACGTCACCCGCGCCACCAATTCCTGGGAAGCGCCGGAAATCGGCCGGCCGGGTTCGGCGACCTTCGGGCTCAACGCGACGCGCGGGGTCTATACCGGTTGGGGCGGCTGCGCGCCGCGCGGCGTGCGTGGTTTTCCGGTCTATAGGCCCGAGCATTGGGCCTTTGCCGGCACCGGCATCTACTATGGTGACCTGCTGGGCGCCGACAGCCATGTCTATGGCTATGAGGTCGACGGGCTCGACTTCGAGATACGCGGCGGCCTGCCCTACCCGACCGCTACCAGCGGCGCGCCAGACGGCTTGCAGGTTCTCGCCGTCGCCATGGCGAGCCAGGTCGAGGAAAGCGCCGATATCCCGATCGAGGACCAGTTTCTCACCGACGAAGACGGCCGCTTCACCGCCGAGACGCTGTTCGGCGAGGCGAGCGACGCCAATCTGGAAAAGGTCAAACGCGGCAACGGCATGATCGTCAATTTCCCGCGCGGCAAGGGCGAGGTGTTCCACGCCGGAACCTGCGAATGGGTCGCCGGCCTGCTAAGACAGGACCCGATGGTCGAACGCGTCACAAAAAATGTCCTCGATCGTTATCTCGGAAAGTCCTGACATGTCGAAAGTCCAGACCGCCACGCAAGCCACTGACGCCCGGCGAGACTCGCATCTGTTCTATCTGTCCAGCCTGCGCCGGCCGCTGATCGACCGTGCCGAGGGCATCTATATGTGGACGCAGGATGGCCGCCGCTTCATCGACGGCTCGAGCGGCCCGATGGTTGCCAATATCGGCCATTCAAACCGCAATGTGCTGGATGCCATGAAGCGGCAGATGGACCGCGCCACCTTTGCCTATCGGCTGCATTTCGAGAACGAGCCGGCCGAGGAGTTGGCACGCGAACTGGCCGGCAAGCTGCCGGAAGGCATGGACCGAATCTTCTTCGTCTCGGGCGGCTCGGAAGCGACCGAATCCTGCATCAAGCTGGCGCGGCAATGGGCCGTCGCCACCGGCCAGGTCAGCCGCTGGAAGGTGATCACCCGCTTCCCCTCCTATCATGGCGGCACGCTGGGTTCGCTCTCGGTCACCGGCGACGATGCGCTGGCCGAAACGTTCGAGCCGATGATGCGGGCGATGCCGACCGTGCCGGCGCCGAATGCCTGGCGCGACCGCGACAACCTCTCGATGGACCAGCGCGGCATCCGCTATGCCGACATGCTGGAGGAGAAGATTCTTGCGGAAGGTCCAGACAGCGTGGTCGCTTTCATCATGGAGCCGATCGGCGGTGCGGCGACCGCGGCACTGGTCGCGCCGGACAGCTATTACCCGCGCATCCGCGAGATCTGCGACCGCTACGGCATCCTGCTCATCCACGACGAGGTGATGAGCGGCGCCGGCCGCACCGGCAAATTCCTCGGCGGCGACCACTGGAACTGCAAGCCCGACATCGTCGCGCTGTCGAAGGGGCTGGGTTCGGGCTATGCGCCGCTTGGCGCGCTCGCCGCCCCGATGCGGCTGGTGCAGCCGCTGCTTGACTCCGGCGGCTTCCAGCACGGCCACACCTATGCCGGCAATCCGCTGGCCTGCGCCGCCGGGCTTGCCGTGCTCGGTGAAATGGACCGGCTTGGCCTGATCGCCAATGCGGCCGCCATGGGCGACGTGCTGATGGACGAGCTGAAGGGGCTGGCGAAGCGGTTTCCGTTCATCGCCAACGTGCGCGGCAAGGGCCTGCTCACCGGCGCCCAGATGGTTGCTGATCCAGAGACGCTGAGGCCGATCGACCAGACCAAGAAAGCCACGCAGCGGCTGCTCGACCTCGCCTATGAGCGCGGGCTGATCATCTATGGCCGCAGGGTCAAGGGCGGCGTCGACGGCGACAATTTCATGGTCGCGCCGCCGATGATCGTCACCAGCGAACAGGTCGGCGAGATCGTTTCCATCATCGGCGACTCGCTGGAGTCGCTGGCTGCCGAACTCGACCTGCCGGTCGAAGGCTGAGGCGACAAAGATGGCGCCTAGAAAAGTCATCATCACCTGCGCCGTCACCGGCTCGGTGCACACGCCGTCGATGTCGCCCTATCTGCCGGTGACGCCGGACCAGATTGCCACTGAGGCGATCGCCGCTGCGGAAGCCGGGGCCTCGATCCTGCATCTGCACGCCCGCGACCCGAGGGATGGCCGCCCGACCGCCGATCCGGACGTCTACATGCAGTTTTTGCCGCGCATCAAGCAGGCGACCGATGCGGTGATCAACATCACCACCGGTGGCTCATCGCTGATGACGCTCGATCAGCGGCTGGCAGCCCCTTTGCGGGCCGAACCCGAAATGTGCTCGCTCAATATGGGCTCGATGAATTTCGCGCTGTTCCCGATGCTCGACAGGCCGAGGGAATGGCAGCACGAATGGGAGCCGAAGCTGCTCGAAGCGACGCGCGACACCATCTTCAAGAACACGTTTGCCGATATGGAGGGCGTGCTGGAGAGGCTGGGCAAGGGCTGCGGCACGCGCTTCGAATTCGAATGCTACGATGTTGGCCATCTCTACTCGCTGGCGCATTTCCGCGACCGAGGGCTGGTGTCTGGCCCATTGTTCATCCAGTTCGTGCTGGGCATTCTGGGCGGCATCGGCGCCGATCCCGACAATCTCGTCCATATGAAGCGGATCGCCGACAAATTGTTCGGCGACAGCTACCAGTTCTCCGTGCTGGCCGCCGGCCGTCAGCAGATGCCGCTGATCTCGATCGCGGCGGCCATGGGCGGCAATGTCCGTGTCGGGCTGGAGGACAGTCTCTATGACGGCCGCCAGCTGGCGAAATCCAATGCCGATCAGGTGCGCCGCATCCGTGGCATTCTCGACGGGCTGTCGCTGGAGGTTGCAACGCCAACCGAAGCACGCGACATGCTGGCGCTCAAGGGCGGCGACCGGGTGGCGTTTTGAGAGACGACCGTGATCAATCCAACATCCAATGACGTCCTCTTACGCCCCGGCCGGATCGAAGACGTCGAAACCATCCACGCGGCGATCCTGAAGCTCGGCACGCATATCGGTGCGCCGGAGGAAATCATCTCCACACCCGACGATCTCAGAATGTACGGCTTTGGCGAAAAACCCGCCTTTTCGACCCTGATCGCCGAAGTCGGCGGGGAATTTGCCGGGCTTTGCCTGCATTTTCCGATCTTTTCAACCTGGATGGGGCGGCCTGGAGTCTATGTGCAGGACCTCTATGTCGAGGATCGTTTTCGCGGCCGCAAGATCGGCGAGCGGCTGCTGCGGCACGTTGCGGCGCAGTGCCGGAACGAAGGCGGCGTTTATCTCCGACTGTCGGTCGACACCGACAATGAAGGTGCCAAGACCTTCTATGAAAGGCTGGGCATCGCCTGGTCGAGCTATGAGCAGACCCAAAAAATCATCGGCGAGGCGTTCTTTGCCTTCGCCGATGCGCCCCAAAACGAGGATCCGGAATGAAAGCCTTCTATGCCGAGGAACAGAAGCGTCACGACCCCAAGGCCTTTCTGTCAAGCGGTGCGGCACAGCCCAATCCGGAAAAGCCGGAGCGCGTGGAGAGATTGTTAGCCGGCGCAAAATATGCTGGCTGCACGATCGAGCGGCCTCGGGATCATGGGCTCGGCCCGGTCGCGGCTGTGCATACGCCCGAATACCTTGATTTCCTCGAGCATATCTACACGCGCTGGCAGCGCATCGAGGGCGCTTCGGCCGAAGTGATCCCCAACATCCATCCGATCGCGCGCAACGGCTCCTACCGGCCTCGGCAGTCGGCCAGGCCGGCTACCACATGGCCGATACTGCTTGCCCGATCTCGGGCGAGACTTGGCAAAGCGCGCTGTGGAGCGCCTGGAGCGCGGTCGACGCGGCCGAGGCGGTGATGTCAGGCGCGCCGGCCGCCTATGCGCTATGCCGCCCGCCCGGCCACCACGCCTTTGCCGATGTCGCCGGCGGCTTCTGTTTCATCAACAACTCGGCCGTCGCGGCGCAGGTTCTGCGTAAGCAGGCCGCACGGGTGGCGATCCTCGATGTCGACCTGCATCACGGCAACGGCACGCAAGGCATCTTCTACGCACGGCCGGATGTGCTGACCGTCTCGCTGCATGCCGATCCGGTGCGCTTCTATCCGTTCTTCTGGGGTCATGCCGACGAGCGCGGCGAAGGCCCCGGCCTCGGCTACAATTTCAACCTGCCGCTGCCGCGCAAATCCGCCGACGCGGCGTTTCTCGAGGCGCTCGAGGTGGCGTTCCAGCGCATCCGGGCCTTTTCGCCGGACGCGCTGGTCGTTGCGCTCGGCCTCGACGCGTTCGAGGGCGATCCGTTCGGCGGACTTTCGGTGACGACGCCTGGCTTCTCGCGCATCGGCGAGGCTATCGCCAAGCTCGATCTGCCGACGGTCATCGTCCAGGAAGGCGGCTATCTCTGCGACGAACTCGGCGACAATCTGACTGCGTTCCTCACCGGCTTCGGCGGCAAGACGCGGTGAATGCTCAAGCCAGCGTCAGGAGCGCTGCTGCCTGAGCATGGCGATCACACGGTGTACGCTCTCCAGCGTCTCGTCGATTTCGGCTGCAGTGTTGTAGTGGGCGATGCCGATACGCACGACGCCATGCTCGGCTGGAATGCCGAGCTGGTGGACGATCTCCCAGGCGTAGTTATGGCCGGACCACAGGAAGATGTTTTCGGCATTCATCTGCCGCACGATCGTTTCGGGCACGATGCCATCGACGGTGAAGGAAACCGTCGGCACGCGCTCGCCGAGCCGCTTCGGATCGGTAATGCCCCGGATGGTCAGGCCCTCGATATCGGACAGGCCATCGATCAGCTGTTGCGCCAGCGGGTTTTCATAGGCGATCGAAACCGCAAACGCCTTGGCAATCTTCTGCCTTCTTGAACCGCCCTCGCCCGCCGCCGCGCCAAGGTCGGCAAAGTAATCGACCGCGGCCGTGAGGCCGGCCATCAGCTCGATCTGCGGCGTGCCGAGTTCGAACCGCTCCGGCAAGCCGTTGGACGAGCAGCGGCATTTGTAGGGCTGCAGGTCGTCGATGACGTCGCGCCGGCCCCACAATATGCCCATATGGGGGCCGAAGAATTTGTAGGCCGAACAGATCAGGAAATCGCAGCCGAGTTCCTGCACGTCGATCAGGCCATGCGGCGCGAACTGGACGGCGTCGACATAGACAAGGGCCCCGGCATTCCTGGCTATGGCGGTCAGCGCCTTCACCCGGTTGATCGAGCCGGTCAAATTGCTGGCGTAGTTCAACGCGACCAGCCGTGTCTTCTCGGAAAGCAGACCAGCCAGCGTCGCCTCTTCGACCTGCCAGCTCTTTTCGTCGAACGGCAGCCAGCGCACGACGAGCCCGAGATCCTCGGCCAGCTGCAGCCAGGGCGACACATTGCCCTCATGGTCCATGCGGGTGAGGATGATCTCGTCGCCGGGCTGCATCGTGCGGCCGAGCGTGCGCGACATGTGATAGGTCAGCGTCGTCATGTTGGCGCCGATGATGATTTCCTCAGGGCTCGCCGAGCCAAGGAAATCGGCCATGGCCTGGTGCGCTTCATCAACGACCTGCTGTGCGGCAAGCGTCGTTTCGAAATAGCCGCCAAGGTTGGCATTGGTGGTCAAAAGGCAGCGCGACACGGCGTCCGCGACCGCCTGTGGCACCTGCGTGCCGGCAGGGTTATCGAGATAGATGCGGCGGCGGCCCTTGTCGGTCAGGAAGAGAGCCGGAAATTTTTCACGCACTGCCTCGACTGGAAAATTCATTGCTGCCCGCTCCCATTGTGCTCATTCAGTATTCGGAGACTGACGACCTGTTCAAGGACAGGGATTGCCGACCCGCTGGTGGATCGCGTCCACCGCCTTCTGCATTTCTTCGGTCCAGGTGACGTCGACGGAAGACAGCGCCATGTCGAGCTGCGAAAGCGTCGTTGCGCCGACGATGTTGGAGGCTACGAACGGCCGGCTCGAGACATAGGCATTGGCAAACAGTGCCGGCTCCAGGCCAAAGGAGCGCGCCAGCTCATTGTACTCAAGTTGCGCTTCAGCGGCACCTGGCGTCTCGTAGCGCTGGCCGCGATTGAACAGCTGCGAGCGGGACCCCTGCGGTCGCGCGCCATGGTCGTATTTGCCGGTGAGATAGCCCTGGGCCAGCGGCGAATAGGGCAGCAACGACACTTGCTCGCGCTCACAGACCTCGGCGAGGTTTACCTCGAAAGTGCGGTTGACGAGATTGTAAGCGTTCTGGATCGACGCGACGCGCGGGCCGATGCCCTTGTCGGCTTCGGCAAGGAACCGCATCACGCCCCAGGAACTCTCGTTCGACAGCCCGAAATGGCGGATCTTTCCAGCCTTCACCAGTTCGTCGAAGACGCCAAGCGTCTCGGCGATCGGTGTTTCGTCGGCCGGTGCGCCGACGGAATCGGCGCGCGGCGACATGGCGCCGACGCGCGTCGGATTGGCACCCCAGGGGATATCCCGCTCCGGCCAGTGGATCTGATAGAGGTCGATATAGTCGGTGCCGAGCTTGGCCAGCGACTTGTCGATGGCGTCAAAGATATCGGCGCGCACCAGTTGCGACGGCCTGTCGCCGCGAAACCATGCGTTGGCCGTGCGGCCGACGACCTTCGAGGCCAGGATCACCTTGTCGCGGTTGCCCTTGGCCTTCATCCAGCTGCCGATGATCCTTTCGGTCCGTCCCTGCGTCTCCGCCTTGGGCGGGATCGGATAGAGCTCAGCGGTGTCGATGAAATTGACGCCACGCGAGAAAGCCAGGTCCATCTGGGCGTGGCCTTCGGCCTCGGTGTTCTGCTGGCCCCAGGTCATGGAGCCCAGGCAGATCTGGGTCACAAGAAGATCGGTCCGACCGAGACGGCGTTTGTGCATGAAATTCGGCTCCGGAGGAAGGCTGGCGCGACTGCGCGGAGGAAGCCGCATCTATAGGCAAAGCAGAGCCGCTCTCCAAGCCTCGCCAGACCGACTTTTGCGTGAACCAGCCGGGTTAGCGGCGAGCACCGGCTAGTGCACGGCGCTTGGCCTCGTCGATCAGCATGTTGGCCACTTGCATTCGGATCATGGCGCGCTGGCGCAAATGCGGGGCGACACGGTCGGGATGGTTGGCAAAGGCAAAGCGGCGGCGCATGCGGCTGAAGTCGGCGATTTGCTTGGGCTGATCGAGGCCAAGTTCGACGGCGATGGCTTCGGGATCGATCGGCGGCAGCTTTTCCTCGGGCTTTGGCTCTTCGCCGGCGAGAGCCAGCTTGGCATGATCGAGCAAGGCGGCGAATTCCGTCGCCAGATCCGCGCCCGCCTCGCGATATTCGGCAGCGGAAACCTTGATGCGGCCGGAATGGAGTTCATCGGCCACCGAAAGATAGTCAAACGGGATGGATGGACGAGCGCCGGCCTCTTCGCCCTCGCCATTCTTGTCGGGGGCGATGAAGAGGTCGTCGAGCAAGGAAGCGAAATCCCGCTTGGCGCCAGTAGCGATGTCAGCCTCCCCCTCGCCCGACCATTCGGGTATCAAAGCATAGAACCGGCTCGTTAAAAATGCATGGCACCGATCTTAACGAATTTAGCCTTCGCCTCGTCTACCGCTTCACCCACCGCAATCCCAAAAACAAAAGCCGGACTGCATTTTCACGCAGTCCGGAATTCGCCAGGAGTGGCGAGGAAAAACCGGCCATGTAGCCAGCATTCGAGGCTACGATACGCACCGGCCAAAAGTTTCGCCGGGTTGCAGAAAATGGCGAAAAAATTCGCCAAGACAAAAATTCGCCAAGACATGGCAGGTATGCAAATGCTGCACTGCACAATTGTCACGATTCACCTATATTGGCTGGCGTGGAGGACCAATTTGGGGCTTGAATCATGGGTTTCTTCACTGAAATGTTCGCCCGGCCGCGGCCGCAGGAGCATCTGAGATACCGCTCGGCGCTCGCGCTGCTTCATTCGATGAGCAATGCCGACCGTGCCGACATCGGTATCAAGCCGGCCGACTTCCCCCGCATCGCCCGCGAAATGTCCGTTCGCTAGGTACTTCCGGAGATGTCCCGGATCGATCCGGGACATCTCCAAAAAACTCAATTCCCTAGCGCGATCCCAGGAACGTCGCCTTGCCCAACGGCACGCCATTGTGGCGAAGAATGTCGTAGGCCGTGGTGAGGTGGAAATAGAAGTTGGGCATGGCCACATGCAGCAGATACTGCAGGCCGGGCATCGAACTTTCCCGTCCGCCAAGCTTCAGCTCGATGATCTTGTCGTCGGAGCCGTCGAACTCGGCAGCCGAAAAAGTCGCCAGAAGGTCGAGCGTCTTCGTGATGCGAGCCTGGACATCGGCAAAACTCGCCTCGTTGTCCTCATATTTCGGCACTTCGCGGCCGGCGAGCCGTGACGGCGCGCCCTTGGCATGATCGGTGGCGATCTGCACCTGCCTGGTCAAGGCGAACATGTCTGGCGCGAGCCGCGCCGTCAGAAACACCTGCGGGTCGATCTTGCGGTCAAGCGCATTCTGTTCGGCGGTCGCCAGCACATCGGAAAGCGCTTTCAGCCTGGCCGAAAACACCGGCACGGACGCCTCATACATCGATATCGTCACGTCAAATCTCCTGTCCGGCCGAACGCCGGCGGACGCGACGTAGCGCCTTCGCGCGCGATTCTTCAAGTCCGTCGAGCCTGCGTCACCACGTTGCCGCAATCGCCGTCGTAGAATCCTCTATCGAGCGGAGGTTCCCGATGAGACGCGCCCTTTTCGCAGCGACTGCCTTTCTCTCCCTGGCACCGATCGGCCAGACGGTATTGGCTGCCGACGATGCCCCCGAAGCACCCTATATCGACGATCGGTCGAGCGCCGACGCGGTTGTCCGTTCGCTGTACAGCGCCATCAGCCGGCACGAATTCGTCCGCGCATGGGGGTATTTCGGCGATACAAAGCCGGCAAAGGATTTCGATAGTTTCGTCAAGGGCTATGATGGGACGGACAAGGTCGAAGTCCAGACCGGGACGGTTTCCGACGAAGGCGCGGCTGGCAGCATTTTCTACAACGTCCCCGTCGCCATCCGCGCGACGGACAAGGCTGGCGGCGAAAAGGTCTTTGCCGGGTGCTATACGCTGCGCCAGGTGAATGCCCAGATCCAGGCGGGGCCGCCCTTCGATCCAATCCATATCGAAAAAGGCGCGCTAAAACCCTCCACCGCCGATTTCGAAGAGGCGCTGCCACCAAGCTGCGGCGACGGGCCGCCACCGCCAAAGAAAGACACCGCACTGGAGCAGGCCAAGAAGGCCTTTCTGGCAACCTATGGCGACCAGTGCGACAAGCAGTTCCTTGCCAATGAGCCGACCGTTTTTTCGATTAAATACAAGGACAAGGATGCGCAGCCCGGCGATCCCGACAAGGAGACGCGGCTGTTCCATTTTTCCTGCTCGGCCGCGGCCTACAATGAAAGCTCGATCTACTACATGACCGACGACGTGTCGGGCGTGCAGCAGTTGCAGTTCGCCGAGCCCAAGATGGACATCCGCTACGAGAACAATGACAGCAACGGCAAATTGCTGGGCATGAGTATCGTCGGTTTCCAGACGTCGGGCTGGGCAGTCAATTCCGCCTATGACGAGGCTGCCCACACGATCACCACGTTCAACAAGTGGCGCGGCATCGGCGATGCGTCCGACGCAGGGACGTATCTGTTCCGCAATGGCAATTTCTCGCTGGTCCAGTATGACGTCGATGCGTCCTATGACGGCGAGCAAAATCCCGAGACTGTCATCGACTACAACACGGCGCCCTGAGCGTCACACGAGCTTGCAGGCTGCGTCGATCAGGGCGCCTTCGACAGCATCCAGTTGAGCGTGCCGCGCCAGTCGGTCATGCGGATCGGAGTGCCATGGGTGCCGGTCTCGAAGCGGACGAAGCGGGTCGGATAGGTCTTCGATTTGGTCAGGATCGAGCGAAAGAACGCCTCCTGCTTTGCCACGGGGTAGACCACGTCATGGCTGCCCTGGCCGAAGAAGACCGGCACGCGGCGCTTGAAGGCCGGGCTGGTGAAAAAGCTCTCATCCCACAGCGAACCGAGCAGCAGCAGGCCGTTGATGCGGCCGCCCATGTCCTTGCGCGCGGCCAGCTTCCAGCACAGCGCGCCGCCCATAGAGCCGCAGGCGACGAAGATCTTCGCGCCTGGCGACTGTTCGGCATAATGACCGATCAGCGCCGCCACCTGCGCCGCTCCCGTATCGCCGAAATCGGGGAAATCAGGACTGAGATAGAGGCCGCCATTGCCGGCCATCAGGTTCTTGAGCCGGTTGAAATTGCCGCCGAATGTGAAGTCGTCGACACCCTGCTTGCGGCTGCCGCCCTGCCCGTGCAGATAAAGCACGATGATGCCGGCGCCCTCGGTCTTGCCGACGGCGACATGCCTGACATCGCCGGCATCGGTCTTCAGCAACAGATCCTGCTGCATCTTGCGGACGCTGGTGTCGGTGTATTGGGCGTTCACCCGCCGCTCCGGCACCTGGTCACGCTGGTTGATGTCGCGCATCTCGCGGTAGTCGATGACCGTGTAGGTGCCGTTGATGTCAGACGACAGCGTGGGCGGATAGGCGAAGAGATCGTCCTTGAAGGGTTTTAGGGACAGCGTCTGGCTTTGCGCGGCCGAAGACAGCAACGCGGTCGCGACTGCAAAGGCACAGAAAATTTGGCAGCGAATAGACATGCCCAAGGCATGCGTAATTCGCCTTGGGTTTGTCAATCCTGCAGCACGCCGCCGGCGCCTTCGAGTGCCTCGCGTGTGTCGACATCGACTGACGCCGCCGCGCCGATTTCGACATCGATGACATCGAGCCCTTCGGTCTCGACCAGATGGCGCGCGCCGGTGTCGCCTTCGAGATGGGCGATCGCCGGAAACAGCGAGCGCGGCAAAAGCACAGGGTTGCCGCGCTTGCCGTCATGCGAGGCGCGGACCACCGCATTGCCGCCGGCCTTGCGGAAAGCATCGATCAATCTGTCGAGATCATCGGACGTGATATCAGGCATGTCACCGAGAACGATCATCACGCAGGCGGAATCTTCCGGCAGATAGGCGATGCCGGCTTTCAGCGAGGTGGACAGGCCCTCGGCAAAATCGGGATTGTCAGCGAAGGTCACGTCGAGGCCCGCCAGCGCAGCGCGCACCCGCTCGCGCTGGTGGCCGGTGACGATGACAGTGCCGGACGCCTTCGAGCCGAGCGCCCGCTCGGCGGTGCGGCGCACAAGCGGCTTGCCGTCGAACAGCGCCAAAAGCTTGTTCGGCCCGCCCATGCGGCTTGAGCGGCCAGCGGCCAGCAGCACGATGCCGACCTTGAGCTGGCTTTTGGCCGGCAGCGGTTCGCGCGGCTGCGGCCGTGTCGGGATTTCCATCAACAGCCCGCCGACCCCCATGGCGGCAATATCCCTGGCCGTCACGTCGAGGCCAGCGATCAACCGGTCCAGCACCCAGTCGAAACCATTCTCCTTGGGGCTGCGGGCGCAGCCGGGCGCGCCGATGATGCGCTTGCCATCGAGCGTGCCGAGCACCAGCAGATTGCCGGGATCGACCGGCATGCCCGCGCGGATGACTGCACCACCCGCCTTCTCGATCGCCGCGGGAATGACATCGGCAAAATCGCTCATCGCCGAAGCGCCGAAGATCACCACCATGTCGTTGTCGCGCGCCAGCGAAGCCGTGGCCTCCGCCACCTGAGCGATCTCATGCGGCGTGCGGCGCTCCCCAGTCAGCCTGCCGCCCGTGCGCGCCAGCCGCGCTTCCGTGACGCGCAGCGTCTTGTCGAGGACGGAAGGCTTGATGCCGGGCAGAACCGTCTGGATGACGCCGACACGCACGGGCCGGTAGGCATTGACGGCAAAGATCTCGCCTGCGGCGCAGATTTTCGTCGCAGCGTCGACCAGCGCTGAACTGACCGCGAAGGGAATGATCTTCACGGTCGCGACCATCTGGCCTTTCTCGACCGGCGCATGCTGCGCCAGCGTGGCGATGGTGATGGCGGGATCAATGGCATTGATGGCATCGATGAAAGCGGCATCGACCGTGAAGATGCCCGGCGCCTTGGCATGGAGATTGACCCGCCCGGTCGCGGCAGGCCTGACTTCGATCCCGCGAAAGGTCATGCTCTCGGCGATCGTCTGCGCGGCGGCATCCTCGCCGAGGTCGTCGACGGCCAGCACGGCCGCAACGACCTCAGAAATGCCGGCAGCCCGCAGCAGCGCCACATCTTCAGCGCTCAGCCTGTGCGCCTTGCGGAAGCGGCGTTCGCCGGCGGTGGTCGAATGCGCCAGCACCGCGCCTTCCGCGGTCTCGATCGGGATCGGGCCGAATTTCACGCCGCCGCGCCCTTGGCATCAAGACCGCGCGAGCGGAAGGCGTGGATTGCCTGGGCCAACACCGCAACGGCGATCTCTCCCGGGCTGGCAGCACCGATGTCGAGCCCGATCGGCGCATGGATACGGGCGATCTGATCGGCGCTCGCGCCCAGCGCCAGCAGGCGTTCGACCCGCTTGGCATGCGTCTTCCTGCTGCCGAGCGCCCCGACATAGAAACAGTTGGCGTCGAGCGCGGCCTTCAGCGCGAAATCATCGACCTTCGGATCATGGGTGACGGCGGCAAGTGCGGTGTAGCTGTCGAGCGGCTGGCGCTTCAGCACATCCTCCGGCCATTCGGCATGGAGCGCCACGTCGGGAAAGCGGTCCGGCGTAGCGAAAGCGGTGCGCGGATCGATGATCTCCACGGGATAGCCGGCGATCTTCGCCATCGGCGCCAGCGCCTGGCTGATGTGTACGGCGCCGATCACCACGAGGCGTGGCTGCGGCAGATGCGCGTTGAGAAAGAAAGTCCTCCCTTCGGCCTCGACCGAACCGGAATTGCCTGTGCGAAACGCCCTGGCGATGGCAGCGCCGAGATCGCCGGCGACCTGATCGCCCTCGCGCACAATCCGGTCGCGGCCGTCACCGAGATCGGTGACCAGGATCGCCGCGCGGCGAGCGCGTCGTTCGGCGTTCAAAATTTTTAAGGCGTAGGGATCCATCCGAGATCAGCCCAGTCTTTCCACGTACACCTTGATGCGGCCGCCACAGGACAAGCCGACCTGCCATGCGGTTTCATCGGCAACACCGAACTCCAGCATCCTGGCCTTGCCGCTGTCGATGACGTCGATGGCCTCGCTGACCACAGCGCCTTCGACGCAGCCGCCGGAAACGGAGCCGTGGAAATTGCCGTCGGCATCAATGACCAGATGGCTGCCTACAGGTCGGGGCGCCGATCCCCAGGTCTCGACCACTGTCGCGATGGCCACGTCCTTGCCGTCCTTCATCCAGCCCTCCGCGATGATCAGCGGGTCGCGGGCCTCATCCAGATAAATGCTGTTTTCCATGACCGTTTCTCCAGAAGTCTGTTTTTCTCGGGATCTGTTTTCCGGGTGGGAAAGATATGGTTATGCGGCGTGCCTCGCGCCAGCTTCCAGCCGTCGGCGCGGATCGACGGATTGTGCCGACTTCTTGTCCAATGACGCGCAGAGATCGGCCAGCGCATCGAGATTGTGCACCGAGCGGAACTCGTCGACATGCGGCAGCATCGCCTTGACGCCACGGGCGCGCGCTTGGAAGCCGTCGAAGCGCAGCAATGGGTTCAGCCAGATCAGACGCCGGCAGGATTTGTGCAGGCGCTCCATTTCCTCCGACAGGCCGTCGACATCGTCGCGCTCCAACCCGTCGGTGATCAGAAGCACGACCGCCCCCTGCCCCAGCACGCGCCGCGACCATATCAGGTTGAACTCGGCAAGTGTGTCGCCGATGCGGGTGCCGCCCGACCAGTCCTTGACCGCCGCAGAACAGTCGGCAAGTGCTGCATCGGGATCGCGGTGGCGCATCTGCCGGGTCAGATTGGTCAGCCTTGTGCCAAAAACGAACGTGTGCACGCGCCGGCGTTTTTCCGTGAGCGCATGCAGGAAATGCAGGAAGATGCGCGTGTACTGGCTCATCGAGCCTGAAATGTCGGCCAGAACCACCAAAGGCGGATGAACTTCGCGGGCTGAGCGGAATTTCGGCAGAATCAGTTCGCCGCCGGTGCGCGCAGCCGAACGCATCATGGCGCGCGGATCGATGCGGCGGCCATGCGCATCGGCCTTGAAGCGCCGGGTCCGCACCATGTCGAAAGGCAACCGCAACTGCGCGATCGCCTTCTTGGCGTCGGCCATCTCGGCGGCGTTCATCTGGGCAAAATCCTTGGCCCGCAGCACCTCGTTGCCGGAAAAAGTGAAGCGGGCGTCGACCTCGATCTCGGGAATTTCCTGTGGCGGCTGGTTCTTCTGGTGGCCCTCGAACATCGCCTGGCTGACCCGGTTTTCAGCGGCGCGTCGCTTCTGCTTTTCCCTGGTGTCGGGTGCCACCGGCGAAAACATAGCCAGCATCTTCTCGATCAGTTCGCGCGACTTCCAGAACAGCCGGAAGGCTTCGTCGAAAGTGGCGTGATCCTCATGCCGCGACACCAGCACGGCGTGCAGCGTCCAGTAGAAATCGTCGCGCGAACCAATGCCGGCGGCGAGCACCGCCTCGATGGCGTCCTTGACCGAGGCCGGCCCGACCCGCATGCCGGCCTTGCGTAAGGTGCGGGCAAAATAGACGATGTTGTCGGCAATCCGCCCGTGCGGCATGGCCTCTTTCGGTTCGGGGCGCGGCATCGCCTACTCCGCCGCCGAAAGCTCGGCCTTCACCTCGTTGAGGATGCGCCGGCCTTCGCCCTGTTCGATGCGGGCAATGTCGTCCTGGTATTTCAACAGCACGCCGATCGTGTCGGAGACGGTTTCCGGATCGAGCGCCACCTTGTCGAGTTCGGTCAGCGCGCCGGCCCAGTCGATGGTTTCGGCGACGCCAGGCACCTTGAACAATTCGATCTGGCGCAGCTTCTGGATGAAGGAGACCACTTCGGCCGAAAGCCGCTGGTTGGCCTGCGGCACCTTACGGCGCACGATCTCGAGTTCGCGCTCGGCGTTGGGATAGTCGACCCAGTGATAGAGGCAGCGCCGCTTCAGCGCATCGTGGATTTCGCGGGTGCGATTGGTGGTGATGATGACGATCGGCGGTTCTTCCGCCTTTATGGTGCCGAGTTCGGGCACCGTCACCTGGAAGTCGGACAGGATTTCGAGCAGAAAGGCCTCGAAGGCCTCGTCGGTGCGGTCGAGCTCATCGATCAGGAAAACCGGGGCAGCGCCCGTCTTTCCGGTCAGCGCATCGAGCACCGGGCGGCGGATCAGGTATTTTTCGGAAAAGACGTTGCGCTCCATGGCGGAGCGCTCGACCTTGCCGGCCGCCTCCTCCATGCGGATCTCGATCATCTGCGCGGCGTAGTTCCACTCATAGACGGCGGACGAAACGTCGAGGCCTTCATAGCACTGCAGGCGGATCAGCCGGCGACCGAGCGCCTGTGCCAACACCTTGGCGATCTCGGTCTTGCCGACGCCGGCCTCGCCCTCGAGGAAAAGCGGCCGCTTCATACGCAACGACAGGAACAGCACGGTCGCCAGCGACCGGTCCGCCACATAGTCTGCACCGGTCAGGAGATCGAGCGTCTCGTCGATCGTCCGTGGCGCGGCGCGCGGTTTCAGCTCGGTCATTCTTTCTCCGTGAACGCCGCCGCTCCGCTGTCCAGAACGTGGTAGCCGCGGGCGTGGTAAATCAGCGGCCGCAAATTATCGCCCATACGCAGACCTGTCACCTTGCCAAAAAGCACACGATGGGTGGCCAGATCCTTGGTGTCGATCAATTCGCAGTCGAACACGGCAAGCGCGCCTTTCAGGGTCGGCGCGCCGGTGGAGATCACATCCCATTCGCCAAGCGCGAAACGTTCCTCGACCGGCAGGCCGGTGATGCCGGAAAAGCCGACCGACAGCGGCTCCTGGTGCGAGGCCAGCGTGTTCAGGGCAAACCTGCCGTTTTTCACGAACAACTCATTCTTGGCATTTTCGCGGTTGAGACAGACCAGGATGGTCGGCGGCGTGTCCGACACCGAACAGGCGGCGATTACCGTCGTGCCGCGCTTGCCGGCCGGCCCGTCGGTGGTGACCACATGGACGTGGCCGGCAAAGTGGCTCATCGCGTCGCGATAGGCCTGCGGCCCAATGTCGTTCTTCTTCAGCACCGGAATTTTTCCATGGTCAGGATCCTACCGACATATATGGCCAGACATAGCCCGCCACAAGCGAAGTGCCTGAGCCATATCCCGAAATTCGCGTGTTGCACCAAGGCCGTGCAGCCTTTAGGTCTTGGCGGCATAGTGCCGGGAGCATAGAGCCGGCACGGAGGGACCCATCGCTCGAATGCGACCCAGGACAAGAACAATAGCGGCGCTGTTCTGGCTGTTTCTGGCCAGTGCCGCGAATGCCCAGACGCTGCTCGTCGGCGTCGCGGCACCGCTATCGGGACCATCTGCCATTCTCGGCAAGCAGATCGAGGCCGGGACCGGCCTGGCGGCCGACGCGAACGGCATCGAACTGAAGACCGTGGATGACGCCTGCACCGCCGATGGTGGCGCTGTCGCGGCCAGGGAATTCGCCGCTGCCAAGGTCAATATCGTGGTCGGCTTTCTCTGCACCGAGGCGATCGAGGCGGCGATGCCGATCCTGAAGGACGCCGGCATTCCGGTCATCACCATTGGCGTACGGACCGAAAGCCTGACCGACCGCCGCGCCAAGACCGGCTGGCCGGTCTATCGCCTCGGGCCACGCGGCGACGATGAGCGCAACGCCATCGCGTCCGCCCTCACCCATCTATGGCAGAACGAGCTGTTCGCCATTATCGACGACGGCACCATCTACGGACGTGAGATCGTCGAGACGTTGCGGGCAGCGGCCGAACAGGCAGCGCTGAAACCGGTATTCGTCGACACGTTCCGGCCACAGCTCGACAACCAGATCGGCATCATCGGCCGGCTGAAGAAGGCTGGCGCGACGCATGTCTTTGCCGGTGGCGACGGCGACGACATCGCCATCATGGGCCGCGATGCCGCACAGCTTCAGGCGGGCATCGTCTTTGCCGGCGGCGAAAATCTCCGCACACCGCCGGGCGATGTACCCTATGCCGTGGGCACGCTGATGATCGCACTGCCTGAATGGGCCGATGTCGCCGATCCAAAAGTGCTGGCGGCATTTGACGCTAAGAAGATCGTGCCTGACGGCTATGCGCTGCCGGCCTTTGCGGCGGTCGAAATCGCCAAGGCAGCATCAGGCTTGTCCGAAAGCTCGGGCAAGCCGCTGACGGAGGCCCTGACCGGACAGGATTTCACCACGGCGATCGGGCCGATCCGCTTTGATGCAAAAGGCGACCTCAGCCAGAGTCCCTACCGCGTCTTCCGTTTCGACGGCACGCGCTTCGCGCCCTTGGAAAGCAACTGATGTTTCGCACCGGCCCACGCAACCTGATCACCGACGTTGCCGGCCTGCGCGTCGGCAATGCGTCCGACGCCAGCCTGAAGTCCGGCGTCACGACCGTGCTTTGCGACACGCCGACAGTGGCCGGCGTTCAGATCCTGGGCGGCGCGCCGGGCACCCGCGAGACAGAGCTGCTCGAACCGCACAATTCCGTCGATGTGGTGCACGCCGTCGTGCTTTCAGGCGGTTCGGCTTTCGGCCTCGACGCGGCGTCCGGCGTGCAGGCGGCATTGCGCGAACGCGGCATCGGCCTGGAGGTCGGTGGCTTTCGCGTGCCGATCGTGCCGTCGGCGATCCTGTTCGACCTGCGCAATGGCGGCGACAAGGATTGGGGCCGTTATCCGCCCTACCGCGAGCTTGGCTATGAAGCCGCGCAAACCGCCACCGCCGATTTCCAGCTTGGCACGATTGGGGCCGGCACCGGCGCGCTGACCTCGGGGCTAAAAGGCGGCCTCGGCTCCGCCTCGACGCTGCTGGATAGCGGCGTCACCGTCGGTGCGCTGGCCGCCGTCAACCCGACCGGTTCGGTGACAACAGGCCGAACCCGCCATTTCTGGGCGGCACCATTCGAAATCGGCGACGAATTCGGCGGGCTTGGTTACCCCTCGCCGATGCCGGCCGATGCGAAACGGATTCTTTTGAAACACCGCGACAAGCATGTTGGCAGGCAGATGGAGATCGGCGGCAACACCACCATCGCCGTCATTGCCACCGATGCGGTGCTCACAAAAGCTGCCGCCAAGCGCCTGGCGATATCGGCGCATGACGGGTTCGTGCGCGCGATATGGCCGACGCACACACCGGCCGATGGCGACCTTGTGTTCGCGCTGGCGACCGGCACGAGCGGTATCGAACTCTCCGCCGATGCGGCGATCGATCTCTACGCCGCAGCCGGCGCCACCATGGCGCGCGCCATCAGCCGCGGCGTCTATGCGGCAACGCCTGCCGAAAACGATCTGTTTCCGGTCTGGTCGTCACGCCTGAGGTGAAGCGATAATCAGACCCGATCGGACTTTTCTTCCTCGAACGTCACCGCGACATCGGAATTCGCCGACAGCCAGACCTTCTTGCCGTCGACTTCGGCAATCAGGCTCAGGGGAATATAGTGATGATGGCCCTTGTGAGCGCCCTCGCCGCTATCGGTCTTGGTCAGCTTGATGCGCTGGCCATCGACCTTGTCGACAGTGCCGACATGCACGCCGTCGGCGCCGACGACTTCCATATGCTCGCGAATTTTGCTGGTGTCGGTCATGGTGGTTCTCCATTGGGACTGCCGACCATAACAAATGACGGGCCGATTGGATGCATCGGCTTTCGCACCGCACGACGTTTTGATTTCGGCGTGCTAGGGGATTGAGACGATCACGGGGGTGAAGACCGATGCGAATGCTCTTTCTGTTTGCCGTTGGCCTGCTTGCACAGTTTGCCACCTCGATCGCGGCCCATGCCGGCGATGTCGCCGAACTTGAAATCCTCGGCTTCACCAAGGACGGCAGCGTCTTTGCTTTCGAGGAATATGGCGTGCAGGATGGATCGGGTTTTCCCTATGCCAACCGCTACTACATCGACACCGGCACCGACAGCTTTCTCAAAGGCACGCCGATCCGGGTCCGGCTTGAGAACGAGAATGCCAAACTGGATGCGGCGCGCCTTCAGGCCCTGCAAAAAGGCGAAGCCATTGTCAGTCAGGCCGAGTTGGACGCCAATCGCGGCATCACCGCCGGTTTCAACCCGGTGACCGAACTTTCGGCCGATCCGCACCGGATGGCAGTCAACCCGCGCCCGATCTTTTCGCCGGTCGACCCACCGCTCGAGTTTCGGCTCGACGAGCTCGGCATGAACAACACCGAGGGCTGCGAGAGCCAGGGCGAGATCAACGGCTTCCGGCTGCTGCGTATCGAGGCGCAGGATGGCGGCACGACCAAGCTGCTGCACGAGGACAAGTCGATACCGAGAAGCCGGGGTTGCCCGAACGGCTACCGCATCGGCGCTGTGCAGACCTTTTCGATGGACAGTCTCAGCGCCTATGCCGTGCTGATCGCGGTGCGCCAATACGGCTTTGAAGGCCCGGACTTTCGCTGGATCGCGGTGACCGGCCGCCTGTGACACCGCTTGTCCCACCCGCCCCGCGCGATCGTTCGCTGAACCGCCTTCGCCGCGCGATACCGACGCCGCGCACTGCGTTTTATGGCGCCTTGCTATGGGCCACGACGATGGGCGCCAGCGCGCTCGTCAGCCTGTCGTTGGACGACTGGGAGACGCCGGCGAAAATCCGCATTGTCACCGCGCTGTTTGCGGTGGGAGCTGCGCTGGCTTTTCCCATCGGCCTGTTCGCGGCGCGGCTGGTCTCGCAGGGAAGACGCTGGGAAGTCGCCTTTGCCGCGGCCTTCGTGTGCCTAGCCGCGGCGACGATCGGCCTGACCGCCGGGCTGTTTGCCCTGCAGTACCGCTCCTACTACGCCGAGTGGCATGCCCCTGCTTTCACCCACACCTGGGTCCTGCAGTTCATCTTCACGACGCTGATTGCGCTCTACCAGTTCGTGGTGCTGGGCATCCGGCTCTATTTTCCAGTTGGTTTCATCGCTCTGTTTGCCGCGGGCGTCTGGTTTGCGCGCCAGCAGCGTTGAGCATTTTGCTCGCCTCTGTTAGGACGCGGGCAAACTTCTCGATATGTCAGGACTGACCGATGATCCCTCGCTATTCCCGGCCGGAAATGGTCGCCATCTGGTCGCCAGAAACCCGGTTCCGCATCTGGTTCGAGATCGAAGCCTATGCCTGCGACGCGCTGGCCGAACTCGGCGTCATCCCCAGGGAAGCGGCAAAAACCATCTGGGAAAAGGGCGGGGCGGCAAAATTCGATGTCGAGGCGATCGACGAGATCGAGCGCGTCACCAAGCATGACGTCATCGCCTTCCTCACCCATCTCGCCGAATTCGTCGGCCCGGACGCCCGCTTCATCCACCAGGGGATGACCTCGTCCGATGTTCTCGACACCTGCTTTGCGGTGCAGCTTACCCGCGCCAGCGATATCCTGCTCGCCGATATCGATGGCCTGCTTGCTGCCCTCAAGCGCCGTGCCTTCGAGCACAAGGACACCGTCACCATCGGCCGCAGCCATGGCATCCATGCCGAGCCGACGACCTTTGGCGTCAAGCTGGCGCAGGCCTATGCCGAATTCTCGCGCTGCCGCGAGCGGTTGGTGCACGCGCGCGAAGACATCGCCACCTGCGCGATTTCGGGCGCGGTCGGCACCTTCGCCAACATCGACCCCTATGTCGAGGAACACGTCGCGGCGAAGCTCGGCCTGAAACCCGAGCCGGTGTCGACGCAAGTGATCCCGCGCGACCGCCATGCCATGTTCTTTGCCACGCTCGGCGTCATCGCGTCGTCGGTCGAGCGGCTGTCGATCGAAATCCGGCATTTGCAGCGCACCGAAGTGCTGGAGGCGGAAGAGTATTTTTCGCCGGGCCAGAAGGGCTCGTCGGCCATGCCGCACAAGCGCAACCCGGTGCTGACCGAAAACCTCACCGGCCTCGCCCGCATGGTGCGGTCGATGGCGCTACCGGCGATGGAGAATGTGGCGCTCTGGCACGAGCGCGACATCTCGCACTCCTCGGTCGAGCGCATGATCGGCCCGGATGCCACCGTGACGCTCGATTTCGCACTGTCACGGCTGACCGGCGTCATCGACAAGCTGCTCGTCTATCCCGACAACATGCTGAAGAACATGAACAAGTTCCGCGGCCTCGTGCATTCGCAGCGCGTCATGCTGGCGCTGACCCAAGCCGGCCTGTCGCGCGAAGACTCCTACCGGCTGGTGCAGCGCAACGCCATGAGAGTGTGGGAGCAAGGCGCTGATTTCCTTGAGGAACTTTTGGCCGACAAGGAAGTGACCGCAGCGCTGCCGGAAGCCGAAATCCGCGAGAAATTCGACCTGGGCTATCACACCAAGCATGTCGACACGATCTTCAAGCGGGTGTTTGGGGAAGCCTGAGCTTCCTTCTCCCCGTCACTATACGGGGAGAAGGTGCCGGCAGGCGGATGAGGGGCGGTGCCGACTTCGGCGACGATCGCACCTATTCACGCTTTGACAAATTCACGACTTTGGCGCTGCCCCTCATTGCCCTGCCGGGCATTTCTCCCCGTATAGTGACGGGGAGAAAGACGCTCTGTCCGAACCCGATAGATAGGTAACAGAATGGACTGATTAGATGGGTGACAGTTTTCTTGTCCGCCGGGAGGACCGGCGATGGTTTGGCGAGAGACTGGCATCATGGATGAGCGGCTTCGGTTTGTTGTGGAATGCCTTTCTGGCGAGGAGACGATGACGCAGCTGTGTACTGCCTTCGAGATCTCGCGCAAGACCGGGTACAAATGGCTTGGACGCTACCGGGAGTTCGGGCCGGAAGGCCTGCATGATCTGCCGCGGGCGCCGCTCGAGCACGGCCGGGCAACGGCAGCGGAGCTGGTGGAGCGGATCGTGGCGGAGAAGGAAGCGCATCCGCTGTGGGGGCCCAAGAAGATCATGGCCCGGCTGAAGCGTGCGGAGCCCTGCTGCGGTTGGCCTGCGGTCTCGACGGCCGGTGAGATCCTGAAGCGGCATGGACTTGTGGGGCGTAAGCGCAGGCGCTGGAAGGCGGCCGGCAACGGTCCATGGCCGGAGCCCGAGGG